>CALIUJ010000084.1 GCA_938048785.1 uncultured Archaeoglobaceae archaeon | reverse complement strand
GAAGACTACCTACTCGCAGCGCTACTTTCAGTGTTCATCATACTCGAAGAACTGGTAAACTTCGCTTATCCCGAGATCGTCGGGGTTTACTTGCCCACTTCGGTCACAAGGGAAACTTTAACGATTGCGGGTGCAAGCGTTCCTGCGCAACTTGTAGTCGTAGCTTTTAGCGCAATAGTGATCACGGCGATATATTTGATCTTACTTACAAGGACCAAGGTTGGACTGATAATGCGTGCTATAAGCCAAGATCCATTCGCATCGAAGCTGATGGGTGTAAACTTCGACAGAATGTTCATCCTCGCCCTTTTCATAGCTTCAATTCCACCGGGAATCATAATACTGCTCATCTCTCCAGTATGGGCGCTGAACCCATTCATTGGCTGGCCATTGTTCACTTATGCAATTTTAGCCACAGTTCTTGGAGGACTTGGGAATCTAAAGGGAACGATAATGGCTTCCTACATCCTTGGCCTCGTTTTCGCAGTCACTGGCTTCATGATTAACCCAAGGATGATGCTCTTGGCTGCGCTCGTAGTGGTGATAGTGGTCCTCATCTTCAAGCCACGTGGTCTTGCGAGGGCTGAGACGATATGGTGAGGTTAGAACCAAGAAGGGGAAGGTTGATAATACACGCTTTCAACAGAAAGTTCGAGTGGGTGATAGAGCCACGATACTGGCGAAATCCAATTATCGGGGTAATTTTATGGCTGGCTATTCCGCTAATAATCATTGGAATTTCACAGATCTTCCCGATCAGCGTCCTAAGCTTGATCTCAACGCTAATCTTTGCCAACATATTGTGCATGATAACAATACCACTGACCGTCCAAGTGATAGGGACTGGTCGTGTTAACTTTGGACCGCACTTCTTTGCTGCAATAGGCGGTTACACGAGTGCTTTGCTGAGCAAAAACTTCGGTTTATCACCGATTGCAACTTTACCAGCTTCCTTTGCCTTTGGGGCGTTGATAGCGCTCTTCCTTAGCCCAATTACGATAATATCTCGAGGACTTTACTTCGTGCTCATAACCCTACTCCTACCATTCATACTCCTCGAAATTGCCTATTGGCAATCCGAGATCTTCGGCGCGGAAACCGGAATTCCCGGAGTGCCAATACTTCTCGATACTGGGAACGTTTTCTTTGACAGCGTCGCTTACTTCTATCTCTCATTCGTAATCGTTCTGCTGTTCCTCTTCTTTGCAGACAGAGTTCTCAGATCACGCTACGGTTTTCTCATGGGGGTCATAAACGAAGACGAAGAAGTTGCAGAGAGCTATGGCATAAATACTGCAAAGATAAAGATACCGACTTTCACGCTTACAAGCGGGGCGATGGCGATTGCGGGTTGGTTCATAGCGCACTACTACGGATCTTTCACCGGACCAGCATGGCTTCAGCCATCTTTTCTAATCCTCATCCTTCTCACGACAACTCTTGGAGGTAAAGGTGCGATCTATGGAGTTGTTTTGAGCGCCTACGTCATTGCTTCGTTGAGGGAAATTACAAGGGTCACCTTTGGTGAGCTTTCGATCGTCGTGCTTTTCATCATACTGCTTCTATTGCTCTACTTCCTACCCGAAGGCTTCTGGGGGTTGTATAGGAAGAAGAGGTATCGAGAATACTTCCCATCGATAAAGATAAGAAGGGGGTAAAGATGCTCGATGTGAAGAACGTGAAGAAGAGGTTTGGTGGAATCGTTGCAGTCGACGACGTAAGTATAAAAATAGAGAAGGGAGAGATCGTTGGACTCATTGGTCCCAACGGCGCTGGGAAGAGCACTCTGATAAACTTGGTCTCCGGTTTTTACTATCCAAACGAGGGAAGGGTGGTTTTTGGTGGAGAAGACATAACTTGGAAGAAACCCTTCTACAGAGCTAAAAAAGGAATTGCGAGGACTTTTCAGAATCCAAGACTCGTCGGGAACATGACTGCGCTTATGAACGTTCTCTACGCTATTATCTGCAAAAACGGTGGAGAGAACTTAACTCTACACGAAGCATCTGCAGAGGCTATATATTACCTTGACCTCTTTGGTTTGCTCAAGAGAAGAGACGTTCTTGCCAAAGACCTTCCAATCTACGAGATGAGATTGCTCGAACTTTCGAGGGCGTTGGCTTTAAAGCCAAAACTTTTGCTGATCGACGAAGCAATGGCTGGGTTAAACCCGGCGGAAGCTGAGAATGTCTCGAAGTTGATCACGAGGATCAGAGAAGAGTTCGATTTAACGATCATATGGGTAGAGCACGTGCTCAGAATTCTGATGAGATCCGTGGAGAGAGTTGTTGCGATGCACTACGGAAAAATCATCGCAGATGGAACTCCGCAAGAGGTTTCGAGAGATCAGAAAGTCATCGAAGCTTACATCGGTGAAGAGATATGATGAGGCTCGAAGGCATCGAAGTCTGGTATGGAAAGATAATGGCGGTCAGCGAGATAAGCTTAGAGGTGAACAAGGGAGAGATCGTTGGACTCATTGGTCCCAACGGCGCTGGGAAGACAACGATATTGAACTCGGTCATAGGAGTCATCAAACCAAGGAAAGGAGAAATTGTTTTTGAGAACGAGAAGATCAACGACTTACAGACGCACGAAATAATAAAGAAGGGTATTGCAATTGCTCCCGAAGGTAGAAAGCTGTTTCCATTCTTAACTGTTGAGGAGAACTTGTTGATGGGCGCAATAAATGGTGAAGCTTGGAAAAAGAAGTCTGAGAACCTCAGGTTTGTATATTCACTTTTTCCAAGGTTAAGTGAACGAAGGGCTCAGCTTGCTGGAACTCTGAGCGGTGGAGAACAGCAGATGCTCACAATTGGAAGGGCTTTGATGTCAAAGCCGAAGCTATTGCTTGTCGATGAACCAAGCCTTGGGTTAGCTCCAAAGGTTGCAATGGAAATTTACAGATTACTTCAGAAGCTAAGAGAGGAAGGTGTTACTATTCTTCTATCAGATCAGAACGCAAAGAGAGTTTTCGAAATCTCGGATCGAGCTTACGTGGTTGAGAATGGGAGAATTGTGATGCAAGGCAAAAGCTCGGAACTTGAGAAAGATGAAAGGATAAGGAAGGTGTATTTAGGCTTATGACGGACTACTTTGAGTTTATCGGGTCCCTTATGAAAGGGAAAGGGCGTGGCGAAGCGCTCAAAGGCTTAAAGGTTGTGGAAATAACACACTTTATATTTGGACCAAACATAGGCAGAGTTCTTGCACAATTCGGTGCTGAGGTTGTGAAAATCGAGACTCCTGGCGAAGGGGATAGGTATAGGGCTGCTGCGATCTTTGGAAGATTTTACAACCGAGCAAATCTGCTCTACGCAATTCTGAACGCAAACAAATACGTAGTTGCGATGGATGCGAGAAATGAAAAGGCGAGGAGGATAATCTTTGAACTCTTAAAGCAAGCAGACGTCTTCGTTGAGAACCTCAGCGCAGGACTCGTGGAGGCGATGGGAATAGGTTACGATAGAATCGTGAAGGTTAATCCGAGGATAGTCTACGTAAGCTGTTCGGGATACGGTCAATACGGTCCCTTGAGCAGAATGCCAAGCTTCGATGTAGCAGCACAAGGCGTTTCAAGTGTTGCGATGAAAACAGGCTGGGAAGATGTAGATGAGTTCTACAAGCTCCCAGATTACTTTGGCGACTACTTGCCATCGATGATCGCAATCTTTGCGGTGCTTTCTGCCCTCTACCACAGGGAAAAGACTGGAAAAGGGCAATACATCGACATCTCGCAGTGCGAATCTCTAATGAGATTCATGTATGACTTCACGTTCTACAGCGTCACCGGAGATGAGATCGGAAAAACTGGAAATTTAGACCCAGCTTCAAGTCCTTCGGGGATTTTTAGAACCAAGGATGGGAAATTCGTTGCAATCTCGATACTTACGAACTCGCAGTTCAACGCCCTTAGATCTTTGATTCCAGAGCTCGAGGATGGAAACAGGTTGAGGAAAGAAAAAATCAAGGAGCTGAACGCCAAAGTTGCAAAGTGGGTTGAACAAAAAACAAAAGACGAGATTCTAGAAATCGCAAAGAAACTCGGAATACCTGTTCAACCGGTTTTAGACGATAAAGAAGTGATCGAAGATCCCTGGAGATGGGAAAGAGGAAGCCTTTTGAAGTTTAGAGATCGATTGCTCGGAGAGATTCCAATTACCGGCGCCATAGTTGAGATGAGCGAAACTCCTGGGAAGATAAAGTGGCTTGGGAGACCTGTAGGCTACCACAACAGGCTCGTGCTCAAAAAGTGGCTGAAGATGAACGACGAGGAGATCAAGAAGCTCGAGGAAGAAGGTGTAATTGGCTACTGGGACGAAATGCCTGGAATTGCGCCACCCTTGATCTGGAGCGCTGAAAGGGATGAAGTGTTCAAGGGTGAGAAGGATGAAGAGGGATGAAATTCTGATGAAGCTCTTCAGCGAAGATTCAAAGCCTTTGGCTTTAGAGGACGTTTTTGTCGTGGAAATTGCTGAGGAGAACTTTGCTGCCGCGATTACAGGTTCTTTGTTTGCAGAGATGGGCGCAAAAGTTTTAAGAGTTGAGTTCAGCGATGAAGCGAAAAAAATCAGCCCATTTGGTGTAAAAATTGGAGAGGTTGGAATTCCATACTTTGTAGAAAGCAGAAACAAGGAGATCGTGAAGTTCAGCGATGAAATAAAGGAAAAGATATTCTCTGCAGACGTCATCATCGACGGAACACTTCCAGGTTACCTCGACTCTATCGGAATTGGTTACAGGCAGATCTCAGAAAGGAACCCAAAGGCTATATATGTCGCAATTTCTCCCTTTGGGCACTTTACATCAAAAGCCAAGGAGTTTAAAAACGTTCCAGACTCAGATCTTACTGCACAAGCCTACAACGGCTATCCTATGCTCATAGGCAACCCCTATCTCTCGGGTGAGCATTCTTATCCGCTTCGTGCTGGACTTTGGGCTGCTTGGGCTATGGCGGGTGTTAATGCTGCGGTTGGTGCAATGATAGCTTTGCTTGAGAGGCTGAGAAGTGGAAGGGGACAATTCGTAGACGTTGCAACGAACGACGCGCTTGCAGTGGTTACGACCTTCCCAGCAGTTATGGGGTTCTTGTTTGAGAAACCAAGGGGGCGATTTGGGACGATAGATTACCTCATGTACCCCTTCGGTTACCACAAGGTCAAAGATGGCTACATCGCGCTTGCAACTCCCACGGATGCGGATTTTAGGGCATTGCTCAAGATACTAAACCGATGGGATCTTGAACCAGATTGGAAGTTCACACTCGATAGGATCTCGGATGACCTTGAGCGAATCAGAGTTCTTGACGAGGAGTTGAACAAAACCCTGCGGAATTTCACGATAAGAGGTTTGCTGAAGAAGTCAGCAAAGATGCGAAAATCAAGACTTCCTTTCTTCGGAAAATTCCTTGGAAGACCTGTGATCGTTAAAATAAACACGTTGAAGGAAGTTCTACAGGACGAGCACTGGAAGATTAGGAGAAGCTTTTTAAAGGTAAAGCTCAATGGAAAGGAAGTTTTAATTCCAAACTCTCCGATAAAAGCGTCTGAAACGCCTCCAAGGATTAAAAAACTGCTCGGAAAAGAAGTTTCGGATTAATTTTTTACTTTTTCATTAGAAATTTGAGAACTTCAACGATGAAGTCGCCCGCTACTACTGCGAAGAAAAATCCGATGGTTATAAACACTATGAACGGCAACGCTGGTGTCACCCAGACTTCTTCGATACCGTAATTTCTTAGACGGCGCAACTTCTCTTCGTCACATTCAACAGCTTTTTTCAACCTCTTCAACTCTCCTTTTTCGTCAACGAGCTCAAAGAGGTTGTGAAATCTTATCCTACCAACTGGAATCCTGTAGCCAGCAACGTAGAAAAGTGGATTTTTTAGAAATCCTTTGAGACCTTCTTTCCATAGGTTTCGAAGGAGCAGAGAAACCATCATGAATGGAGCAAATATAACAGAATTTGCGAGAACTGAGAATGCAAAGAGTCCAAAACCTTGGTTGAGGATGGGAAAATCTCCGATCCGAGGATAAAAGGGAAAGACGATTGCGAGGCACATCAAAGCCTTTGCATCCGCACCACCGTATGCGTTTATCGCGTAGAGAAAGTAAGCGAACGCGATCATGAACACTGCACCGAGCGTTGCAAAGATCAAGGAGATCGGATTTTTAAAGAAAAGTAGGTAGATCTCGTATCCGAGCAACGGTAGCGTTGCTATTAACATCATCTTCCAAACTTTGTTTGGCACAATCCTACTTTTGATATCAAGAGAGCATGCGTAGACCAAAAATATCGAGACGAGAACAACTTTAACGATTTCCAGAACATCTAAAGAGTTCATAGAGGTCAGATAGTATTGCACTCGCGGTCTCAAATTTTCCAGCACCACGACCTGCGACAAAGATCTCGCCCGCTGTATCGGTGTGGATCAAAAGGGCGTTCAAAGTTCCTTTTATCGCAAGTGGGCTGTTGATCTTCACAAGCCTCGGGGAAACCCTTAGCTTCCTACGATTCGCTTCTGCGATCAACCTTATCGTGAACCCCTTTTGCATCGCAACCTTGAAAGCATGCGGTGTTATCTTAGTTATCCCCTCTCTCTCAACTTCCTCAAACTTCGCTGGAATTCCGATCGTGTTCGCTAAGATGACAAGCTTTATTCCCGCGTCAATTCCCTCAACGTCTGCAGTCGGATTCGATTCGGCGATTCCCATCTCTTGCGCTTCCCTTAAAACTTGGCTGTAGGGCAAACCCTCTTCTTCCATCCTCGTAAGGATGTAGTTGCAAGTCCCATTCAGGATTCCGTTAAGGCTCCTTATCTCACAAAGCGCTAAGTAGCTGTTGAGCAGTCTTATAACAGGCATAGCACCGCCAACGGTTGCTTCGTAGAGCAATCTCGCGTTCTTTTTCTCAGCCAACTTTAAAAGATCTGGCAAAGCAACCGCGATGCTTTTGTTGCTCGTGATCACGCTCGCCCCTCTGTTTAGCGCGGTCTTCATGTAGGCTATTCCGCTCTCGTCGAGCCTAGTTGTGGTTACTTCGATCATCACGTCGTAATCTTCCTGCTCTACAATCTCGCTCGTAGCCCTTTCCTCCGGCAATTTACCCTTTTTCCTAATCTCTATAGCATCTTCGAGTTTGAATTCCCCTGAAATAGAGCCAGTTAGATCTGAGATGGCGACAACTTTGAACTTTCCGATCTTTTTCTCGATTTCATCCCTCTTTCTGACGAGCAACTCCGCTACCCCTTGTCCGACGGTTCCAAAACCTATGATTGCAATTTTGATCATATCACATCCACTGGTTCAACGACTAAAATTTTCTTTTCTCTGCATATTTCCCTCACCCGCTCAATTGCCTTCTCCAGCGCTTCTTCGCTTTTTGCGGTTATCGTTAATATCGCGGTCGATGGTTGGTTGAGTTCCGGCATCCGCAAGTTTAACTCAACGCATTCAGCTTCTGCGTTGTCTATCCTCTTTATCGTGTCACTCAAATCCGTGTGCACCACGTGTCCAATGAGCAGTAGTGAAATTGCAAAGCTTTTGATCTTTCCGAAGCTTCTAACTACTGCAAAGTCCTGAAGCTCTCTGAAGATCTTTTCAGCCTTCTTTGATTCAGCTGTGAATGAAATCTCCACCGGAACTCGGTTCAAAGGAGTTTTTCTTCCGCGTTGATGAACAATTCCGACGATGTTGCCACCATTCTTTGCGATTGGTTCGAGAACTCTAAGCAGTTGTCCTGGTTTATCCTCGAGCTCCACCAAAAGTGTAAAGAGTTCACTTTCTTCACTCATATATTGGAACTCCCTCTGTCTGCGTGAGTTTTTCGAACTCCGCCATTAAGAGCTTCGTTAATTTCCCTGGTTTTCCATCTCCTATTATTCTCCCATCGATTTCAACTATTGGAGCGATTTCCGCAGCAGTTCCTGTTACGAAGACTTCATCTGCGGTGTAGAGGTCGTAGAGCCCTATGTTTTTCTCCTCAAATAGAATTCCGAGCTTTTTGACGATTTCGATCGTGACTTCCCTCGTTATACCCTTGAGATTGTTTATGGTCGGAGGTGTCACGATTTTCCCGTTTTTAACGATGAAAACGTTATCACCACTGCCCTCGGAGATGAAACCATTTTTGTCGAGGATGATAGCTTCGTCCCCACCTTTGACGTTTGCCTCGATTTTTGCGAGGATGTTGTTCAGATAGTTCAGCGATTTTATGTTTGGTGGTAATGCATCGTAGCTAACCCTTCTAACAGCTACGGTAACAGCTTTGAGCCCTTTTTCATATAGATCGCCATACATCTTCTCCCATGGCTTTGCTATGACTATTATCGTCGGCTCCTTGCACTTTCTCGGATCTAAGCCAAGGTCGCCCACACCGCGAGTCACTATTGGTCTTATGTAGGCATCCCGCAAGTTGTTCCTTCTTAGGGTTTCGAGTATTATTTTCTCAAATTCCTCCTTCGTCATGGGGATCCTTAGGTCTATTGCCTTCGCGGAATCGTAAAGGCGGTCGATGTGTTCTCGAAGCTTAAAAACCCTGCCGTTGTAAGCCCTTATACCTTCAAAAACGCCGTCACCGTAAAGAAACCCGTGGTCAAAGACGCTTATCCTCGCTTCGCTTTCTGACACAAACTTTCCGTTGATGTACACGAGGAGACCCATCAATCACGAGTAACTTTGGATTTAAAAATAATTTCCTTTTGTTTCAACTTGACCGAAAACTTTATATAGAAATACCTATCCATCGATCTCTGTAATTGGAGGTGGTTGAATGGCGGTGCTTCAGGGAACGCCTGTGCTTATTCTTAAAGAGGGGACGCAAAGAACAGTTGGAAGAGATGCGCAGAGGATGAA
>CALIUJ010000083.1 GCA_938048785.1 uncultured Archaeoglobaceae archaeon | reverse complement strand
TCCTTTGGCGAGAGAACTGCGGACACGTTGCTTATTTCCCCGATCTTCGAATGAACGTAGAAGTCACCCTTTCCTCTGCTACCAACACCAAAGTTGCCCATCGTCACTCCGGTGCGGTAGTAATCGAGGAGCCAGTTCGTCTTTGAGTATGCGTTCTTCACTTCCAATATGACCGCTTTTGCCCAGGAGAGAGCTTTATCGAAGCTCCAATCCTTTATCTCCGCTATCCTCTCTGCAAGTATCTTCTCAACTTCTCTTTCGCTCATTTTCGCAAGCATCTTCCTCGCATAGCCTTCGAGGTCCATGGTTACACCTCGCTGACCAAGATTATTCCGATGATTATTAACACTATCCCCAGTGCAACCTTTGCAGATAATTCCTCTGACAAGAATACGACGGAAAGCAACGCGGTGATCATTGGATAAACCGCGGTTATCGCAACAGCTTTGCTTGCCCCAATGCTCTTGAGAGCTTCGAAGTAAAGAATCATCGCAAAAGCTCCGCTTATAGCTCCAGAAATCAAGAGAAGGATTAGAGCTTTGGATGCGTTTATTTCAAAATTCTTCAAAGCCAAAGATATTAGGAGTATTGCAATGAATCCTCCAAAGGCTCTTACCACTATTGCTGGATAAGTCGGGACATCTTGAAGCGCATATCTATCTAAGATCGGTGCTATTCCCCAAAGAACTGCCGCAATTAGCGCAAGGATTTCGCCCTTCATGGCTCAAAAAGCTCTGGTTGGGTATTAAGAGATTGTGATCAAAAAGCTTTAAATCTTTGTGACTCACGTTTTTTTATGAAAATTGTTGTTTTGGGTGGAGCGGGCCACATAGGGTCAAGGATCGTGGACGAAGTCCTTAGACTTAATCCCTCTGTCGAATTAACAGTCGTGGACATCAACGAGGACAAGGGGAAACAGATTGCGAGGGAAAAAGGTGTAGATTTCGTTAAAGCTAACGTTGCAGTTTTTGAAGAACTTTCGGAGATATTGAAAGGAAAAGATGTTGTCGTGAACTCAGTGGGACCTTTTTACAAATTTGGAGCAATTGTGCTCAGAACAGCGCTCAACGCTGGGGTTAACTACGTAGATATAAACGACGACTACGATTCTACGCTGGAAGCACTTGCACTCGATAAAATTGCGAAGGAGAAAGGTTCAACGGCTGTAATAGGAATGGGTGCAACTCCAGGGATCACGAATGTATTAACGAGCATAGGCGCCGAAAAAATGGAAGAAATAGAAGAGGTTGGAACCTACTGGGTGTGGACCGCAATGGATCCAACGATGGGAAGGGCGATAATAGAGCACTTTTTCCATGCGATCACTGGAAACGTGAAGGTCTTCAAAGATGGAGATTGGGTAGATGAAAGGGCTCTTTCAGAAGCGGAAAACTTCGAGTTTCCCGAACCCATTGGAACTTGGGAAGTTGCAATCGTCGGCCATCCTGAACCAATAACTATTCCAAGATACCTAAAGGCAAGAAAAGTTTTCAACAAAGGTGGCATTTGGCCTTCGGAACTGAACGAAATCGCAAAGGTCTTTGCTCAGCTTGGTTTAACGAGTGAAAACATCCTAAACTTGAGGGGACAACAATTCAAGGCGATCGAGATAGCGGTTGAAGTTGCGATGTCCTTGGGTCAGCTTATACCTGCGGAGGATCTTCAAAGCACCTTGGCAAAGGTCTACGAAAGACTCGGCGACTACGCGCTAATGGGAATGGGTTTGGGTGTGAAGATAAAGGGTAGGAAAGGAGGAGAAGGTTACGAGATCAAATACGGTATGGCATTCAAGGATTCTGCACAAGCAACCGCTTTGCCTTGTGCAGTCAGCGCTTTAGAGCTTTTGGACAAGGATTTGCCAAATGGTGTCTTTCCACCAGAAGCAAGGGTGATCGACTTCGATAGAGTGATTTCGGAAGTTAAGAACGTGTCCAAGATCCATTGCACGGAAATTAAGAATTATACTTTATAAATGTGATGCGCTATGGCTCTATCCGGTGGAGAACTCTTGGTGAAGTGCTTGTTGAAGGAGAAAGTGAGATACATCTTTGGCGTCCCTGGAGCGCAACTAATTCCGATCTTAGATGCGATAAAAAGGTTTGGAGAAAAAGAAGGAATGAGGTTTGTGAATTGCAGACACGAGCAAGCTGCTGCGAGCATGGCAGATGCTTACGCAAGGGTTAGCGGAGAGATCGGTGTGTGCATGGGAACTGTTGGTCCAGGAGGCGCTGACTTGGTTCCGGGGGTATATCCGGCTTATGCGGATGGAGTTCCAATGCTCGTGATCACCGCCCAAAACCAAACGTGGAAAAGCTATCCAGATCGTGGCTCAATGCAAGCGCTCGATCAATACCATCTTTTAAAGCCAATAACCAAGTGGAGCGCGGTAGTTTACCATGGACGAAGAATTCCTGAGCTTTTGCAAAGAGCCATCAGAGTTGCGCTTTCTGGAAGGCAAGGACCTGTGCACCTTGACATACCTTCCGACGTTATCTTCAACGATGCTCAGGACGAAGATGCTGGAATCTATCCCCCAGAGAGATATAGGGCTATGAAGAACCCCGTTGGTGACTTAGAGCTCGTGAAAAAAGCTGCCAAAATGCTTTACAATGCAGAAATACCATTAATACATGCGGGTAGCGGAGTTTTAAGAGCTAAGGCTTGGAAAGAGCTGAGAGAGCTTGCAGAATACCTTGGCGCAATTGTCACGACGAGCATGGCTGCTCGTGGAGCTATGCCAGAAGATCATCCGCTGGTTTTGATCCCATCGAGTCCATCTGCGATATCTGCGCAGAACTCCGCTGACGTTGTGCTCGTCGTTGGTAGCAAACTCGGCGATACAGACTTCTGGGGTAAGGCGCCAGGTTGGGGAGACGCTGATGTCCAGAAAACGATACAGATAGACATAGAGGCAGAGATGATAGCCTTGAACAGACCAGTTGATTTAGCAATACTTGGGGATGCAAAGGAGACGATGAGACTGCTCTTGGAGGAGATCAAAAAGCTTGGAGAAAGAAGAGAACCAAACGAGAAGTTGAAGGAGTTCAGAAGGATTCAAGAAGAATGGCTTGCAGAGTTTTTGAAGCAAGCGGAGTCGAAAGATGTGCCAATTCACCCCCTTAGAGTCATAAAAGAGGTTAGAGACTTCTATCCAAGGGATGCGATTGCATGCATCGATGGCGGGAACACCGCGGTCTGGGCTTACTATCTGCACCGCATATACGAGCCAAACACTTTCCTATGGGCTGCTGATTCCGGGCACCTTGGCACTGGGCTTCCTTATGCGATTGGAGCAAAGCTTGCAAACCCAGATAAGCCAGTTTATCTAATAACTGGAGATGGAGCCTTTGGTTGCACGATGCAGGAGATGGAAACTGCGAGCAGAGAGAACGTGAAGGTTACTGCGATTGTGATGAACGACGGTGCTTGGGGAATGATAAAAGGAGCCCAGAAGGCTATTTGTAGCGGGAGATACATCGGCGTAGATTTTAGCGACGTTAGATACGACAGGGTCGCGGAGGCGATGGGGTGGCTTGGAATAAGGGTTGAAGATCCTGAGGACATAGCATATTCCCTTGAAAAAGCTGAAAGCGCGGAAAAACCAGCTTTACTCGACGTAAAGATCTCGCAGGAAGCGAACCTCAGCCCACCTGACCTAATAACCTTGGGAATACTGTGGCTCGAAGGTTGTGATCTCCAGAGGTATGCGGGCGATCGTTCTTGAGTTCAGCCTGCTGCGAGCAGGAATTACGCTGTTTCTCTCCAAATTTTCCAACTCAGCCTACTATGGACCATTCTCGATGGTGAGATACTACAAGGACTACCCAGAGCCAACGCTACCAGCGGAGGATTGGGTGAAGGTTAGGACAAGGTTGAGCGGAATCTGTGGTTCAGACGTTAGATTGATCACACTCTCTGAGAGCTTTTACCTATATCCGCGTGTCTCTTTTCCAATGATTCCTGGGCATGAAGTTGTTGGAATCGTTGAAGAAGTTGGAAAAGATGTCAAAGATTTTCAAGTTGGCGAACGAGTTGTTCTCGACCCCGCTCTTCCGTGCAGAGTTAGAAAACTCGAGTTCTGTGAAGCCTGTAAGAAAGGTCACTTTGCGGTTTGTCACAACACAGATATGGGTGCGATTTCACCGGGGATTTTCACGGGGACTTGCAAAGATGTCACAGGAGGATGGGCTGAATTTTTTGTCGCGCACGAATCACAGCTTTTAAAGCTTCCAAACAACATTAGAGATGAGAACGCAGTCTTCGCAGAACCTTTGTCGATCGGAATTCACTCTGCCTTGAGATCTTTCCCAAGCGAGCATCAAAAGGTCGCGGTGGTTGGTTGTGGGATCATAGGACTAATG
>CALIUJ010000082.1 GCA_938048785.1 uncultured Archaeoglobaceae archaeon | reverse complement strand
TGAGAAATGGAAACAAGGGCTCCAGAAGCTTCGATTTCGCCCCCTTCGCTTACCTCTATCTCCTCATCGAGCTCCTTGATTTCGCTTATGCTCGTCACTTTTACGCTCTTCGCCCCTCCGAACTCGTCTACTACTACTTTCTCAAAAAGGTAGCATTTGTTCTCCTCAACCCTCTTCTTTCCAGACTTTGCCCATATGACAAACCTTGCAGTTCCAGTTTCGTCCCCAATGAGCCCCCACTGCGCTACGGAAGCACTTGTGGCGTTCCAAAGCTGAAGCACCTTTGCCTTAACGCTTACCCACTTTCCCGGCTCAAGTTCGGAAATCTTCGTCAAGGGATAGCGTATCGAGTCTCTCGAAACCTCGTATTCCCTTCGCAGTCCGTTGATTACAGTTCTCCTCGCCTCCTCTTCGGGAACTTTGAATTCAAAAATTAGAAGCTTTACCCTCTTCTCGATATCGGATTTCTTTACGCCATAGTCCTTGAAAAGTTCGTAGATCTCGTTAACGATCGATGAAATCTTATCCATGCTTCTCGTTATCGAGACCGCTTAAAAACGTTTGCTACGTTTCCTGTGCAATTAAATAAAAGAGTTCAAAGCTCAGCCTCGAAGTCTTCTACGGTGTATGGAAAATCCTCCCCCCTCGCCTTCTTTATCTCTCTCGCTATCAGCCAGTAGACGATCGCCAAAGCCTTTCTCCCCTTGTTGTTTGTCGGTATTATCAAGTCCACATCCGCAGTTGAGTTGTTCGTATCACAAAGCGCGATTACGGGGATTCCAATTTTCGTAGCTTCCGCGATTGCTTGCTTGTCGATCGCGGGGTCGTTGACAAAAATGATGTCTGGTTCGACGTATTCCCTGAGGTTTGGGTTTGTAAGCGTTCCGGGAACAAAGCGATCGATTATGTAACTCGTCCCAACGACTTCAGAGAACTTCTTAACAGGTTTCTGTGCATACTGCCTTGCTGCGACGAGCAAGATCTTTGAAGGCTCGTATCGGAGCAAGAGTTTGACACAAGCTCTGATTCTCTGATCCAGTTTCTTGATGTCAAGGATGTATAGCCCGTCTTGGCGAACCTTGAAGATAAACTCCCTCATGTCTCCTGTTTTGACCTGCGTCCCTATGTGCACACCAGCTGCCAAGTATTCCTCTGGGGGTATTAGATACTCGTATTCTTCTACCATCATATTCTCACCATCCTTGCTTTGAGCAATTCTTCAATTCTAATCATCTCGTTTAGCTTGGCAATTCTTTCGCCACCCACGACGCCAGTCTTTATTAACTTTGCGTTGAAAGCAACCGCCAAGTGTGCTAAGTAGTTGTCTTCGGTTTCTCCACTTCTGTGGCTCAGCACGATGTCGAAGCCACCTTTTTTCGCTATATTTACCGCTTTAAACGTGTCCGTGAGCGTTCCAACTTGGTTTGGCTTCACGAGAAGAGTGTTACCAGCTTTCATTTCGACAGCCTTCTCAACTCTTTTCCAGTTCGTCACAAATATGTCGTCCCCGCAGACCATGCAATCCACTAAGCTCGTAAGCTCTGCAAATCCCTCGAAGTCCTCTTCGTGCAACGGATCTTCGACGTATAGGATATCGTATTTTTCAACGAGTTCCGAAACAAAATCTATCTGTTCGCTTTTATCGAGCTCTCTTTCCTTGTAAACGTATCTCTCCCCGTTCCACAATTCGCTCGATGCAAAATCAAGTCCGATACGAATCTCCACTCCACTCTCGTTCTCAACTTTTTCTATCGCCTTTGTTAGTATTTCAAAGGCAATCTCATCGCCAATCTTTGCAGCCCACGCACCTTCGTCGCCCTTTGCAGCAAAGATTCCCTTGGATCTTAACAGGTTCCCAATTTCCCTGTGAACCTCTGAGTTGATTCTTTGTGCATCGAGAAAGCTTTTAGCCCCAACGGGAATTACGAGGAATTCTTGGATACTCGTAGAACCCTCTGCATGCTTTCCCCCTCCAATGACGTTCCCCAAAGGATAGGGGAGCTCTTTGGCAAAAGTTCCACCAATGTAAGTGCACAGTGGAATTCCGAGCATAAGAGATGCACATTTCGCTACCGCTATGCTCGCGGAAACCGCAAAGTTCGCCCCTATGTTTGCAAAGTTCTCAGTCCCATCGAGTTCACGCAGGGTTTCATCTACCGCCACCTGATCGAACAAGCTTAGCCCTATCAGCGCCTTTGAAACTTTCTCTTCAACTTCTTTCAACTTCTTTGGGCTTACAACAATTGCCTCATGTTTTCCAGTTGATGCACCGCTTGGAGCCGAAGCGATTGCAACGAAATCTCCGCTCTCCACTTCGCACTCCACGGTTTCTCTTCCTCTGCTGTCAAAGACTATGCGATAACGAAGATCTTCTATTATCAAGTGACCACCTCAAAACATCTCATATTTTTCGAGCCAGACAAACCTGTTCGCTCTCCTCTTTACCGTTATCGGAATAACTCCTTTTTCAAACTCCTCGATTGCTATCTCAATTGGATCAGTCTTATCGGTTTCAATCAAAATCGGTGCTCCCATCGCTATTTGCAACGCCCTTGCTCCAATTATCCGGGCTTTCTCAAACCTTGTATACTTAAACGGGAGATCTTTAATGCCCATCACCCCTCAATCTGGGGCCGCCGAGATTTGAACTCGGGTCTCCGGCTCCCGAAGCCGAAAGGATATACCAGGCTACCCCACGGCCCCTCCTTAAAAGCGAGAGCTAATGGGTATAAAAGCTTTGAGATGAGCGAAAGCTTTTTATGCACTGAAAATTTTAGGTTAACCTAAATGATGACGCTTGATGCTGTAGAGGGGAAGGTGAGAATAAAGGGAATCGTTGGGGGTAGGGGTTTCGTTCGAAGACTCGCAGACATGGGTTTGATTCCGGGAAAAGTTGTGGAAGTTGTCAGCAAGGGTCCGCCAATCGTTGTTAGGGTTATGGACTCAGAGATTGCAATTGGTCGCGGTATTGCGAAAAAAATTTTGGTTGAGGTGTTGAAATGAACAAGGTTTACCTAATAGCACAACCGAACTCTGGAAAGACGACTCTTTTTAACCAGCTTGCACGCGAAAACTGTTATGTCGCAAATTGGCCCGGGAAAACGGTTGAAGTCTTCAATGCGAAGATCGAGCACCATGGGAAGGAGATAGAGATCATAGATCTTCCGGGAATAAACAGCTTTAAAACCCTCAGCAAGGAAGAAGAGATAACAAAGGAGGTAATTTTTGGAAAAGATGGAGTAGTTGTCGTTTTGGTAAACGGGGAGTCTCTTTACCGATCCCTATACTTCGCGATACAAGTCTTGGAGCTCAGGGAAAATGCGATTCTTGCAATAAACAAG
>CALIUJ010000081.1 GCA_938048785.1 uncultured Archaeoglobaceae archaeon | reverse complement strand
GAAACGATTGCGAGGATATGGGCAAAGTAGCAGTAGTAGCAGTAGTATTGGATGGATAAGGAATAGCTTAGAAGAAAGATTACGCCCAAAACGCCTAAGATCTGCCAAATTCTCAGAAAAACGTTTTTTCTTGCGAAGATAAAAAAGATTCCGGCGAGAAACCAAAGGAGTCCAAGGATTGCGAAAACATAGCTTGGTAAGATCAAATCCATGGGCGGTAGGCAAGCGTCTATTGGACAATAGGGAGATGTGTAGACAACGTAGTTCGTGTAGAGTAGATAAGCGGAGTCGATCGCTCCAAGGAGAAGGAGTGCGACCAAGAAGAACTTCATGCAACGCCTTCTCAATCTCAATTAAAAACTTTTCCCCTTTGCAAAAAGTTTTAAAGACCCAGTTGATTTGAGGCGATGAACTACATCGCCCTATTTATCCCACTGCTGTTCAGCCTTCAACATGTCTTAGTTAGGGTTGGAAGCGAGAAATCGGAGACGATCAATGGAATATACGCAAGTCTTCTCGTCTCGACGCTCATGTTCTCTCCGTCTATACTTAAACCCACGCTCGATTCAGAGTTTTTGCTCTACATGACCCTTGCTGGAGTATTTCAGTTCTTTTTCGCAAGGATCTGTCTCTACTATGCGATAAGCAGAATTGGCGCAAATCTAACAGCTCCCCTCTCATCTACGAGAATACTCTTTGCGACCATAATCGGCTTATTCGTTGGTGAGTTTTTAAACTTCTGGGTAGTTCTCGGCTCAATTCTGATATTCACGGGCATATTTTTACTTTCGAAAGTGAAGGGAGAATCGGATTGGATTGGAATCCTCCTCGCGGTCTTAACTGGTCTTTTCGCGTGTCTCTCATCTTACTTTATAAAATTTGGCAATGCTGTGGAATACAACCCGTTATTCGCGGTTTTCCTCGGTTTTGCAGTCTCAACCATGCTCTTGACACCCTTTATGATCGGAAAATCGTTGAAAAACACAAAACCCTTTGTTTTGGGTGGTTTCTTCGGAGGAATTGCGCACATGATTCGTTATGTCGTTCTCAAGGAAGAACCCGTCACGGTTATCGAACCGATAACGAGCTCTCATCCACTCTTTACCTTGCTCATAACTGCGATCTTTTTGAGAAGACTCGAGGTATTTTCCAAGCGCTCAATCGCTGGGACGATCCTCATAATGAGCGGAATCTACGCTCTACTCCTCTTCAAATAAATTTACTTTGGTTTAAATCTCAAAATCCCCGCAATACCGCCGAAAGCCCTAAGAAGAACTTCACCCTCCTCTGTTTCGGTGGATAAAAACTCGACTTTCGTGTTCATCTTCTCCGCGATTTCAGAGAGCTCGAGCACAACATCGATTCTCTCTACTTCTTCCATCTCAACGCCATCCTTTTCACATATCTGCTTTGAGACCGCTTTATCCCTTAGCGTCACGACTCTCTCTTCCCCGCAACTCGAGCAGCGATAGCGAACCCTCTCGTATCTCAGATCTTCCGAAACCAGCAGGGTATCGACTGCCCCCAGTTCCAGATACCTCCTTATCTCCTCTTCTCCGTAAACTGCAAGCCCGTCGCGTGAAATCTCGTAAAGGAATCGATTCATCAAAGCCTTTTCTCTGACCAAGTCTACCTCTGAAAGCAAATCCTTTGCCTTGTCCACGAGCTCGTAAAGACCACTTTCGTTCGTGTAGCCAACGTCAAACAAGCCAAGGACTTTCCTCTGTAGCTCGTGGTGCAGATATTCGCCTTGATAGAACTCGTCCTTCGTTGGCGATGGACCGCCGATTAGTATTCCGAGGATCCTTTCCTTTTGGGGCAAGAAAGCGTTCGTTGCCATTTCTCCTACTTTCTTGTAGAATTCGTGGATTGCAAGTTCTCTGAGCCTTTCAAATCTAACGCTACTCTGACCACCTTGTCTGTGCTTTCCGGGAACCATAGAGGTGTCGTAGTCCAAAACGTCTATTCTTCTCCCCTTCAGCAAGCCTATCGTCGCCTCTCTTCTATCGATGACGATCAGCCCGTAAAGCTTCTTTTCTCTCAGCATATCTTTAAGAGGTTCAAGGTAGAACTTCGAGTCGCAGTGATACTTGTATAGTGGCACGGGTTCAGGGGGTTCGAGTATCTCGGTTATGTGCTTCTCTTTTCCGTCGATCGTGACCAATCCGCTGAATATAACCATCCCATGTTCAGGTGGTTTTCTGTATAGCTTTAATCTGTTCAGTATAGCTTCAAGCCCGGAGATCACGTTTGTTCTCGTTTGCTTCGACTTTATGTTCGACGCTTGACTTAGCTCTTCTCTGAGCTGGTTTGCAACGTCTGCCAAGTTCTTGTCTGGTGGGATGTATAGCGTTATGAGCTCTGTCCCCTTTCCGCGATAGCTGTCAAGCTCTTCGATCTTTCTCTTAAACTCATACATCAACTTCTTTGACATATCCTTCTCCTCTGCCACTCCCTTATCGCTCTCAATAGGTCTATTTTCCTAAACTCTGGCCAAAAGACGTCGCAAAAGTATGCTATGCTGTTCACGGTTTGCCAAGGAAGGAAGTTGGACAACCTCTGCTCCCCACCGCTTCTTATCACTATGTCGACCTTCGCATACAGCTCGTGTTCGCTGTAAAGGTTCTCGTTAACAACTTTCTCATCGATCTGCGATGGCATGAGTTCACCCTTCGTCACCTTCTCTACGATCTTCTTCGTCGCATCTATTAACTCTTGCCTTCCCCCATAAGCAATGGCTATGTTGAGAAAGCAATTTTCATGGTTTTCGGTAGCCTTTTCGACCTCTTCAACGAGTTTCAGAATCTTTTCTGGTAAGAGCTCCCTTTTTCCAACTAATCTCACTCTAACCCTCCTTTCATACGTCTTCTTGTCTGTCAAGAGTCTTCTTAGCTCCCTTTCAAAAATCCTGAAGATGTTCCTCTTCTCCTCCTCGCTCCTCTTGAAGTTCTCGGTTGAGAAAGCGTATAGCGTTAACATTTTTACACCCAACTGCCAGCACCACTCCAAAACTTCTTCGGCTTTTTTTGATCCAAACTCATGTCCTTGAATTTCTTCGAGCCCAAGTTTCCTTGCAAACCTCCTATTTCCATCCATAATTATGGCTATGTGCCTTGGAACCCCATTTTTCAGCACGAAGCTCTCCAATCTTCTCTCATATATTTCGTAGATTGGCTTTGATAGCCTCTTCAACAAGCCCGACATATTCAGGTTTTATATAATATTTTTTCTTCTCTCCGAGCTCGGTCTTAACAACTCCGAGTTTCGAACTAACGACACCAAGCATTGCAGAAACCTTTTTCCTCGTAACAGCAAATCCCTTGCTCCTTAGTATCTCGCAAACTTCTTCGCTCGTGTGCTTTTTCCCATCGAGCAGAATCATCAGTAGCTCTCTCCGCAGACCACTTTTATCCTTCTGTAGGTAATTCTTGATCCTACTTTCGACCTCCATTTTCAGACCCATGTAAGCTCGATCAACGTTCTATTCACGGTCGGATACCTTTCGGCGATCGCAACCTTGAGATTTTGCGACTTCAACACATCTTTGAGATTGCAATTCGCAACTTCCAAGCTCGTTTCTATGCAATCTTCAAACCGCATGTATTCGATCTTTGCCTTTTTAAGTATTTTCTCGGCAACGTCCAAGTTTCCTTCGATCCGGGTGAAAAGCAAAGTTCCATCTCTCGTGACTAAGTAGAACTCTGGATGGTTCATAGCCATCCTTATCAACCTTCTTCTGAACTGTACAGAATCCTTAAACCTCGCGGTGCAGTAGTGAAACTTCTTTGCCTTTTCATATAGTTTCACGACTTCAAAATTCTCAACGTAATAGTCTTCGATCTTAAAGCCCCGTTCTTCGAGTGCAAACCAGTTGCTTTCACTTGCTTCAAGCTGATTTACATTTAAGAATGCGTCAAGCTCATTTGCGATTTCTACGATCTTGGCTTCAAAAGAAATCGCTGGAATTTCAAAACCCGCGTCGATTCCGAGCTCTTTCGCTTCTTTTATCGAATCAAAGTATCTTTCCACATTTTTTAGCTCTGGTGGGTGAAATCTAATCTCGTCTACGTCTACTTTTTCCAGTAATTCTCCTTTCACGGGAATCGAAGTGTATACGTGCACGTGGAGTCCAAGTTCCTTTGAAATCCTTGCAAACTCCTTTACTCTTTCCAATTTGAGAAATGGCTCTCCCCCAGTTATTGCAACACCCTCTGCGCTCATCGATTCGATTTCAGCGAGGAAGTCGTTAATACTCTTTACTTCTCTTTCATTTGCGAAGAAAACGTCTTTTCCGATTTTTTGTCTCGAGACTGGACAGTAGAAGCAAGAATTCTTGCAAATTCCGGTGACGAAGAGCGTTAGCTTTGCACCTCTTCTGCACAACTTGCATCCCTTTGGGAGATAGCTGTAGTAGCTTCCAGCTTCAATACGCCTCATGGAACCTCTTTTTTACCCAATCAACGCCAAGGGATTTTATGAAGTAACCAAGTCGTGGACCGTAGTCTTTTCCGACTAAGATTTTGTAAATCGCCTTGAAAGCCTTGTTTGCATCGATTCCACAATCTTTCGCGATTTCGTATACGAGTTTGTGAATCGTTTCTGCATCCATATCTTCTCTGAGCTTTTCTGCGTATTTCTCGATGAATTTCTTTTCTTCTTCGTTTATCTCGACTTTTCCGCTTATTACCTCAAACTTCAAGGTCTTTGGGGCGTATTTCTCAAGCCAGACTTTGCAATACCTCAACCTTCTTTCAACGTCTTCTTTCAAGTTTTCAGAGCTATAACCACTTCTCTCAAGGATTTCGATCGCTTTGTTAAGATCCCAGTTCGCAATTTGACCAACTACGATCAGATGCCTAAATGGAACGTTTGAGTATTTCACCTCTTGGACAAGACTAAGTTGAACGCTCCGATCCTTCTCTTTGAACTTCTCCTCAAACTCGTCGATTATCTCGAGCAATCCAATGCTGGGGTCGAACTCGATGTGTCTCTCAGGCTTTGCTCTGATTATTACGTATCTCACGAGCTCTGGAGGTAGCGTTTCCACGAGATCTCTGACTGGAATAACGATACCTTTCGAGCTCTTCATCGCACCAACGCCCTTGAGGTGGATCCACTCGTATGGCACCGGGAAAGGTGGGGGATATTCGAAGACTTCTTTCGCAAGCCTTTTTCCGGTATCGTAACTTCCACCCGCAGCGGCATGGTCTTTTCCAAATGGTTCACAGGTTATCTTCAAAATCTTCCATCTCGCAACCCAATCGAGTCTCCAGCTGAGCTTTCCACCGCCTTTGTAACCAACTTTCCCAGAGTTTCCACACTTACAAGAATAGTAGACACCATTTTCATCAAAGCCCGTGACCTTCGTTGTGTTTATTCTACCGCACTTTTCGCAGATAGGCATGAATGGATACCAGTCCTCCTCGAGTTCTCTACCAGTGACCTCTCTTATTATCTTTGCTACTTTTTCGCTGTTCTTCAGCGCTACTTTTATCGCATCTTCGTATAATCCTTGTTTATACATCTCGCTCGCTCTTCTTGTTTCCACCGGAATTCCCAGTATTTCGAGCGATTCAAGAAAAGGTTGTAAAAAATGTTCGGAGTAGCTTTCATGACATCCCGATGGGTCAGGGTCTGGAATGTTGCAAAGAGGCATTCCAACGAACTCAGAGTACTTCTCTGGTAGAAATGGATATCTCCTCCTTAGGGGATCCATGTCGTCTGCGATGTAGATCAACTCCGCTCTTCCACCTGCGTCGATTAGCGCTCTTCTTATTGCGTCTGCGGTAACCATTTCTCTCAGATTTCCGAGGTGTATGTGTCCTGAGGGCGAGATTCCTGTCGCTATGCGATGAAAGCTTGAAATTTCAATGAGTTCCGAAGCGATGACGTCTGCCCAGTGCATAGTAGTGCGTTGTGGAAGGACTTTTTAAGCTTGCTAAGGATTAAGCTGATATCTATTTTGGGCCAGTGATGCGTAGATTCTCGCAGACTTTTCGCGGACCTCGAAGTTAAATTTGCACGACTGAACAATAAACTTAAAATCGTTTTAGAAGTTGGGCAAGAGGATTTAAAAACCCTAAGAGAATAGCGTTATGGACATCGAAGAGAAGATCGCGCTGATATCAAGGAATGCAGAGGAAATCGTAACGCTCGAGGAGCTTAAGTTACTTCTCGAAACAAAGGAAAAGCCAAGGGCTTACGTAGGTTATGAGCCGAGCGGAGAAATTCACTTGGGGCATTTAATCACAGTTAACAAGCTCAAAGATCTGCAAAAGGTTGGATTCGAGATAATAGTCCTCTTAGCGGACATTCACGCATACCTCAACGAGAAGGGCACTTTTGAGGAGATAAGAGAGCTTGCGGAGAGAAACATGAAAACCTTCATAGCCTTTGGACTGAGAAAGGAAAACGCAAGGTTCGTTCTTGGTAGTGAATACCAACTTAAGGAAGACTACACGTTGGACGTGCTAAGACTTGCAAGGATTACTACGCTCAATAGAGCTAAGAGGAGCATGGATGAGGTTAGTAGGAGAAAGGAGGATCCGATGGTTTCTCAGATGATCTATCCGCTTATGCAAGCACTCGACATAGCTTACCTAAACGTCGACGTTGCAGTTGGTGGCATCGACCAGAGAAAGATACACATGCTTGCAAGAGAAAACTTGCCCGCAATTGGTTACAAAGCCCCGATTTGCATTCACACACCAATAATCGCAGGACTGGATGGGGAAAAGATGAGCAAGTCAAAGGGGAACTACATATCACTGCGAGATTCCGAGAAGGAAGTAGAGAGGAAGATCTTAAAAGCCTACTGCCCTCAAGGGGTTGTTGAAGGAAATCCGATAATAGACCTCGTGAAACACTACGTATTTCCATCTTTTGGCAAGTTAAAAGTCGAGAGAGATGCAAAACACGGTGGGGATGTAGAATACACGAGCTTCGAATCTCTAATTGAAGACTTCAAGGCAAAGAACTTGCATCCGATGGATTTAAAGAAAGCAGTATCCAGATATCTAAATGAAATGCTTGCAGATGCGAGAGAGGAGTTCTTGAAGCTATCTTCGAATGCATAGTTTCTCAGCCAACATTTTCTCAATTCTCTTCTCTCCCTCTTTGATCACCCAGTCTATGAATTTCTGGAGGAGAAATCTGCTCATTAGTGGCATTTTCGTAAGGTAATCCTTTGCAATAGCTCTTATCCATTTAACATCGTGTTTCCAACAAGAAATCATAAGCTCCCAATGGTAAGGCTTCAGATCTTCGCTCGAAAATGGTTTTTCTCCGCTTATCGCTCCCATTGGAACAAAGAAGAGCGGAACAATCAAACTCTTGTAACTCCTAAGTCTTTCTATAAGCTCGATCGTTCTTAAAACATCCTCCTCGGTTTCTTTTGGAAGCCCCATGATGAGGGTTGCACAGGGAATCCAGTGGTTGTCGGAACAAATTCCAAAGCTCATCTCTACGACATCGCTCCATTCCTCGGCTTTAAAAGGCAAGACTTTTCCCGCCATGTGCTCCCTTATAAGCTTTGGACTTCCGGTTTCGATTCCCGTTTGCCCAGCGAGCCATGGCTGACCTTTGTTTGGGATTCCAAGGATTGAAGATATCTCTGAAACCACACTTTCTGATTTTGCAATCGTTGCAAGCGAGAAATGGCTGATCCCAATCTTGCAAATCTTTGAAGCTTCAGAAAATAACTTTATAACTTCTTCTCTGTTCACGTTAAGACCATTTGCCTTGTATCTAAGCACGTCTTCTGCGTGCAAGGTTGCAAATTTGTTCACCCTTGCATTCACCTTCACTTCCTCAATTATATCCGTTAGGGGTCTACTTCTTAACCTTTGAAGCGTTGGTTGGCAGAACTTACATCCCCTCCCACAACCTCTTGCTATTTCAACGATTCCGCCAACCGTGGCACGACGATTAACTGGAATTCGTTCCACAACTTCTCCGTAGAAAATTCCATGGACGTCTTCGCCCCTTAAGATCTTTCCAAATATCTCAGGAGCAACTTTTTCTCCTTCTCCTACGACAACTACGTCTATCCCAAGCTCGTTCATTATCTTCTCGTCAGCCAATTGCCAAGCTCCAGCTCCTCCAACAACGATCTTAGCGTCGCTAACTTTGTTCAATCTTTCAACAAGCTTTTTAAAACAGAAAACATTGTAGGATTCTTCTTTCACAATTCCATGCTTTCCGGAAAAAGTGCTCGACGCAGGTCCTAAGCCAAGGGGATCGTTCGTCGTAATACCAATTGCTTTCGCTTTTTTTGCAAACCTTTCAATCTTTTCTGGTGGAACGACCGTAACATTGAAGCCATTCTCAATCAGAACAGATTCGATTTTTCTTGTGCCACTTGGAGCTAATACCGCCCCCTCTTTATCCATTTTTACTGGGGGAAGTATAAATTTAAAAAAGATAGGCGCGGGTATTAAGTTCCTTGGGGCACATGACATAAAGCCGAGGAAGAGGGCCCCGTTGTAACTGCTCATGAGACAACGTTCCGCGGTGAGAACTATTTCCATGTGGGGTAGGAAGTAATTACTGCATATATTTTTTTCTTTGACTTTTTACTATTTTTTAAAATTATAATTATTTTCCTCTTGATTTAAGAGGATAAAGTTTTTAAAATGCGATCGTAACTGCGATCAATGGGGAAGACAGGTAGTGTAACTTGGATAAAGATCAAGAAGAGGAACAGCAACGAGTATAGATTGGTTCCGACGAAGTGGCAGAATTACAAGAAGCCAGGACCGAATCAAAAATTCGACTCCGAGGGAAAGAAGAGAAGGAGGATAAAGAGGTCCCAGAAGTCAATCCTCGGCGTTAAAGGCTGAACACTTTTTAATACTCGTTGGGACAAAACACATTAATTTTATCCGCGAAGTTATTTTGTGGAGGACAGAGAGCAGAGCTTGTCCGAACACCTTGCGGAGCTCAGGAGCAGAGTTAAGAGAGTTTTGATCGCGATCTCTCTCTTTCTGCCGATTGTATTCTTTTTCTCGCCGAAGATCATAAGGTTGCTTTGGAGAGAACTTTTAGGCGAAGAGATGTTCGTTTTCAGTGTAATGGAGTGGATTCTTCTAAACTTGTCTTTCTCTCTCATACTAACCCTCATCGTGCTTTACCCCTACCTGATGCTCGAGCTCTATCTCTTTGCAAAGCCCGGGTTGTATGAAAACGAGAGGAAGTTTTTGAAAACAGTTTTAATTCCGAGCTACGCTCTCTTTCTCTTTGGCATACTCTTTGCCTTCAAGATACTCGTGCCATTTCTCTACTCTCTTTCGTATGGAGAAGAGTTTTTCTCGGTCGGGAAAACCCTTGGAAACGCTTTAAGCATAGCTTTCTTCTTTGCGATCTCGCTTCAAATCCCTTTGGCGGTTTACTTGCTCGATCGCTTCAGAATCGTTGAGTATAGCACGATGAAAAACCTGAGGGTTCCGATTTACTTTTTAATAGCGATTTTAATGCTCAACTCACCCACGAATCTGAGCGGAATAAGCCAGCTCTTGGCATTGCTTCTTTTTGGAGTTATGTTTGAACTTGGGCTTTTGCTACTTGGAATTAGTAAAAGATATAAACATCCAAAAAAATTGAATGACGATGCAAATAGTGATCGCAGGCGCAGGAGAAGTTGGCTATGAGTTAGCAGAGGCTCTTTGCGAGAAAAACGATGTTTATGTAATAGACAAGGAGAGAGAGAAGTTGGAACGCTTTGCAGAGCTCGACGTTATAATGGTCAGGGGAAACGCGGGGAATATAAAGGTCTTGAAGGAGGCAAAGGTCGAGAAGGCGGATTACTTCTTGGCTGTGACGGGAAACGATGAAGTCAACCTCATATCTGCCCTTACAGCGAAAAGACTGGGTGCCAAGAAGACATTTGTTAGGATAGAGAACCCAGAATACGTGGATTCACCGGTCGTTAAGTTTCATCCACTTGGCTTCGATGTAGTCGTTTGTCCCTCCCTTGCGCTTGCGCAAGAAGCAGTTAGAGTTGCGGGATTGCTTCCAGCAATAGGGTTAGTAACTCTTGGTGGGGAAATGGAGCTTTTGGAGGTTCAGGTCACAGAAGAATCCTCGCTTATCGGGCAAAGTCTCAGCGATCTCAGGCTACCTCCAGAGACGATCGTCGTCTCAATCCTCAGGGACGGAGAAGTTATATCGCCAGGCATTGAAAAAATTGAACCCGGAGACAGAATAGAAGTTTTGGGTAAAAATTCAGAAATAAAAGGGCTTAGGGAGGTTTTTGGGATCTCCCCAGTGAAAAGAGTTACGGTCTTTGGAACTGGATACATTGGAAGCTATATCGTCGATGTTCTAAGCAAAACTGGGGTGAATGTAAAAGTAATTGGTGCGAGTAAGAAGGCATGTGAAGAATTGCACGAGAGGTTCAAGGACATAAAGGTGATACACTCGGACTACCTCAACGTGAAGATGCTTGCAGAAGAGGAGGTTGGGAAATCAGATGCGGTTTTGGCGATGACAGACAGCGATGAGAAGAACCTCATGATTTCCCTACTCTGCAAGAGGTTTGGTGCGAAAAAAGCCATTGCGAAGGTCGAGAACAGAGACTACGTTGAGATATTCGAAAAAGTGGGTGTCGACAAAGTCTTGAATCCCCGAAGCATCACAGTCATCGAGGTTTTAAAACAGCTGATGATGGAAAAGATCGAGGTAAAAACCTTGGCTGAGATAAGGGGTTCTTTAATAGTTGAGGTCGTTGTTAAGGGTGAGAAAGTCGTTGGTAAGACGATATCTGATCTCGGTTTACCCAAGAAGGTAGCAATCATTGCTGTTGTTAGGGAGAACAAAAGTCTATTGCCATATCCAAACATGCAACTGATGATGGGGGACAGAGTGATTTTGAGCACATCTTGGGAAGAACTCGACAAGATTGGGGAGATCTTTGAATGAACTACGGTTACATCCTCAAAACTAACGGAAGGGTCTTGTTACCATTTTCACTCGCTTTTTTGCCACCCTTAGCAATTTCTTTGCTTCAAGGCGAGGATTTTTTACCATTCTTAGTCCCCTTCCTACTCTCCTTTGTGGTAGGATCAATTCTTATACTCTTTTCGAGAGAAAAAGAGCCTGAAATGTTCACAGAAAAAGACGCTTATATAAGTGTTGCGATAATCTGGCTTTTGATGCCAATCTTTGGATCTATTCCATTTCTATTCTACTCAGTTGACCCTTTAAATGCTTTTTTTGAAAGTTTCTCCGGTTTCACGACAACCGGGATGTCGGTTTTAGTCCCCGAGCTACTTCCAAAGTCGATTTTATTTTGGAGAAGCTTCATGCAGTGGCTCGGTGGTTTTGGTGTTGTGGTCCTCACTTTGATATTTTTGCCGAGCATGAGAAAGAGATCGGTTCTCTTTCACGCTGAACACCCAGTAGTGGTGTTGCCGAAGGTCAAGCCAAGAATTCGAGAAGTTGCGTTGGTGATTTTCCAACTATACCTACTGCTTACGATTCTCGTAGCCATAGTTCTCCTCGCCCTTGGATTGGACATATTCAATGCATTGAATCACGCGCTCACGACGATTTCCACGGGTGGTTTCTCAACCAGTTCTGAAAGCATCGCAAAGTTCAACGATATAAGAATCGAAGCGGTCATCGCTTTTTTTGGCTTCATAGGTGGCGTGAACTTTGCATTGATCTACGCCCTCACGAACAAGCAGCTTCGATCGCTTGCAGATCTCGAACTTCGCGTTTACACTGCGCTTGTAGCCATTGCGACTCTCACGCTTACGATCGTGAACCTTGATTACTACGGCGATCTCTTAGAATCGCTCAGGTTCTCCGCTTTTCAGGCAATCTCTTTCACTGCAATGGGCTTCACGACTACAAACTTTAACGATTGGAGCAGTTCTGCAAAAATGGTAATCTTGGTTCTAATGTTGATCGGTGGTTGCAGCGGTTCCACAGCGGGCGGTTTGAAGGTGATAAGGTTTATTATCTTGTTCAAATACGTTTTAATGGAGATCTACAAGCTTATGGAGCCAAGAACAGTTAGAACGGTGAAATACGGAAGTTACGTTCTCGAAAAAGAAAATGTGGAGGAAATCGTAGCCTTTTTTATCCTCTACATTTTTATTTTCTTTTTCTCCTCTTTGCTCTTAACTCTAATGGGCTGTAACTTTGAAACCTCGATTTCCCTCTCCGCTTCGAGCATTGGGAACGTTGGACCATTTTTTGGCTCGAGCTTAAATCTCTCAGAGCTTAACTTCTTATCAAAACTTGTGCTAATCGTTAACATGTGGGTCGGACGTCTCGAGATAATACCCGTGTTCATGTTTCTGCTCTCTTTAACCCAGAAAGGAAAGTGGTGATCTCTTCGATCTTGACGTTGAACTGCTCGCCACTCGAAAGGTTCTTCAACTTCATTTCTCCCGCTTTTACCTCTTCTTCGCCTATTATAACCGCGTAATCCGCCTTTATATCATTCGCATAGCTGAGTTGTTTTCTCAAACTCCTCTCCATTACGTCGACAATTGCAACAAAGCCAAGGTTGCGTATCTGTG
>CALIUJ010000080.1 GCA_938048785.1 uncultured Archaeoglobaceae archaeon | reverse complement strand
GGAAACCGTTATTGGAGTAATAGCAATCGATCCAGCGATGATTCCACCATTGCCAAAGCTCCTCGACACGAAAATTGGTTGGCATCTCCTCGATTACCCAGTGTATGTAGATCTACGAAGCACGATTGAAAAGACCACTAAGATCAAATTCGTATGGAACGCAACACTTTTGACGGTAAACTTACTATTCGAAAGTATTTACAACCTCTACAAGGATTACGGGGATAGATGGGAACTCATAAGAGATCTCACCTTTCTAAATCCGAACAATCTGAACCCATATACAAGTGATTTTCTCCTCAGGTACATCGCGGATAACGTATACACCGCAACGCTTGCCCAATACGGTGACTTTGGATTACGGAAGACAGCGAGAGAATACTTTGAGAACGGTGGCAGATCAGATTATCAGAGACCTAATGCAAGCGAAGACGAAGCATCCACTCGACAGGTATAAGGTAACCCCAGGCACGGGGCACGTAGATTTACCATTTGGCAACAACGCTCCGACTGAAGTTTTCCCATACATTGGAAAGTGGCTCGACGATCTGCAAGCGCTGAAGGGTTACACAACAACTCCTCGTTGATTAAATTTTTTTGAGCGCGTTTTATTTCTCGGATTGTGTCACGATTATTTGATTCACGTTTAAGTTCAGAACTATTTCCGCGACATCGCTCGCGTATCTCGCAGTCCTTCGAATGCGCTCCAATATCATTTTCGTAGTGGTGATCTCTGATTGTTTTGCCTTGCTTTGAATAACTCTTATCGCTTCCCTCTCGAGATCTGATATTTTCCTCGCTTTTAGCACAACTTGGTCTGCTAAGAAGTAATCCTTCTTGAACAAAGCTTCAATGGCTCTCTCGAACGTGTTTTTTGCGAAAACACTCATTTCGTATATCTTTTGAAAGACTTCTTCGTCTGGTCTCTCTTCCAAAGCTAAAACGTGCTCCGCGATTTTTGCTGCGTGGTCCGCTATTCTTTCGACGAATTTTACGATTACCCTATAGCCCAAGCAGTCCTGTGGATCCGAAAGTCCTGCATCTCTAAGGATTTTCTCGTTCTGAATTGCCAATTTCAGCAGTCTTATTATGTAAAAGCTGAAACGGTCAACCTCGTCGTCGGTTTGTATTACTTCCTCAGCCAATTTTTTGTCCAGCCTTCTCAACGCCTCTATTGCATCTTCGTGCATCGAAGAGGTTATGAGGCATATTCTCTTCAACGCGCTATCGACCGATAACTCTGGGTAGCTCATTAGTGTTTGTAGTCGAATTTCGTTTGGAGTTTCAAACACGATCTCCGTTCCCACGAGCTTTCTCCGCACAAGATCCTTTACCGTGTTTCTTTGCAACGTGCTTATGTTCTCTCTGTTTTTTAAAACGATGAAGTTGTATCCATTTAGATACAAGGAGATGATTTTTCTCACAATCGTGCCTAAATCGTCTGCATTCGAGATCATAACCGTTGCTTCGGTTGGGTTAGTTTGTTTCTTAGCAATCTCCTTAGGGGTTAGGATCAGAGACTCGTTCTGCTTAGACACCACGATTTGGCTCCCAGCCTTTAGCCCTAAGGCGGTCACCCACTTCTTTGGGAGCGAAACTATATATGTGGACCTCCCGGTGACTTGTATCCTTCTCACATCCTCGCCTGGCTCCATCTTTATACCTCCATATATGTCTATATAGTTTTGTTTTCGGATATATTGTCTATTTGGACAAGGTATATAAGTTTTTTCAACAGTAATTAGATCGGTGAGCAGGATGAAAGTGGTATACGTAGCCATAGCGATTTTGGTTACAGTAGCTCTACTTGGTTGTGTCCAACAAAGTGAAGAGAAAACGCAGACAACACCAACGCCAGCAAGGGCAATTTCTTTGAATGGTGCAGGCGCAACTTTTCCGTTTCCACTGATCGATAAATGGGCTGCCGAGTATTACAAACTAAAGCCCAATGTAAAGGTAAACTACCAGTCCATAGGAAGTGGCGGAGGGATTAGGCAACACATAGCAAAAACCGTTGACTTCGCAGCCAGCGATGCGCCCCTTACGGATGAGCAATTCAGGGATGCCCCAAACACCTTGCACGTGCCCTTCACAATAGGTGGTGTTGTTCCGATATACAACCTTCCCGGTATACAAAAAGGGCTGAGGTTCACCGGAGAAATACTGGCAGACATATACCTTGGGAAGATAAAGAAGTGGAATGATCCAAGGATCGTTGCGATAAACCCCAACGTTGAGCTTCCAGACAAAGAAATAATCGTGGTTCATAGGTCAGACGGAAGCGGAACGACCTTTGTCTGGACAAACTACTTGTCGAGGGTTAGCAAGGAGTGGAGCGAAAAAGTGGGAATGGGAACTTCTGTGAACTGGCCCGTTGGGATCGGTGGAAAGGGGAACGAGGGAGTTACGGCGTTGGTCATGCAGACTCCTTACTCAATAGGATACGTGGAATTCACGTATGCGAAGAAGAACAACTTACCATATGGATATGTGCAAAACGCTGCTGGTGAGTTCGTAGAGCCAAGCATTGAATCCTTTGCAAAAGCCGCTGAGTATGCTGCGCTTACACTACCAAAGGGGAACGAAAGCTGGTCGAAGGTATCGATCATTGATAGCATAGTGAATAACAGGGATGCGAAAGGGGCGTATCCGATAACAAGCTTCTCTTACTTCTTGATATACAGGGAGTTGAACGTTGTGCCGGGAATGGATGAAGGTAAAGCGAGGAGTTTGGCAGAGTTCCTATGGTGGGTTATACACGACGGTCAAAGCTATGCACCCGGGCTTTATTACGTTCCGATACCGCAGAACGTTGTTACGCTCAACGAAGAGACGTTGAAAATGCTTACATACAATGGAAAACCGCTGTTGAAGTGATGTGGATGAAAAATTCCAGCAAAAATTTCCTATATTTTTCAAGTTCAAGGCGAGTTGCTGGTGACACGATCTTTAAGATCGTTAGCGCCATTTTTGCGTCCAGCGTTCTCCTTTTCATAGGTTTGATGATTTACGAGTTATTCAAAGGTTCTTGGCTTTCAATCCAGACCTTTGGATTCTTGGGCTTCGTCTTGGGGACTGAGTGGGACCCTGTTGCTCAGGTTTTTGGAGCCCTACCCTTGATATTTGGAACAATAGTCGTTTCGCTCATTGCCATCACGATAGCTGTTCCAATAAGCCTTGGAATAGCCTTGGCACTTTCAGAATACGCTCCTAAAAGATTTGGATTTGCGACTTCTTTTCTCGTTGAGCTCTTGGCTGCTGTTCCAAGCGTGATCTACGGACTATGGGGCATATTTGTCCTAATCCCTTTCTTGCGTGATCACGTATATACAAAAATACAGGCGCTTTTTGGATTCCTACCTATTTTCTCTGGATACATCTACGGAGGCGGTGTTCTCACAGCCAGCATAGTATTGGCAATAATGATCATTCCGATAGTTTCCGCTGTGATGCGTGAGCTGTTTTCGCAGGTTCCAAGTTCACAGCGGGAGGCAATAATAGCCCTTGGTGCAACGAAGTGGGAAAGTGCTAAGCTCGTGGTAAGCTATGCTCGTTCTGGAGTCATAGGCGCAGTAATCCTGGGTTTAGGTAGAGCAATTGGCGAAACGATGGCGGTAACAATGGTCATTGGGAACAAGTTTAAGCTCTTTCCCTCTTCGCTGTTTGACGCATGGTATACTATGCCAGCGATAATTGCAAATGAGCTCCTTGAAGCTACTTACGACCTTTACGTCAGTGCACTGATACACGTCGCCCTCGTTCTACTCCTCATAGCTCTGGCTGTAAACGTTCTTTCACGCCTCATCGTTTGGCGAGCGCTCAGATTGGTAAGGGGGGTGGCAAGGGAGTGAGGTTAGACTATTACATGATTAGGGTAATTAAAGATCGCATAGCTCTTGGGTTAGTATTTCTCTCTCTACTGCTTGCACTTATTCCATTGTTCAGCATCGTATACGAGGTCTTTTTGAGGGGCGCATCTGCGATCAGCATCGAGTTTTTCACTCAACCAACACCAACCGTTGGAGAAAAGGGCGGTGGCATTGCCAATGCTATCCAGGGAACTTTAATAACCATTGCTCTCGCATCCCTTATCGGTGTGCCCATAGGTTTGATGTCCGGGATTTTTCTAAGTGAATACAGCGAGCATAGATTGTCGAGATTGGTCAGGTTTTTTAACGACGTTCTAAATGGCATCCCCTCGATAATCATTGGGGTCTTTGCTTATACGTTGATAGTTCTTTCCATTGGTTTCTCGGTCACCGCAGCAGCCTTTGCTCTAGCAATAATCATGATTCCGATAGTAAGCAGAACAACCGAGGAGGCGATGAAACTCGTGCCACTAAGCATTCGTGAGGCAGCCATAGCCTTGGGCATTCCGAGATGGAAAACTGTCACCACTGTAGTTTTAAAGGGAGCTAGAAAAGCGATTGTTACCGGAATTTTACTCGGAGTTGCGAGAATCGCTGGCGAATCTGCACCGGTGCTTGTTACGATGGGTTATTGGAGATGGTGGTTTGAAGGCTTGGACAGACCAACTGCTAATCTTGCGTTGAACGTTTTTATCTTCGGCATCTCTCCGTTCGAGAACTGGATAATGCTTGCCTGGGGATCTGCGCTTGTGTTAATAATGCTCGTCTTGGGTATAAACGTCTTTGTAAAGGCTTACGTGTGGAGGGGTTATTGATGGCGCCAAAGTTCGAGATAGAAAATCTAAACGCCTGGTTTGGTGCGAAGCAAGTTTTGAAAAATATTAATATGAAAATCGAGGAAAAAAGTGTAACAGCAATCATAGGTCCCTCTGGCTGTGGTAAAACGACCTTTATACGTTGTCTCAATCGAATGCATGAGTTGACTCCGGGTGCAAGAGTTTCTGGAAAAGTTTTGTTTGACGGCGTCGATATCTACGGCAAAGGAGTTGATCCTGTGATTATAAGGAGGAAAATTGGGATGGTCTTTCAGAAACCGAACCCATTTCCAATGATGTCCATATACGACAACGTTGCAGCTGGTCTAAAGCTCAACGGAGTTAAGGACAGAAAGATCCTTGACACGGTCGTTAGGAGAAGCTTAGAACTTGCAGGTCTTTGGGATGAGGTTAAAGATGACTTAAAGAGGTCCGGGGCAAGTTTATCTGGAGGACAGCAACAGAGGCTTTGCATAGCAAGGGCTTTGGCAATCGAACCAGAAGTTTTGCTCATGGACGAGCCGTGTTCTGCTTTGGATCCAATATCGACTTCGAAGATAGAGCTCCTCATCAGACAGCTCGCAAAAGATTACACGATCGTGATTGTGACGCACAATATACAGCAGGCAGCGCGAGTTTCGGATTACACTGCTTTCTTTTACCTCGGTGAGCTGATAGAATATGGACCGACTAAGCAAATCTTTGAAAGTCCAAAGAATGAGCTTACGGAAAAGTATATAACTGGAGAGTTTGGGTGAGGTGGAAAATGAGGAGGATAATAGATTCTGGTCTTGAAGAACTCTCGAGGACTTTGTGTGAGATGGGTGAGCTGGCTTATCAGGCTATTTCTAAAGCCGTCGAGGAATGCGTTGAAAACGTATGCGCTTACAGCGAAATCCAAGAAATCTCGGATAAGCTTATTTTGATGTCTGAAAACGTTGAAGACAAGGCTTTCGAGTTGATAGCGAGGTTTCAGCCGGTTGCCTCGGATCTGAGGAGAATTAAGTCCTACATAAAAATTGCCTACGACTTTGTCCGCTTTGGAAGGTATGCGCTCGACATATCCTTTGCAAATCAAAAGTTGGGAGGCGT
>CALIUJ010000079.1 GCA_938048785.1 uncultured Archaeoglobaceae archaeon | reverse complement strand
AAAGTCATGGGAAAACCTGGAGTTTGGTTCAAAACCTGCCAGAACGACAAAAAGAGGAGTATGCCAAAGTGCAATTTCCCCAATCGTCATGCCTGAACGTCTCTCGGGCGTCTAAATGACAAACAAAAGAGATTTCCAACTTTTACCATACCGGTAATACTTAGAATCCGCATTCCCAAACCCATGTGTATTGACATCGTTTGGTGGGAATAGTATATATCAGTCAGAAAACCCCTCTTTAAGCTCAGAATAGCATGGGTCGCGGGGCTTTTGCGGGAGATGTTTCTTTACGTATTGCGGTGATTGAAGTAATCGTCTTTGTTCTCCTCTTCTCAGTAGGGGGATATGTGTTTCACCGGCATGATTTCCTGTTTTTACAAGCGCCTTTTTCCCCTATTTTCCTTCTTGTTCTTGTTTTCTCTCTCTATCGTGGGATATTCACCGGCTTTTTTGCTTTGCTTTTGCTGTTTCTCCTCGCTCAGATTTTTTACAGCGAGGCTTTTGTAGATAAATTTCTGTGGTGCTTTGTTTTAACCGTGATAGGTGGCGAATTCCATTACTATTGGCAACGAAAGATGAACGAGGCAGAGGCAAAGGCTCTCTATTGTAGAGAGCGCCTGGACTCTCTCCAAAAACACTTTGTTTTTTTAAAACTTTCCCACGACCAGCTTGAGAATAACTATGTTCTCAGACCATATAGTCTGCGCAGGGCACTTGAAGAGTTGAAACAACGGCTTATGAGGGAAAAAGACGAAAAAGTAATAGCGAAGTTTCTCATCCTTATACTTAACAGGGATTTTGCAGTCTCTAAAGCAGCAATATACAAGGGCTCTCTAGAAAGGGGTTTTACCATGCTTGCGTGTACCTCGGAAGAGGATGCTGAGGAACTTGATCTTAGAGATCCAATGGTTCAGGAAGCACTTCACCTTAAGGAGGTACACTATGTTTCTTGGGGCGTGCTAGAAAAATTTCCTGGTCGTGTTCTTCGCTATCTTGCAATTATTCCTTGGGAGTCTCAGCAAGCTGAAACGTACCTTATTGCCATTAGAGACATGGCTTTTGTAAATCTTAATGACGAGGTTATGCACTATCTCCATCTTCTTTTGAGTTTTGTTTTTGAAGAGGTCTGCGAGATTGGGGCTGAAGGCCAATCCCTTACTGCCGAGGATCTCAAGGTATTCTTAAGAGAAGCTCGAAGAGCCTTACGCTTCTACAAAGAATTTGGTGTGGAGAGTACTATCGTTTTTCTCAACGAAGCTGAAAAAAGTCGCCCTATCGAGGATATTGTGCAGGGGAAACTGCGTACCTTAGATGTGCTGTGTAGTATAGAAGACGGCAAAGTTGCTATTCTCCTTCCTTTGACCAATTTTTCTGGCGCAAAGGCCTTCCTTATGAGACTACAACAGGAAATTCCCTCGGTGAAGGTGGAACGAATTGTCCCTGTAAGGGAAGATTTCCTTACCCTTTTAGGGAAGCTTCGGACTATATCTGCAAAGTGATTCCATTACGGGGTCTGGAAAGTCTAAAATGTTACCTTTGGCGCTGTTTTTTGCTTGGATTGTCTCGGGTATTGCAAGTTTTTGTGCTGCGCTTTGCATTTTTCGAGATCGTGGTAAGAGAGCGTTTCTCGTTATGCTAGTCCTTGCGTTTTTAGGTGGGCCTTTGGGATTTTTCTTGTCCCTTTCCCTTTTGAGGGCCCTGCGGAGTAGGAGGGAGGATACCATACCTTTTGAGATTTTTGAAAGCGAATTGGCTTCGCTTGGAGCTTTTCATGGCCGCCGACTTGGGGAAGGAGGCGCGTCGTCTCCACGCCCAGATGCTGCCTTTTACCTGAGCAGGAATGTGACCCCTCTTTCTTTTACTCGTTTGAGGCATTTTGTCTTTTCTCAGGAAGACGAAGTAAGGCTTATAGCTTTTTCAACGCTTCATAGAATGGAAAGCTCCCTGAATTTGGAGATAGATAGATTGCTCCGCGAACTCAAAAATACGCAGGGAGAAAACCGCGTCCTTATTCTCGAGTCACTTGCGGAACTGTACTCAGAACTTGTTTTTCTTGGACTTGTGGATAAAGAGCTTGAGGATTTTTACCTTTGCGCTGCTGAGCAATATGCAAGAGAGGCTCTCAAACTGAGAGAGAGCGGAAAATGCTACTACCTTCTTGGTAGAATCCTCTTGCGGCGCAAGAAGGCGGAAGATGCTGGGCGCTGTTTCATATCGGCGATGCAGCGCGGGTTTCTTAAAGAGCGGATAATACCGTATCTTTTGGAGTGTGTATATATGCAGGGGGACCCCAAAAAGATTGTTGCCATAGCTAAATCTGCGGGAGATTTATGCCTTGTAGATCATAGGGCTTGGAATATTATTGCGTTTTGGGCAGGGAAAGAGAAAGACCGTGGTTGTTCTCGATAAGGGTTGCGATATTGATGTTCTCTTGGTCATCGAAGGTGCTTATCCTTACATTAAGGGTGGTGTCTCTACGTGCGTGCAACAGCTTATCTTGGGCATGCCCGATACCTCGTTTGGTGTTGTCTTTCTTGGCTCAAGACCTGAAGACTATCAAGGTATCCAGTATGAGCTTCCAAAGAACCTTGTGTACCTTGAGAGTGTGTTCATTTTCTCTCCTTATGAGATGGTTTCTCTGCCAAAAAGGTTGGATGGTCGGGGGTTTCACGTTCTTCAGGAGTTTTTGAAAGACTCTAGGTTTTTCACTCCTTCGCCAGAGCTTGTGGATCCAGCGTTTTACAAAACTCATGCGACGTTTCCTGCATTCCTTCGTAGCAAACATGCGTGGTCCTCTCTTTTCTTGGAGGTCTATGAGAAAAATGGTCTTAACGTACCCTTTGTTGAATTCTTTTGGAGTCTTCGTAACATCTTCTTCCCCATTTGGCACCTTGCTGATGCGGCAAACCGTTTGCGAGGGCGAAAAGTGAAACTCGTTCATAGTCACTCAACGGGATACGCAGGTCTTCTTGGAGTTTTCGTAAAACGAGTTATGGGGGTTCCTTTTGTTCTTACGGAACATGGTATTTATGTCAGGGAGAGGAAGGCAGAAATTCTTGGTTCTCAATGGATTTGGCGGGGACAGTTACAGGACAAATACAGGATTGATGAACTAAGGGATTTGTGGATCCGTTTCTTTACGAATCTGGGAATCCTCTCATATCATTGGGCTGATCGAATTTACTCCCTGTATGAGGGGGCACGAAGCGCCCAGATACACCTTGGTGCTCCAAAAGCTAAGACAGACATTTTGCCTAATGGTGTTGACGTTGCGCATTTTGCTCGGGTGAGAGCACATCGGGAGAAGAATGTTCCCCCGGTTGTAGCTTGTATTGGCAGGGTAGTACCTATAAAAGACATTAAAACGTTTATCAAGGGCATTGCGGTTTTAGCAAAACGGGTTCCAGATGTCGTTGGGTGGATTGTGGGTCCTGAAGATGAGGATCCAATGTATGCAGAGGAATGCCGTCGACTTACCAGAGTTCTGCAGCTTGAACAGAGGGTGCAGTTTATGGGTTTTCAAAACCTCGAAGGTATTCTCCCCAAGGTGCAAATCGTAGCACTTACGTCGATTAGTGAAGGTATGCCCATGGTACTTCTTGAGGCTTTTGCTGCTGGTGTGCCATGTGTAGCAACGGATGTGGGCTCCTGCAGACAGCTCATCTGTGGTGGCCTTAATGAGGAAGATAAAACGTTGGGTGAAGCTGGTCGCATTATCAAAGTTGGTGATGTTCAGGGATTTGCAGAAGCTTGTGCTGAACTGCTCTTGAACGAAGAAAGGTGGAGGGAAGCGCAATTGGTGGCTATCGAACGGGTCCAAAGGTTCTATACCGTTGAGAGAATGGTAGAACAGTACCGAACTGCGTATCGTGTATTAGGGACTAGCAATGGCAGGAATATCCTTTGAGTTGCAAAAAATTCTCTCCAAAAAAGATCTTTTTTCTCTTTTGTGGGCTACTGGATATGCAATTGCCCTCAGTTCTGGAAATTGGCTTTTAGCCACTGGGGCTATTCTTTTTCTTGGCTTTCTTGTGCGGCCTTTTGCCATATCTCCTCTTCTTTTCTCGGAATACAAGGTCTATATCACCTACGTTATAGCGCTCAGTCTTATAGTTTCAGGGGCTTTGCAGCTTCTCTTCACGCGGTATGTTGCCGACCGAATTTTTGAGCTTGCATTGGAACGAGTATTTCCAAACTACTGTGGTGCACTTCTTCTCACCATGAGCATGGGTTTTGCCTTGGGTTTGGGATTGTCTTTTGTACTTTGTAGAGGCCTTCCTTTGTTTTTCGGTCTCCTCTTTGCGTCTACTCTTGGAGTTGTTTCAGGAATATGGCTTACTTCCTCCCTTCTTGCCGGCCTTAAGAACTATAGGTATGTTGTTTTGGCCTTTTTTCTAAGCTATGCTCTTATTGCCTTTGGCACTCCCTTAGGCTTCAAACTCGGTCGTCTGGGTGGAGCCTTTGTGTTTTACGTAGGACAGTTTGTACTTTTGTGTTTACTTGCTGCTAAGGTATGGCAAAGCTATCCCTCAAGCACGCTTTTGGAATGGGACTTTCTTCGCAAAGGTCGTTCATATCCTGTTTTGATTTTCGTGGGCCTAGGTTTAAACTTTTCCCTGTGGGTAGACAAATTCCTCTTTTGGATGGATCCCATTACTGGAGAAAACGTTTTTGGCCATTTCCGAGCTTCTCATCTTTACGATGTTCCGGTGTTTTTGAGCTATCTTTCGCTGATACCTGGATTTGCTGTGTTCTTTTTAAAACTTGAAGCAGATTTCTCTCGGTCTTATGAAGTGTACTATCGGGCTGCTCGCGGCTCGGGAACCCTCAAGGATCTTTTCCGGCTTCAAAAAAGTCTTTCTGAAAGTGCTTGGGCAACCTTCTTGGATTCGCTGATGGCTCAAGGCGTTTTTATAGCTTTATTTATAGCTGCTGAAAGCACCCTTTTGCACCTCTTGAATCTTAAGCTCTCCATTTCGCTTTTAAATGTTCTACTTTTTGGTGCTCTCCTACAGCTTGCCTTCTTCTCTCTTTACGGTCTTCTTTCATATTTTGATCGCCGAAGAGAGCTCTTGCAGGTTACTTTGCTCTTTGCTTTTTCTAATGGACTTTTCACCTGGGTAACCCTGCAGCTTAGTCCTAAACTTTATGGTTATGGGTATGTGGTCTCGCTCGGTATCACAGTTACCCTCGCGTTGTATTTTTTACAGAGATTCCTTAGAGAGATTCATTACTGGACCTTTATGCGTCCTGGAGAGTAAGGTGGTTTCCTCGTAATGTCTGAGGTTTGTAAAGGAGTGTTCTTGACGTGTCGTTCTCTGCGGTGGTTCGTAAGCCCTTGCCCACTGAAGTAGTTGGTGTAGGTTGGGTTCTCTTAAGACAGATAATTCCTCGCAAAAGGGTAGGTTAGTTTTCAAGGTTTGGTCTACCTCCCTTGACAGCACCTTTATCATCCCTTTAGAATTCCTAAAAAACAGGCTTTTTCCAAGTTTTTATGAGACAAGGGTTGTACCTTTTTCTTGGATTCGTTTTTCTTCTCAGTTCGTGTCAATTAAACGGGGATCTGGACATCAT
>CALIUJ010000078.1 GCA_938048785.1 uncultured Archaeoglobaceae archaeon | reverse complement strand
TTGTCTATAAGAAGGACATCTGCCCTAAGGGAGCGGGGAAGGACAGAAGGATTCACAAGAACTACCGGAACTGGTGAAGCTTCAATAACCTCTGCAAAAGTGGGCGAGGCAAGCTCACAAACGATGAGTCCGTCAACCTTTTTCAGAAAATTCTTAAATTTTGCCTTTTCCGCGGGGGTATCTTGGTACACCGCAAAAAAGAGGAGGTGCACATCGTTCCCCCGAAGCTCTTGGTTAGCGCCCTCAAAAACCTCCGAGTAGAAAGGCATCCAGGAAACCCTACCATTTGCAGCCACATGAGCTCGAATGTCTGGACGAGCTCTATCAAGGGAAGACAAAAAGACAACAAAGCCAATGTTTCCGGTACAAGGTGCAGGAGTTTCAGAAACGCCACGTTTTTGGGCTACAAATGTGCCCTTCCCAGGAACTCGAACAAGAATTCCCTCACGAATAAGGGCAAGAATGGCCTTTCGGATGCTGCTTCGGCTTACTTGGTACCTTTCGCTCAGTTCACGCTCCGAAGGGATTCTCTCCCCGGGTTGGATGCCCTCAGCTTCAATAATAGACTTAATCGTTTTTTGCAATTCTACGTGAAGTGACCGTACTCCCTCTCTCCGACGCATTGCTCACCCACTCTCAACCCAAGGCCTTCCTTAATGTTGTATCTTCATTTCGACTCCTTGTCCATACCCTGATAAAACTCATACTACTCCAAAAGAAGGTCTCAGGAACCGTGCCGTATCCAAACAGCCATCTCCCCAATACCCCTGTTGTTCCAGGCGTAATATGGAACGGCCTTGACGGGAATCCTCTCCCTTTTGGGTCTTACAAAACTATAAAGCTCACCACTAGAACGGTGCTCCTTGTACGCTTCGCCCAAGAGGACCACAACACCCCCAAGGAGCTCAGGGTCAAAGGTGGCGACAAACTCTGCATCTTCAGGAAGCACAAGGCCCGCAAGGTTTGAACCATTGTCAATTTCTTCAAAGCAGAAAACAATCGGTCCCCGCTGCAGGGCAACTTTCCCAGCTACTGAACGCACCTCAGAATGCGCCCACACCCGCTCAACTGGCATGGGGAAGACGCACTCTACAAAGTCCCCTCCCTGCCAAAGCCTCTGTATTTTGGCATACCCCCCAAAAACGCTAGTGCCAAGGTCTATCCTTTCCCCATTCACGAAAACCTGCGCTTCTTTACACCAGGAAGGAATGCGCACAGAAAGGGTAAAGAGAAAAGGTTCCTCTGGGAAAACCGAAAGGGAAATCCGCTCTTCCCAGGGGTATCCCGTTCTCTGCACTAGAGCAACTCGTTTCCCTCCAAGAAGCGTCTCAACTGTGCTTTCTCCAAAAAGGTGGACAAAGAGCGTACTTTCCTCTTCGTCTTTGGTATACATGTACTGGGGGAGTGAAGCAAGGAGTCGAGCAATATTTGGGGGACAACAAGCGCAGGGGAACCAGGGCTGGCGAGAAAGCACCACGTGCCGCAAGTCGTGCCTTTTTTGTGCTGCCTCGGGAAAAACTTCAAGGGGATTTACGTAGAAGTATCTCGTTCCATCCAGCGAAATGCCACTCAGAATACCGTTATAAAGTGCTCGTTCCATGGTATCAGCGTATACTCTATCCCTTTGTAGAAGAAGCATTCGGTGAGCCCAGAAGAAAAGACCAATGCTTGCACAGGTTTCGGTATAGGCCCGATCGGGAGGAAGATCGTAGTCGAAAGTGAAGGCTTCTCCTTCTGCAGAAGAACCCACTCCCCCAGTTACATACATGCGCTTCTTCGTCACATTCTCCCAAAGGTTTTTACAAGCCTCAAAGAGCGTTTGGTCTTGAAGCTCAAGAGCCAAATCAGCCATGGCGCTATAGAGGTACATGGCCCGAACAGCATGGCCCACTGCTTCTTTTTGCTCCCGCACCGGAAGATGCGCCTGGCAGTACTCTGGTGTCCAGAAAGACCAAGAAGGTTTTTCTTCCCCACGCTCTTTGGCCTCAAGTTCGAAATATAGAGGCTTTTTTCCTCGCTCATTCACAAAAAAGGCGGCAAGGTCCAGGTACTTCCGCTCTCCAGTGACCCGAAAGAGCTTTACCAGAGCAAGCTCAATTTCCGGATGCCCCGGATATCCCCGGCGTTTCCCCGGAGCATCTCCAAAGCGAGCCTCAATGTGGTCGGCAAGGCGCTTCACAACTTCAAGGAGCTTCCCCTTTCCTGTAGCTTGGTAGTGGGCAATACCTGCTTCGATGAGATGCCCCGCACAGTAGAGTTCGTGGTTATCCCGAAGATTCTTCCAGCGCTCTTTAGGTTCTTTAATGGTGAAATAGGTATTCAGGTATCCATCCTCCCTCTGTGCCCGAGCAATAACCTCAATGACTTCGTCGAGCAAGCGCTCAAGCTCTGGGTCAGGGTAGTGGATGAGGCTGTAACTTGCTGCTTCAAGCCACTTGGCTACATCGCTATCCTGAAAAACAAATCCATAGAACTCACCGGTGGCAAGACCTGCAGCAATGCGAAAATTTGCAAAGGCATGGCTTTTCGGGGCATCGGGTAACTCATCGTTTAAGGCTTTCCACTGATGGGGAATGACCACTTCTTTCACCTGACGTATCCTTTTCCCCCAAAAGCTTCCCTCGGAAACCCGCACTTCTTGAAGACTCAAAGGTTGGTTCATATTCCTCCACCTCTTATCATTTGAATCCTGTTGTCTTTATGCCTTCAGTGATGTATCGCCGCGCCAAAAGGAAAAGCATCATCGGTGGGAAGAGCATAACAGTGGCCATGGCCATAATAAGGTCCCAGCGGACGACGAAGGTCGTCCGGGAAAAACTGTAAATCCCAACACTTAAGGGCTTCAAATCCTCAGAATTAATGAACACCATGGGAACAAAGAATTCGTTCCACCAGAAAATGGATGACAGTATGCCAATGGTTATAAAAATCGGCCTTGAGAGGGGGGCAATAATTCGTACAAAAACACCCCATTCGCTGCAGCCATCTATTCGTGCTGCCTCGTCGAGTTCTTTAGGTATGGTTCTATAGAACTGCCGGAAGAGGAATACATTGTATGGGTACGCAAAGAAGGCCGGCACGATAATCGGCAGGAATGTATCAAGCCATCCCAATTGCTTGAAGAGAATATACTGGGGAATTATGGTCACGTAGCTTGGAACCATCATGGTCATGAGAATCAGGGCAAAGATAAACTCCCTTCCTCGAAAACGCATCCTTGCCAGAGGATAGGCAACAATAGAGCTTGAAAGGAGGGTCCCAATGGTATTCCCGGCAATTAAAATGAGGGTATTTCTTAGGTAGATAAGGAGTTTGCTCTGGGCGAAAACCTCAGCGTAATTGTACCAGTACAGTCGAGAAGGGAGAATCCTTGGGGGGAAGACGCTGAATTCTATCATTGGCTTAAAGGAGGAGAGAATGATCCAGAGGATGGGAAAGAACATTACAACGGCTACAACAACCATGAGCACATACTGAAGGGCAATACTCACCCTAAACTTCATAGTACACCCACCTCTTTGAGGTGGCAAACATAACGACAGACACCCCTGCGGCGATGAGGAAAAGGATCACCGATTCGGCACAGGCATACCCCACTCTAAAGGTTTTGAAAGCGTTGTGGTAGATATCAAGGCTTATCGCTTGGGTGACCTTTCCAGGCCCACCTGCAGTGAGCGGATAAAGGAGGGTAAAAGAGGTACCCAGAGAGCTTATCGTTGCAGTCACCATGTTGAAGAAGAGAATCGGTGATATTGCTGGAAGGGTAATTCTTAGAAACTGCACAATGCGACTTGCTCCATCGATTTCTGCAGCCTCATAGAGTTCCTTTGGTACTTCTTTGAGGGCACTGTCGAAGATGAGCATCATCTGCCCCGCATAAAAGGTATATATGTTGAGGACAACAACAACCCAAACCACAACCTTTGGATCTACAAGCCAGTTGGGACCTTCCCTAAGGCCAAGAAGTGACAAAGCGTAATTCAGGATTCCCAGCTCCTTGTGGAGAATAAGTTGAAAGGCGAAGGTCAAAGCCACCATTGGCACAACCGCCGGGATAAAGTAGAAAAATCCAAAAAGGTTTGTGCCGCGGACTCCCCTGCTGTTGAGCAGTGCGGCCTCAAAAAGGGCCCATCCCACCGAAAAAACTACAGAAAACAGGGTATAAAAAGCTGTAAAGCGCAAAACCGTCCAGAATTCCGACCCTTTTCGGAAAAGCCTCGCATAGTTTCCCAGTCCCACCCAGACAGGTGAACCAATCAGGTCCCATTTAGTAAACCCAAGAGCAACAGTGGCAAGTATTGGCCCACCAGTGAAAAGAACAAAGCCCAGAATCCACGGGGAAACAAAAAGGTACGCTCGGCCGCTTCTCACAGGGAAATCTCACCCCCAAGAAACACAAAAGGGGGGCGTAAAGCCCCCCAAAGAGGTTTTTACCCCTACTCTGTGGCTACCCTTTCCTCTCCCAGGATATCGATGGCTTTCTCAATCGCCTGCTGTACCGCATCGTCAACACTCATCTGCCCAAGGACAGCTGCGTTGAAATCTTTAACGATGTCAAAGGTGAGCCCTGGTGGCAAAAGTACATAGCCCCATTCAGCAAATTCGGCTGTTCGCTCAATGGCATCCCAGTTCCTTGGGCCTTTGGGACCTTCCACCTTGTAGTAACCTTTCTTGAGGACTGAAAGACGGGCAGAGGGATTGCTATAAGCCTTATTGATGAGCTCTTGTCCCTCTTCGCTCATACAGAACTCGATGAATTTCCAGACTGCGTCTTTTGCCTCGCTGCGCGCATTAATGGCAAAGAAACCGGTATGCAAAGTGGAGTAGGATCTCTTGGCTTTGGGAAGGGGCATAATGTCCCAAGAAAAGTCGGTTATGTCTTTGTACACCGAGGTCATCCAGCTCCCGTTAAAGGCCATGGCAGCCCTTCCAGCCATGAAAAGGTCTGCAGAAACCACTCCAGAGGTCGTTACCTGGGGAGAGGCAACCACTTTTGCGTTGGTCAACGAAACCCACCTATTCAGGAATTCCTTGGTCCCAGAGCCCATAGAGAAGCGACCTTCCTGGTCAACGATTGCATCACCAAACGTTCCTGCAAGGGAGTACCACAAACCCTGAAAACCAATAGCGTCGCAACCCCACTGGACAACCTTGCCCTCGCTCTCAACGGTAAGCTTTTTGGCCATGTTTTCAAAGTCTTCCCAGGTCCAATCCATGCCCGGATACGCTACCCCTGCCTTGTCAAAGAGGTCCTTATTGTAGTAGGCAATCTCCGTGGCAAAGCACCATGGAAGTCCGTAGAGACTGCCCTGGAGTTCCATGAGCTGTTTCACCGCAGGAATAAAATCATCAAGGCTCAGTTCCTTGCTTTCCTTAATGTACGCATCAAGGCTCAGTACCCATCCTGCCCGGACAAAATCGGCTAAATCGGCTTCCCAAAGACACAAAACATCTGGAGCGGTGCCAGTCATAGCCATGGACCGTAACTTCTGAGAGTATTCGGCTTCCGGAATTTGAATAAACTCTACCTTGATATCGGGGTTCTTTTCCTCGAAAGCCTTAACGTAGTTGTAAGGGTCTTGAGGAAGGGCATTCCAGTGAGCGTACTTAATTACCGTTTCCGCATGGGCGTACACACCCGCAAAAATGAACACTCCAAGAAGCACTCCTAAAACTATCGTCCTTTTCATTCCTAATCCACCTCCTGGGGTTTTGCTCAATCCATGGTTTCTTTACGTTTAAAGACATCACAGATTCTCTAAGTTTTTCACCTCCTCCAACCAGAAAATATACCATTTTTCATACCAGTATGAAATTATCTTTTATTTTTTCAACCGGTTCTATAATAGAACAACTTCTATTCCCCTGTCAATAAGCCGTGAAGGTTCAGCACCCGTGAAACACCTTGAAGAGTTGCCTCTAGACACTTCTCTCTCGTTATCGAGAACCTCTTTTCCTCCTCCTCTCTGGGAGGTGCCATAGCCTCCTGTGGGGAACTCAAGACAACCCCTATTTTGCCATTCTGAGGGTCGCTTCTTATCTCCTGTGGGAGTTCAACCGAAGGTCGTTGCGAGCCTCGTCTTTTCACCTGGCGAAGCAACTCGACGAAGTCGCTGCGAGGTCGACCTTTTGTTTCCAGAGCAATCCTAACCAATAAGATTCTTTGACACTTCGTGCCTTGTGATGGCTTTCTTGCACTTGCCGTCCTCGAATGTTCCTAGCAGGAACCTACCTTCGCAATTATCATTCCTGGACGTTTCTACCAGGAATCTATCCTGGGATTTCTGCTTGAAACATGGGGGAATGACGTCTCTTCACTTGTCACCTCGGCAATTTCTCAGCCGGGGTTTGAATGTTTTTCAAAACTAAGACCAAGATGCCTGATAGAGACACTCAGGCATGACAAAGGGGAGCGGATGCCTGATAGAATTCAGACATGACGATCATTTTTCGTCACCCCGGCACGTCTTTCAGCCGGAATCTGAGTGAAGATGCCCGATTCATACCTTCAGGCATGATGGTAGAAAAATGCAGATTCCCGCTAAAAGCATGCGGGAATGACGTTTTTTACTCGTCACCCCTGCATGTCTTAATCAGGGGCCTGCCCCTGCATGTTTTAAGCAGGAGCCTGTCCCTGAATGTATTTATCAGGGGTCACCCTGGCAATCTTTGAGCCAGAATCTAAGTACAGATGCCTGCTTACTCCATGCAGGCATGACGAAAAGAGGAGATTCCTGCTAAAAGCATGCAGGAATGACGAAAGCGTAGGATTCCGCTAAAAGTATGCGGGGATGACGAAAAGGGGAGGCATGCAGGAATGACCTCCTCTTTTGTCATCCCTGGATGCCTCTACCAGGGATCCATCTCTAAAGCACATTGGGGGCATAAGTGGAGATTCCCGCTAAAAGCGTGCGGGAATGACGAAAGGGAAAATCCGTAGAATGACAAAAAGGGTGAGGCAGTCCGACGAAGTTGCTGCAAGGTTATCTTTCCGTTTCCAAAGCGATCTCGTCTTCTCTTCCCTCAAAAGGACAAAAAGACAGGACTGCCACAGACTTCGGAAAAAGCAAAGTTCCTCGTGGTGACAAAAAGAGAGTGAGCAATCCCTTCTATTTAGGAGTTCAATATTGCATACCGGTCTGAAAAATCCCAAATTATGGGAGCCCAGAGCAAGTGGTAACCCACTCTGGGCCCTTAGAGATTACAGAATCTTCTTCTCCAGAGGAATTTCCACAATCCAAAGGGCATGAGGAGGAAGGGAAAAGGAAGGGGAAAGAGGAACCCTCGAAGATACCGGAACCACCCGGTTGGGATGGACAAAATCATTTTCCGCATAGATATCCCCGGTGAGGGCAAAAAGCGTGGCTTCCTTTGCGGCAGGGAGATCCGAGAGGTCGAGAACAACCTCGCAAGATTCCTCTTTGTGGAAGTTCACCATGGCAATGGCAAGCACGTTCCGAGCAACGTCGTACGTGGTAGAGACATCAAAATATGGGACGTGTTCCAAAGCAAAGGAGCTTCGTCCTCCAAGGAAACTCTTTGCCCGGATAGCATAGTACTCGGTGTACACCTCATGCCCCAGACGCACAGATCCAGTGTGGTTCACAAAAAGATCAAAGACATGGTATATAGGCGTGAGGACTAAGGCATTCTTTTGGGTCTTTATCATCCCCAGGGCATTGACCATCTGGGCAAGGTTTGCCATACCCACAACATCACTCAAGCGGTGCAACACACAGAATATTCCGGCAGCAAAAAGAGCATCCTTCAAGGCATAGGGTTCCTCAAGGTATACAACGCCTTTCTCTTGAGCCTCTTTTTCTGGGTCAACCTGGTACCAGATGTTCCACTCATCAAAGGCAATCTTCACGTGCTCCATGCGGGTGCTCTTTATGAGGCTCGCAAGAAGCTTCAGACGCTCCTCTACATAGTACGCCGCTGCCACAGTTTCGTAGTAGTCTTCTGAACCGTGGTACTGATGGATAGAGATAAAATCAATAACTTTTCCAGCGTGCCTCAAGACGGTGAGGTCCCAATCGGGGTCATCAGCACCTACAGCGATAATCTTAATAGAGGGGTCGAGGTATTTCATAAAAGTGGCAAACTGGCGGAGCTTTTCTGCATACTCCTGGGCACTGCAATGCCCCACCTGCCAGGGCCCATAGACTTCGTTTCCAATGCCCCAGTACGTGACTCGGTAAGGCTCAGGATGCCCCAACTTCTTGCGCATTGTGGCATACTTTGTAGGAGTATCGAGGTTACAGTACTCAAGCCAGTGGAGAGCTTCATCAAGTGTTCCCGTCCCTAAGCTTACCGCAATGTAAGGCTCGGCACCAATCTCCCGGCAGTACTCGATGAACTCATCGGTCCCAAAGCGGTTACTCTCTATGCCTCCCCAGATGTAGTTGAGGAGTTGGGGTCGTGCCTCTTTAGGGCCTACACCATCCTCCCAGTGATAGGCTGAAGCAAAATTTCCCCCAGGCCAGCGTAAAATAGGGCATTTGATTTTCTTTACCGCCTCTAAGACATCTCTCCGGAAACCCCGCGCATCAGATAAGGGGGAATCTTCATCAAACACACCCCCATAAATACACCGGCCCAAATGCTCAATAAAATGTCCGTAGATGAGTGGGCTAATGTCCCCTGCTTTTACCCCCCAGACTTTCACATGAGCGTTCATTGCCTTTCCTCCTTTCAAGAGCTTTGGTTCCTTTTCAGTCGGTCCTACCTCATCGATGATACTATCAGAGCTTTCTATGTACCATCCCCCTTGGTTTGCAAGATAAACACGTTGGACGCACCACTGTGCACCAAGACAACATGCTCTTCCTTTTCCCCAGAAGGGTACACAATGGTGATGCGGTACTTCCCTGGGAATCCCCGAAACGCTACCGTTCCATCGCCACCCGTGCGAAGGAGAATCCTGGTTTTCCATTCCCGGTGAATAAGGTCTTGCAGGACAAAATAGAGGGGTTTTAGGGTGCAATCGTCTCGCAAGAGCCCACTTCCTGGTTGCCACGCTCGGTAAAAGTTCCAGTAGGTGATGGCAGAAACAGCCGGATGACTGAAAAATACCGTATAAAAGATCTTTGCAATCTCTGCTTGGAGAATCTCAGCTTTTTGGGCAGAGACCCCAAAGGCAGTCGCGACGGCGGGAAGGGGAATCTGAAACTCGGTGACGTGAATAGGCTTCCCAAGCGTCGCTAGCTCATCCAAGGCAGACCAAATCTCTTCGAGGGATTCCAGGTGCTTTTTGATATCCGAGGCGGTAAAAAGGTGAGCCTCAACACCGATAATGTCTATTGGAGTGCCGGCTTCAAGAAGCGTTCTTGCCCTCTCGATAAATCGCTTTCGCAAATTCCTGTCAAGGAGCAATCCAAATTCGTTCAGAACGAGGACAGCTTGGGGATCTATTGACTTTACTAGCTGAAAAACTTTGGCAATGTACTCTGGACCAAGTCCCTTCTCAAACCATGGCTGGACAAGGGGCTCGTTCACCACATCCCACAGGTGCACAAGACCCTTAAACTCTTCGACTTCGCGACGTATCCGGCTAAAGAGGGCTTCTTCAACTTCTTTCCATCGCCCAGCTTGTCCCAGTATCCAAACCCAGGAAGGAACCCCAACACTTGGGGGATTTCCCCACACCAGAGGGTGCCCCTTCACAGGAACCCCATGGTCGTTCAGCCATTTTGCAATGCAATGTGTTGCTTCTTTAAGGGGAAGTTGACCAGGCTCAGGTTCGTAGTCCTTCCAGTAAAAGGCAGGAAGGGTGGCAAAGTTAAAGAGGTCAAGATACAGACGCTTGTACTCCGCAATCTTCTCGGGAGGAAGAGGCTGCACTCCAAATCGTCCATCCCTTCTGTAGAAAGAAGGGGCATAAGCAAAAAGAAGGTATTCTGGGGCATTTCCAAAAAGGAATTCATGAGATACTTGTTCGCAAAGGAGTTCTACATCCCCTACTGCCTTTCCACTGGCATCCACAACTCTGAGGAGCACTGGTACTTTTCGTTCTTCCTCAATACGCTGCTGAAATGGCGAAAGGTCAACAAGGGGTATATTCTGGGCAAAGGAAA
>CALIUJ010000077.1 GCA_938048785.1 uncultured Archaeoglobaceae archaeon | reverse complement strand
TCCCAAGACAAGCGTGGTTTTATTATTCACATTCCCTATGAGACACAGTTCTGGATACGCTTCCCTCAAAAGACCTATGTCCATGCCCGCTTCACGCTCTGCCGGGTGGTAGCCGCTGATACCCATTTTCACGATATCACCCAAGATCGCGTCAACCCTTCCATCACTGTGGAATACAATTGGAATTCCCAAAGGTAAAAGGGCTCTAATCTGCTTCTCCAGGAAAGGAATGACAAGATTTCTCAATTGCTCTGGAGACATAAAGGGTCCACTCTTAAAACCCAGGTCGTCAGAAATGAGTAACACGTCTGCCCCTGCCTTGACTACCTCCTTACCTGCTTCGATAAAGAAATCTGTACACTTCTCCAGGACCTCTTTAACTAGCAGAGGATCATCGTAAGTAAGAACAAGCATGTTCTCGAGACCTAAAATGAGCCATGCTGCAGTAAAGGGACCTGAAATGCCCCCAAAGACGGCTATTTCGCCTTTTGCTTTCCGAACTGCCTCCTGAATTTCCTTGGTCCTGTGCGGAAGATGAGGATCGGGTAAAACATAGTTTCTCCAATCTTCCCGATTCTTCACCGGGAACGCAACAGGTGGATCAATAGGCCAGGAAGCTTCACAGTCCATCTGATAGACAGTACCCCACTCATCTCTGTAAGTGTTTTTTTCGAGACATTCCCTCCTATACCCTCCAAAAGGAATAAAAACACCGTCAAGACGAAGGGCAATGGTGAGGTCAACTGCGTCTTCGAAATTGTACAAATCAGGCTTTCTACCTAGAATGTCTTGGAAAAGTTTCTGGCTAAAGAGGAAATCGAAGACAGGAATGCGTTCGGGAACAATACCACGTAAGGCCTTAAGGATTCTCTCGCGCGGTTTTTCCACGGGCTTTCCCCCTATTCCAGGTCTCCACTATCTCTGCTACTCTTTTCACCTTATTGATTTCTCCAAAGGGTGGAAGCTCGTCAGAAATCCCCAGAATTATTCTTGGGTGGAAGAGTTTAAGGACCGTTTCCGTGTAAGATTCCAATTCCTCAACGCTGTAATCAGGAAGAAAAAGAATCGCAGGAATACCATCTAGAATGACCTTGTCTCCAACGACCTCTTTAAGCTCTTCCAAACTTACATCTCCCTGAGGAAGTGGAGTCACTCCCTCTATCCCATCAAATGGCAAATCGGGAATGTATTGGAGAAGGGGCTTTAGTCGACCATCCATGTGGATATGACAGTATTTCCCAGCCTTGTGAAGTTCTTCCACTCTCTGTCTATAGTAGGGGAGAAGATACTTTTCAAACACGGGAGGTGGGTCAAAATGAGCATCGATATTTTCTCCAAAATTCAAAACTTTTACCGGGCACGAAGCAAGCAGCTCAAAAAGGGCATCCTCACTCTCCCCGGCTCTCTTAAGGTACTCTTGTAATCTCTGGGGATAATCATGCAGCAAGATAAAGGTATTTTCCATACCTGCATACTCAAGGAGCAGCTTCTGAAAGGGTGACCTACCCCAGTAAAACTGAACCTCTCCGAAATCTCCAATAGTGACTTTTGCTTCCTCATAGAGCTTTTCGTTAAAGTGATAACGAGTGTGAGCTAGAACGTACTCCATTACCGCCAAGTCCTCTACTTTCTTAATGGGATACTCCACATAGTGCCAGGAACACCCCCACTCTCCTAATCTTTTTCGACCATGAAGAGTTCCCTTAGGGGAATGGATAACAACTTCCACAAAGCCATTTTCTTGCCTTTCCTCTACACGCACTCCACCGATGTACTCATAGATGACATAATCCTGAGGGGGAACAGTTCCTTCGCCAAAGTAATATCGAATCGAGGCGCCCAGATAGCGGTAAAGTGGAATGAGAGAGAGGTCGCGGTATTCCTCAGGAACAAGGCCCAGCGCGCTGTTGACCCTGTACCAATGTTCAAGACGCGGCTGCCAAACAACAACAGAGTTTTTCCCCTCAAAGGTTCTTAAAATTTCTTCTCTCCACACCATAAGTTTTTCCCTACTTCAGCATCTGGCCAAACAAACCGGCAATGAACCACCTTTGAAAGAAAAGGAAAAGGATAACTGGAGGAGCCAATGCTACCATACCAGCAGCAGTCAAACCACCCCAGTACGTGCCCCAGGTTCCTATAAAAGCGAGAATGCCCTGGGGAAGAACTCGAAGAGCCGGTTTGGTGATAAGAGCTGCAGCATAGAGGTAATTGTTCCAGGTTGTGATGAAGACGAAAATGGTAACAGCCACTAATCCCGGAATCATAAGGGGCATTGTAATCCGGGTGATAACTTGCAAACGAGAACATCCGTCAACAAGTGCTGCTTCCTCTATCTCTACCGGAACTTCTAGAAGAAAGTTACGCAACATCCAGATAGCCAGGGGCAGGTTAAAGACCGAGTTTACAATAATCAACCCAAAGTGCTTATTGTAAAGCCCGAGGCGATTAAGGTAGGATACGAGAGGAACCAAAACCGCAATAAGGGGTAAAAGAGGGAAAACAAGGAACAAGAAACTCAGTTCCTTTCCAGGGAAAGTAAAGCGGGCCAGAGCATAGCCTCCCAAAATAGCCAAGGGCAGGGTTATAATTATGGTCCCCAGAGTCACAACCACGCTATTCCTCGTGTAGTTAAGGAATTCTGGACGAGAGAATATATAGTGGTAATGCTCCAAGGTTATCTGGCTGGGTAGAAAGGAAACTTCATAGCGGGGGGTCAAAGACACCTTTAATCCCCAAAGGAGTGGAAAGAGAACAAAAGCGGCTATAAGGACCAATCCCATCCACTTTACAATCACTCTTGCCTTGATCTTCATGTTTCCTCTCCCGTCATCAGCCTGAGGTAGGCCAGCATGAAGATAAGACTCATTCCAAGTAAAATCATTCCTATAGCAGCACCAAGGTTAAGGTTAAAGTTGACAAAAGCGTCCTTAAAGAGCCTTACCGCCAAAACTTCAGTTGCGTAACCTGGCCCGCCTCGGGTCAGAGCGTACACCGTCTCTGCGTCTTGTAAAGTCCACATGGTGATAATAAGCATGGACAAAGCAAGGTGAATCTTGGTTAACGGAAAGGTAATTTTTGAAAAGAGCTGCCACGAGGAGGCACCATCCACGCGTGCTGCCTCATACAGTTCAAGAGGTATGGCGGTTATTCCAGCTGCAAGGAACAACATGATGAAAGAGAAAGATCGCCAGAAGCTGTGTCCGATGATGGTCCACATAGCAAGTGTGGGATTGGCTAAGATTACCGGACGGTTTCCAAGAATTCTTGTGAGTAAAAAGGTCATCGGACCACTCGACGCATCCGTTAAAGAGAGGAAAATGACAGAACTGACCACTGGGGCGGTAATAAAAGGGAGTAAGAACAAAGCCCTAAACACAGAAATCCCCCTAAGTTCGGGGCTGGTTATAAGAATGGCCGCAGAGTAAGCCAAGGGAACAGATAGAGAGAGGTTGCCCAAGACATAAAGCAAAGAAAGCCTCAGGTTATTTAGAAAGCGAGCTTCTCGAAAGAGAAGGGCAAAATTCCCTACGCCCACAAACCTTGCTTCTCCACTCAAAGTGGACTGCTGCAGACTTAAGAGCAAACCAGACGCAATAGGAAAAACCAAAAAGATCAACGTGAGAACGAAACTTGGAAAGAGAAAAGTATACGGGACCTGGTACCTTCTCAAAAGGTACCAGGTCCCACACACTTTTTGCGTCCGGTAATTCGCGGTGCTTATTACCTTTATTCCTCCCACTCTAGCTTAGGCCTCACTCGCCAGCAAACTTTGCGTTGTATTCGTCTTCAAACTTTTTGAGCGTCTCAGGAATAGGAGCTTTTGTAGCAAAGATTTCTTGGAGGCAGGCAGCAACTGTATCTGCCAAGTCCCCGTAGTGGGCAGTAGGAGGCATGGGACGACCGTTTTTTGCTGCTTCTAACCACTTTTGGTAGAAAGGCGTTTTGTATTCTGGTCTATCCCAAAGACTCAGCAATGCTGGAAGACCAGCATCAGGATATTCAATTAAGAGCTCTGGCCGAAGCATTGTCTCAATGAACTTCCAGGATTCTTCAGGATGTTTACTAAGGGCATGAATAGATATATTCCAAGCATTCGTAAATTGAGCTCGGTACTTCGTAGGGGTGGGGTAAACATCGGCTATCGTAGCTTGCCCTTCAGGAGTGGGAGGAAATATGCCCTTTACCCAACCTTTCTCTTCAAGCGGTCCAATCCAGTAACTTCCATAACCTTCAGCTTGGGCAAGCTTCTCATTCAGGAAAGCAATAAGAATCACGTCATCGTATGTACCGCTTATAGACCACTCAGGTGTAACCTTATGGGTGTATATTAGGTCAAAGAGAAACTGAGCGGCTGCAATACCAGCCTCAGAGGCAAAGGTAGCCTTTTTTGTCTCCTTATCCCAAAGTTCTCCATCAAAGTGCCAGAGATAGGGAGCAAAATAGAGCTCAATTGTAGCTCTTGAGGGACCAAAGTACATTCCCAAACCGTAAACGTCAGTAGTCCCATCTCCATCAACATCCTGGGTAAGCTTTTTGGAATACGCAACCAGTTCGTCAAGGTTACTCGGTGTCTTGTTGGGGTCTAAACCTACCTTTTCGTACATATCTCTACGATATACTATGGTTCGAGTGTGAATGCCTAAAGGAACACCCCATGGGAACGCCGATTGCCAAACCGGGCTCCAGGCGATGTCATCAAGACGCTCCTTTGGCCAACGGGCGACATAATCACTAATGTCAAGCAAATCCCTAGCTACCTCATGGAGTCCGTAGTACTGTGGGGAAGTATATATAACGTCGTGGGAGATACCTGCACGATAGTCTCGAAGAGATTTCAAGTCTAGTTCGTCCCATTTGATCCATTCAAATTCGACCTTGATTCCTGGATTTTCTTCTTCAAAAATGGATTTTACCTTTTCCAACCACTTCATATTCATCACATGTGCTGGACCCGCAGCTGGATCATAAAAGTGGGCGACTTTAATGGTAACCTGAGCAATTCCTAACGCGGGAATCAAAAAGAGAACCCCAAGGACCACCACGAATAGCTTCTTGAACATGTGATCCCCCCCTTAAAAAGTATTCTGTTATTTTTATTATAAAATGGATGAGTAACCCCGTCAACAAAGCCGGTTTTGCCCCAGCAGTTTACATAGTTCCTGCAGCAGCAAAGAGAGCGTGATAAGGCAAAACGTTAAACTCTCAGAAGTTACTTAGGTACTTACCCCTGCAAAGAATGGTGCTGTTGTCTTCTTCCTGGAAATTGTGCATTGTGTGAAAGCTAAAGCATGGAGGGTAAATATCTCCGTGCTAGTCCGTATGAAAGGTAAATGGAGTGCTTTAGAATTTGTTAAAGAGGTTGCCGAGGTTCTAATCAGGCTGGGGCGACTTTTGGAGGGTGAACGATGCCTCTTCATTGTACTTTTTCAGCTCCCTCTCCGTTCTTTTGGGAGAGGGAGCTAGGATGTACTAAGCGGTGAAATGCTCTAC
>CALIUJ010000076.1 GCA_938048785.1 uncultured Archaeoglobaceae archaeon | reverse complement strand
GGTGAATAAAAAATGGCTGAAGCCTTGATTAGTGATGAGGCATTTATTAAGGGATGCGCTGCCATTGGAGCTGGCTTAGCAGTAGGACTTGCTGGAATAGGCGCTGGAGCTGGTGAAAGCGGAATTGGAGCAGCAGCGGTTGGAGCAATAGCGGAGGACAGGGGATTCCTTGGCTTAGGTCTGCTGTTCACAGTTATTCCAGAAACCATCGTCATCTTTGGCTTGGTCATCAGCTTCATACTGATGTTCGCATACGGGTGAAAAAATGCCCTTGGAAACTGTTTTGAAGGAAATAACGAAAAAGGGAGAAGAGGAGGTTAGGAGAATAGAAGAAGAGGCGAGAAAAGAAGTCGATAGGATAATAAAGGAGGCGAAAGCCGAAGCGGAATCGATCCTAAAAAAGGCAAAAGAAGAGGCTGAGAAAGAGGGTGAAGCCTTAAGGAAACAAGAGATTTCAAGCTTAAACCTTGAGCTCAAAAGGGCGATGCTTGCAAAGCAGAAGGAGATAACCGAGGAGGTTTTTAAACTCCTCAGACAAAAAGTCTTGGAAATGGATGAAAACACGAGGAAAGGCATTCTGAAGACATTGATAACGAAGAACGCAAAGAACGGAATGAAGATCTTCGTAAGAAAAGAAGACGAGGCTTTGGTGAAGTCTATCTTGAAGGAATTGAAGCTCAATCTAACGATCGCGGGCAACATAACCGCGCTTGGAGGCGTCATACTCGAAGATCCAAGCGGGGAGGTGAGGATCAACCTAACGTTTGATGAACTACTTTCTCAGCTATATGAAAAGAAGATCGGCGAGGTCGCGAAGACTTTGTTTGGGTGATAGCGATGATATCGAGAACTAAGGCTGCCTACGCCTACATCGTCGCAAGGACGAAAGTGATGAAGAGCAAACTGCTGAAGGCAGAGGACTTCAGAAAGCTTTTGAACATGAATTTCGACGAGATCATGCGCTTTCTCGAAGAAACTGAATACAAGAAGGAGATCGACGAGATGGCATACAAATACACTGGACCAAAGCTTTTGGACTATTCGTTGTTCTCGAACCTCGCAAAGACCTATAGAAAGATATACAGCGTTTCCTTTGGTGATGCAAAAACACTTATAGGTAACTATCTTAGAAGATGGGATGTGTGGAATCTGATAAACATAATTCGAGGTAAGAACGCAAACTTGCCCTCTGAGATGATAGAAGAAAGCTTAGTCCCAGCGGGGGAGTTTAGTTCGGATTACTTGCGCTCTCTGCTTGCCAAGGACATAAACGAAATCGTAAAGGAGCTTGAGGGAACACCTTATCATGAAACACTTTCGAAGATAGGTTCCGTTCCGATGAGTGTAATCGAAGACGAGCTTTGGAAGCTATATTATAAATACTTGCTCGCGACAAAAGCGAGCGATTTCGAAAGCAGGGTTTTTCTGAACTTTGTCAAAATGGAAATAGATCTGAGAAACGTGAAGACTTTGCTGAGACTAAAAGCAGAAGGAGACACCGCGGATGAGATAATAGCTCGCATAGTTCCCGGGGGTTACGAGTTGACAGAAGACGAAGCAAGGAAATTGGCGACGATGAGCTTTGATGAGATGCTCAAGAGTCTTGAGGGCTTTTGGTTCTGGAAAGTTTCGAGATTCGATGACTTGGCAAGGGCAGAGATCGAGTTCGACAAGATATGGATTGAGGCGATTGCAAAAAGAGCTGGAAATTATCCACTAAGCGTTCTTCCAGTGCTCCAATACATAGTTCTGAAGAAGGTAGAAGTCGACGATCTGCGAGTTCTTGGTTGGGGTAAGTGGCATGGACTGCCAAACGAGGAAATAGAGAAACAGATGGTGATAGTATGAAAATGGCTGTAATTGGGGACATGGACTTCGTAACCGGTTTCATGCTCGCGGGAATCGTTGACATTTACGAAGTGAAGAGCGATGAGGAGATGGTTAAAGCTGTGGAGGATGTTTTGAGGAGAAAAGATATTGGTGTTGTTGCGATTAAACCCGAATTTTTGAAAAAGCTTCCCGTTGCACTTCGCAGAGAGATCGAGGAGAGGGTGGAACCAACCTTTATCGCTGTGGGTGCAACGGGAATCGTGGAAGAAATTAGGGAAAAAATAAGGAAGGCGATAGGTGTTGACCTATGGAAGTGAGCGTTGGTGAGATTTTCAGAATCTCAGGTCCCCTCGTTGTTGCTGAGGGGCTGAAAGCGAGGATGTACGATCTTTGTAAGGTTGGAGAAGAGAGGCTAATGGGCGAAGTCGTCGGCTTAGCTGGAGACAAAGTGCTGATACAAGTATACGAAGATACGAGTGGCGTAAAGCCGGGAGAAAAAGTCGTGAACACTGGAATGCCGTTAAGCGTTGACTTGGGTCCAGGGCTTATAGGAAACATCTACGATGGAGTCCAGAGACCACTTCCAGTGCTAAAGGAGGTTAGTGGAGACTTCATAAGCCGTGGCATTGAAGCGCCGGGAATCGATAAAAAGAAGAAGTGGGAATTTCAGCCGTTGATAAAGAAGGGCGACGAAGTTAAGGCGGGGCAGATAATTGGAAAAGTCCAGGAGACAGAAGTGGTTGAGCACCGAATCCTCGTTCCACCCAACGTCAAGGGTGGTAGAGTCAAAGAGGTATACTCTGGAAGCTTCACGGTTGACGAAACCATCGCAATCCTCGAAGATGGGACTGAGCTTAAGATGGCTCACAAGTGGCCAGTGAGAATTCCGAGACCTTACCTCGAGAAGTTGCCTCCAATCGTTCCCTTGTTAACTGGACAGAGAATTCTTGACACCTTCTTCCCGATTGCAAAGGGTGGAACCGCTGCAATTCCGGGACCATTTGGAAGCGGTAAGACTGTGACACAACACCAGCTTGCAAAGTGGAGCGACGCGAAAATCGTCGTATACATCGGTTGCGGAGAACGTGGAAATGAGATGACAGAAGTTCTTGAAGAGTTCCCTGAGCTAATAGATCCGAGAACCGGAAAGCCGTTGATGCTTAGAACAGTCCTCGTTGCCAATACATCGAACATGCCTGTCGCTGCGAGGGAGGCGAGCGTTTACACTGGAATTACGATTGCGGAGTATTTCAGAGACATGGGCTACGATGTTGCTTTGCAAGCGGACTCAACGTCACGTTGGGCGGAAGCGATGAGAGAGCTGTCTGGAAGACTCGAAGAGATGCCGGGCGAAGAAGGTTATCCCGCTTACCTCGCTTCAAGACTTGCAGAGTTCTACGAAAGAGCAGGGAGGGTTAAAACGCTGGGCGGAGAAATTGGCAGTGTAAGCGTAGTCGGCGCCGTTTCGCCACCAGGTGGAGACTTCAGCGAGCCCGTGACGCAGAACACCTTGAGAATTGTCAAAGCCTTCTGGGGACTCGATGCAAAGCTTGCCGGGCGCAGACACTTCCCAGCGATCAACTGGCTGATAAGCTACAGCCTCTACACAGCGACACTTGGTGAGTGGTATGAGAAGAACGTCGCTCCAGACTGGAACGAGCTAAGAACCTGGGCGATGAGCGTTCTGCAAGAAGAGGCGACTTTGCAAGAAATAGTGATGCTCGTCGGTAGCGACGCTTTGCCAGAGTCGCAACGCGTGCTTTTACTTGTTGCAAGAATAATCAGGGAGTTCTACCTATCGCAGTACGCTTACCACGAGATCGACAGCTACTGCGACATAAAGAAGCAATACGACATGCTCAAGGCTATAAGGACTTTGAACGACTGGTTCTACAAAGCCCTCGAATCTGGAAAGACCTACGACGAGATCGAAAAAGTCGAAGGTTTCGACGAGTTCATGAGGAGCAAGCTTGAGCCGGATTACAAGACTGCGATGACGAAGGCGATGGAGAAGATAAAAGCGAGTTTGGGGGTGTGAAGTATGGAGGAGTATAAGACGATAACCCAGGTAGCTGGACCATTGGTTTTCGTTGAGAAAACGAAGCCAGTTGCTTATGGCGAGCTCGTTCAAGTAACTCTTCCAGATGGCTCTGTGAGGAAAGGGCAAGTCCTCGACACTTCGAAGAACATCGTCGTTGTGCAGATGTTCGAGGGCACAAGGGGGATTGACAAGAGTTGCAGTGTTCGCTTCACGGGCGACATAGTGAAGCTGAACTGCTCCAAAGACTTGCTTGGAAGAATTTTAAGTGGCTCAGGTGAACCAATCGACGGAGGACCAGCGATAATTCCCGAGGAGAGGATTCCAATAGTCGGTGCTGCGATAAACCCATATGCGAGAAAGTATCCAAGAGAGTTCATTCAAACCGGTATCTCTGCGATCGACGGAATGAACACCTTAGTTCGAGGGCAGAAGTTACCGATTTTCAGCGGAAGCGGTTTACCACACAACGACATAGCTTTGCAAATCGCAAGACAAGCTAAGGTTCGCGGACAAGCGGAGGAGTTTGCAGTAGTTTTCGCTGCGATGGGAATAACCTATGAAGAGGCGTATCAGTTCATGAAGGAATTCGAAAGAACTGGAGCGCTTGAAAGGGCTGCAGTTTTCCTCAATCTCGCAAAGGATCCCGCGATTGAGAGGCTTATAACTCCGAGAATGGCTTTAACAGCTGCGGAGTATCTTGCATACACCTACGATTACCACGTTCTCGTCATTCTAACGGACATGACGAACTACTGTGAGGCGTTGCGAGAGATAAGTGCTGCGAGAGAAGAAGTTCCGGGAAGAAGAGGGTATCCAGGTTACATGTACACAGACTTGGCGACGATCTACGAAAGAGCGGGAAGAATTCGTGGAAGAAAGGGGACGATAACGCAGTTCCCAATCCTCACAATGCCCGCAGACGATATCACGCATCCAATTCCAGATCTCACTGGCTATATCACCGAGGGACAGATAGTTTTGAGCAGAGAACTGCACGCAAAGGGTATCTATCCACCGATAAACGTTTTGCCATCTCTCAGCAGGCTGATGAAAGAAGGAATCGGTGCTGGAATGACAAGAGATGATCACAAGCAGTGGAACGACCAGATGTATGCAGCGTATGCTGAAGGCGTGGATCTCCGCGGATTAGTTGCAATCGTTGGCGAAGAGGCGTTGAGCGAAAGAGATCGCCTCTTCCTGAAGTTCGCGGATGAATTCGAGCGAAGATTCGTTAACCAAGGAAAATACGAAGACAGAGACATCGAAGTAACTCTTGACCTTGGCTGGGAGCTATTGTCGATGCTACCCGAGAGAGAGCTTACTAAGATAGAGAAGAAGTACATCGAGAAGTATCATCCCGCTTACAAGAAGAAGGTAGCTTCATCCTAAATTTTTGAGGGATAGCGATGGCAGAAGTACAACCGACGAGAATGGAGCTCATAAAGCTCAGAAGAAGAATCAAAATGGCAGTTCGAGGACATGCGTTGCTAAAGATGAAGAGAGACGGCTTAATAATGGAATTTCGAGAACTACTCGAGGAAGCGAAGGTTGCGATCCAAAAGATGACTGAGAACTACGAGAAAGCAAGACAAAAGCTTTTAATTGCAATGGCGGTAGATGGTTTCACAGCACTGCGATCTATAGCTCTTTCTTGTTGTCAGATTCAACCAAGCTTCACGGTAAAAAGGAAGAGCATCATGGGAGTCGTTGTGCCCGTGATAAAGAGGGAAAAGATTGCAAGAAGAGCGGTGGAAAAGCCTTACGGAATTCTGAGCACAAGCGTGAGAATTGATGAAGCTGTCACCGCTTATGAAGAGCTCGTTGATTCGATTCTTGAGGTTGCAGAGATCGAGACTACGATAAGGCGATTGCTCGAAGAGATCGAAAGGACAAAGCGAAGGGTTAATGCTCTGGAGTATCGCGTAATTCCGAGGATGAACGAGCTCGCGAAGTTCATAGCGTTTAAGCTTGAGGAGATGGATAGGGAGAACATAATAAGGTTGAAGAAGCTCAAGATGAAGAAGGCGAAGAGGTAGAAAAGCTTTTAAACCCCATTTAAAACTTTTTTCATGGATTTTTCAGAACTTGAGTCCATATACAAGAAGTTGGGTGGCGATTTTAAGCAATTTAGCAAAATCTCCGCAAATGTTGACGTTGGCTTGAAGTTCGGCTTTGAGAAGAGAATAAACGAAGTGGACGTTCAGCTGTTCGGCTTAGTTTCCGGTGATCTCAACCCAATCCATTTCAGCGAAGAATTTGCGAAGCAAACAAGGTTTGGCGGTAGAGTTGTGCACGGCATGCTTACAACAAGCCTTGTTTCTACCGCAGTAGCAAGACTTCCTGGAACAGTTGTTTTGCTTGAAACGAACCTTCGCTACTTGGCTCCAGTTCGCATAGGAGATCTTGTTTCGGTAGATTGCGAGATAGTTGAGAAGGAGAAGAACCGCTACAAGGTCAACGTTGTTTGCAGGGTAAACGATAAAGCGGTCGCGGAAGGATGGGTAAAAATCTTGATATGGTGATCGAGCTTTTAAAGGAAAAGGGTGCGGACTTTTTCCTGATGCACTCAGGAAATGCAAACTTTTTTTACGCTACGAAGTTTCGAAGCTCTTCTGCGATGTTCTACCTTTTGGGAGTTGATGGGACTGAGCTTCTGCTTTTGCCGGAAATGGAGTTAAACAGAGCTCTGAGAGAAAGCAAAGTTAAGGAGATTTCGAGCTATGAGATGCTGGGGTATGAAGAAAAGCTCAAAGAACTGAAGAATTCGAGAGAGGTGATCTTGGAAATTCTAATCGAAATTCTCAACGAGGGCAGGGCTAAGAAAGTTTTGATTCCAAACGACTTTCCATCCTTTTTTGGCTTTGCTTTAAAAGAAGAGTTTGACGTAGAAACTGTTGAAAACCCATTTTTGAAAATGAGAGCTGTAAAAACTACTTCGGAGATCTCGGAGATAAGAATGAGTTGTGAGCGAGTAGTCGCGGTTTTCTCCGAGACCCTTAAGCTGATAAAGTCTCGATCGCTTACATGTGAAGAAATTCGAAGCTTCATCGAACTCGAGCTGTTGAAACTTGGCTTAATTGCAGAAGACACGATCTGCGTCTCTGGGAAGCTTTCCGCAGATCCACACGAAGTTGGAAGAGGAGAAGTCGAGGATCACTTGCTCATCGACGTTTTTCCGAGGAGCAGAAACGGCTACTATGCGGATTTCACGAGAACTGTAATCTTGAAAGACAATCTTAGATTAAAAGAGATGTTATTTGCAGTCGTTGAAGCGCAGAAAAAAGCGATCTCCATGCTTAGGGAAGGTGTAAACGGTAGAGAAGTTCACGAGGCGGTAAAAGATACTTTGAAGAGCTACGGGTTTGAGACAAAAAAGGGAGAGGGTTTTATTCACTCAACTGGTCATGGCATTGGGCTCGAAGTTCATGAAGAGCCGAAGATTGGCGATCTCGATGTTGCGTTGAAGGGTGGAATGGTCGTAACAATCGAGCCGGGACTTTACTATCGTGACGTCGGCGGTGTAAGGGTGGAAGACGTTGTTTTGATAAAGAAAGATGGTTGCGAAATCCTTACACCTTTCGAGCGCTCCTTGGTTCTATGAAATCCTTTGGAGCAGATTCGAAGTTTTCCAAGTATTTGTTCAAAACCCTTGGAATCTCCACTCTACCATCTTCGAGCTGGTAGTTCTCAATTATAGCTGTGATTGCCCTCGTTGTTGCAATCGCAGTCGAGTTGAGCGTGTGCACAAATCCTTTGCTCGGCATACCCCTTTTTTCAGCGTAGCGTATGTTCAACCGATAGCTTTGCCAATCCGTGCAGTTGCTACAAGAGACCATTTCTCTGTAAGTTGCTTGGGATGGCATCCAAGCTTCCAGATCGTATTTTTTCGATGCAACTATGCCAAGATCACCAGTGCAGATGTTTACAACTCTATATGGGATCTTTAACCCCTGCCAAAGCTTTTCGGCATTCTCAATCAGCTTCTCGTGCCACTCCCAGCTTTGCTCTGGTAGGCAGAAAACAAACTGCTCGACCTTGTTGAACTGATGAACCCTAAAGATTCCCTTTGTGTCCTTTCCATGCGCTCCTGCTTCTTTTCTGAAGCAAGGACTAAAGCCTGCGTAGAGCAAGGGTAGCTCGTTCTCTTCAAGTGTCTCGTTCATGTGCATCGAAGCAATTGCGTGCTCGCTTGTGGCGATCAAATGCAGATCTTCGCCCTCGATCTTGTAGATCACATCTTCGAAATCGCTGAAGGCTGTAACACCTTGGTAGGCTTCTTTTCTCAGCATGAAAGGTGGAACTACGATTCTAAACCCATTTTTCACTAAGAAGTCTATCGCATACAGCGATAAAGCGAAATCAAGCCATACAAGCTCGTCGAATAGGTAGTAAAATCTCGATCCCGCAACTTTTCCTGCTCTCGCAACGTCTGCCCATGCAAAGAGCTCAACTGCATCGGCGTGACCAATTGGCTTATGATCTATTACTTCGTAATCAGCCTTTTGATTTGTGATAGCCAAAAATCTATCTACGTCTTCAAAATAAACCTTTGCCTTGCCCCAGTAGCGAATTGCAACGTTTTCACTATCGTCTTTTCCAATCGGCACAGAATCGTGGACTATGTTTGGGATCGAAAGTAAAATGCTTTCAAGTTCTCTTTCAAGCTTTTCAAGGAGTTCTTCAGCGTTTTTCACTGCTTCACTTACTTTTTTCGCCTCTTCAACTAATTTTGGATCTTTTTGGTCTCTCAAAAGCTTGGAAAGCTCATTTCTTCTCTTCCTAAGTGAGTTAACCTCTTTCAGCATTTCTCGCCATTTTCTGTCGAGTTCTATCGCTTTATCAACGATTTCTGTGCTCAAATTGCGCCTTTTTTGCGAATCGTATAAAATCTCGGGTTTTTCTCTAAGTGCTTTGAGTATGCTCCACATCGCATTAACGTGGTCTCGCAGTATATAAATTCTGATCGTTTAATGGCTGGAATCAAAGCTCAAGTTCGACGGGTTGCGAGAGAATATCGCTTTTTAGCATTTTTTCGAAAAAGCACGGATCTTTGAGCACAGCCCTTGCAGCAGATGCCATCTTTGCCCCGGATAGTATCATCTTCTCTCCTGTCGCTAAATCGACAAATGAGTTGTTCCCTATGACGAATCCAAGTTGTGAAACCCTTTTTATCAGTTCGAAATCGCAATCTGCGTTTGGGATCATCGCATCGAGGTGAACGATCCTGCATCCACTTTTAAATATTTTCTCGCAAATCGCCTTGTAGTCTAAATCATGTCCTCCACGAATCTTTACCGCAGTAATAGCAACTTTTGAGACTTCTTTGACGATTTTCAAAAGTTCCTCAAGATTGAAAAGCAACCACTCCCCGCAGTGTGCTGAGATGAACTCGGGTTGCCTACAATGTGCGTTTATCTCTAAGATACCGCCATAGCTTTCAACGAGGTTTGCAACTTCTAAGTAACCATCTAAGGTTGAGGAGCGAACGTTGACGGCGAATTTTCTGCCTTTAATCGTCTTAATTTCCCTTTCTATCCCCTCAAGTGGCTCTTCAAATATGAATTCTCTCCTTCCTCGTTCGACCGCTTTTCTTGCTGCGTTCATAGCCTCTTTATCTGCGTTGAATCCTCCGAGAATCACGAGTCCAGCTTTTTGTCTCTTGCAAAACTCAGCGTTGTTAACTCCAGCCATCGCAGATAGAACTAAGCGGTTGTCAAATCTCATCTCTCAGCTCCGCATCAAAGACACGAGTTGCAGAACCGGTCATGAAAGCTGTGTCGCTTATTTCAATCTTTAAAACTCCTCCCTTTGTTATCACCTCTGCTCTATCTGTTATTCCGAGTCTCTTCGCAACAGCAACCACCGCAACGCTACCGGTTCCACAGCTTAGAGTTTCGTTTTCGACTCCTCTCTCATAAGTTCTAACGTAAAACTTGCCGTCCTGGAATTTCGCAAAGTTAACGTTTGTTCCCTCTGGGAATAGCTCTGAGTATCGAATTTTCCTCGCAATTGGAACTATTTCGAAGTCGAGATCCTCCACGAAGACCACAACGTGCGGAACTCCTGTGTTGACAGCGTAAAGCTTGTACTTCTTACCTTCGAACTCAAAGGTCTTTCCCCACACCTCTTTTTTCGCTGGAATCTTGTTAAACTCGAACTCTGGTTTTCCCATGTCGACCTTGACCCACCACTTTCCATCAAAGCTAACCTCGAGCTCCTTTATCCCAGAGAGAGTTTCAACTCTGATTTTACCGAGCTTGGCATATCCTTCTTCTACTAAGAACCTCGAGAAGCATCTTATCCCATTCCCGCACATCTTCGCTTCACTGCCATCTGGGTTGAAGAATCTGAACTTCGCATCCGCCAAAGAAGAGCTTTGAACAAATATGACCCCATCTGCGCCAACCGCAAAGTTTCTGTTGCAGATTTTTCTCGCAAACTCTGCTTTCTTGATCTCGGGAACAACGATACCATTGAATTCATCGATCAAAACGAAGTCGTTTCCATTTCCATGCATCTTTGTGAACTTCATGTTTTTTTCCTCATCAAGAAGTTGACCGCGTTGATCACCGCATCGAAAGAAGCCATCACGATGTCTTGCGAAGCGCCACGAGAGGTGAAAACGTTTCCATTCTCATCTTCAACTGTAACATAAACTTCCGCAATTGCGTCGCTACCACCGCTTATTGCGTCGAGTCTAAACTCACGAATCTGCATTTTTCCGCCTACGAGCTGTAGAACTGCCTTTAAAGAAGCATCAACTGGACCAACACCAATTGCAGAAGCGACTTTCTTGTCTCCAGAAACCTTTGCGTTTACAACTGCAGTAGGTGTAACCTTGTTCCCTGTTATCACCGTGATCTCATCAACCTCGACTGCTTTCTCTTCTGAGATCATTTCACCAAGCACGATCTCTGTGATCGTAAATAGGTCTCTGTCCGTTACTTTCTTGCCTCTGTCTCCAATCTCCTTCACTTTCTCGAATATCTTGTTCAGAGCTTCCTCACTGACAACGTAACCAGCGTCTTCTAACATCTTCTTTATCTGATATCTTCCCGCGTGCTTTCCTATGACGATTCTCCTCCTATGCCCAACCATCTCTGGTTTTAAGATTCCCGGCTCAAAGGTCGAAGTCTCTTTTAGAACGCCGTGTGCATGGATTCCGCTCTCATGACTAAAGGCGTTTTCACCAACTATCGGTGTGTTCGGTGGCATTTTTACACCAGTAAGCCTTTCTACGAGTTTCGAAGTATCGTAGATGAGCTCGGTCTTTATGTTCGTCCTAAGTCCCTCGATTGAGTGCAGTATCATAACAACTTGCTCAAGGCTTGCGTTGCCAGCCCTTTCACCGATCCCATTTACGGTGACTTGAACTTCATCCGCACCCGCGAGAACCGCTGAGTAAGTGTTCGCAACCGCGAGTCCGAAGTCGTTGTGGCAGTGGACGTCGATTTTAACCTTGATCTCTTCTCTGAGTTTTTTAACCAGCTCGTAGAACTTGAAAGGCGTCGCAACCCCGACGGTGTCGGGGATGTTTATGACGTCTACCTTTGCATCTTCGACAGCTTTGTATATCTTCTTGAGAAACTCGAAATCTGTTCTCGTCGCGTCCATTGCTGAAAACATGCACTTCAGACCGTGGGATTTGATGTATTCCACGCAATCAACGGATCTGTCTACTATTTCATCGTAGCTGAGCTTCACCGTGTGCTCTATCTGGATTTTCGAAGTCGGCGTGAAGATGTGGACCATGTCTACATCTGCTTTTATAGCGGAATCTATGTCATCTTTGACGATTCTTGCAAGTCCGCAGATCTCTGCGTTGAGTCCAATCGAAGCAATCTCTTTCACAGACTCAAATTCTCCTCTTGAAGCAGAAGGGAAGCCCGCTTCGATTACATCAACCCCAAGCCTGTCCAAGGCTTT
>CALIUJ010000075.1 GCA_938048785.1 uncultured Archaeoglobaceae archaeon | reverse complement strand
AGGGGATTATTTTTAGCTTCGCGTTTTTGAATTCAAGGCTAAAGACAACACCTTCAAGCAATCGATCGAGAAAAACAGCTAAGGCGGACACTTCACTGTGGGGTTGAAGCCCAATTGACACGTTGAAGTCGCAGATCTCGTAAACTTCTCTCGGGACTTTTTCTGCACCAACGACGACCAATATTCTCTCTGATTTCCTAATTTCTTCGATCTTCTCGACAAAAGGCACACCATACATCGTAAGATGAACCTTAATACCATCGAAGCTCCGAAGAAGCTTTCTCCATTCCACGTTTTGAATGAAAAAATCTCCTCCCCAGGTTTCTACGACCTTTTTGACACTCGAAAAAAGTTTTTCATCGTATTTGTCGAAGTAAACGCCCTTTGCTCCAAAAGCCCTTGCGGTGAGCGCTACATGGGTCGAGATCCTCTGATCCCTACCGAGTCTATGCCCAAGGCGCAGGACGTAAACTTCCACAGCAACTCTTCTCTCAGGGGTTTTTGAACTTAACCCTTCGCGGAAGCGTTGAAGAATCTCTTGACAACGCAAAAGCCGCCGGCGGGGTTTGAACCCGCGACCTGGTGATTACAAGTCACCCGCTCTGCCAGCTGAGCCACGGCGGCGTCTAAGGATTGGTCGAAAAAGGGTTAATTAAACTTTTGTTCTCTCACCTATGAGAGCAATTAGCGTTGATGGAGAAGGTTTATGAGATTTTGGCTTTTGTCTTGATTATGACGTTTTATTTTTTAGGTATAACGAAATTCAACCCTTGGCGAATTGCCACGATGGTCTCATAATGCCATCCTTCTGTTCACACTCCAGGCTTATCAAAACAAAAAACGCCGGGGGTGGGATTTGAACCCACGCGGGCAGAGCCCAGTAGATCTCGAGTCTACCGCCTTAAGCCACTCGGCAACCCCGGCTTTCTTGCGTTGAACTTTTAACTTATAAACCTTTCTCGCAAGTATAGCGAGTGGTGGGGAAAACTTAAATTCATCACGCCATAGCTGTGAGGGATGAAAGATGAAAAACAAGATAAGGAGCAAACTGAGAGGTTGGTAATCAAAAGGACTGGCTATCCTTCCGTTGGAGAAATCGTAATTGGAACCGTGAATCGTGTCCTTGACTTTGGCGCATTCGTTTCTCTCGATGAATACGAAAACAAAGAGGGGATGGTCCACATAAGCGAGGTCGCGTCTGGTTGGATCAAAGACATAAGAGACCACGTTAAGAAGGGGCAGAAGGTTGTTTGCAAGGTCCTAAATGTTAATCCAAAAAGAGGACACATAGACCTTTCGATAAAGGATGTGAACGAAAGGCAGAAGAGGGAGAAGCTTCAGCAGTGGAAAAACGAGATGAGCGCCTTCAAGTGGCTCGAGATCGTGGGAGAAAAAATGCAGATGAGCAGAGAAGATGTTCTTAAAATTGGAAAGAAACTGTTGAAGGAATACGACTCAGTCTTCTCAGCGTTTGAAGAAGCTGCAGCAGAAGGATACGAAGTTCTTGCAAAGCTCATAGGCGAAGAATTCGCGAAGGAGATGGCTGAAATTGCGAGAGAAAACTTAAAACCAAAAAAGGTAAAAGTAAGAGGGTACTTCGAGATAAAGTTTATGCAATCCGATGGAGTTGAAAGAATAAGAAAGACTTTCAGCGAACTGAAGCTCGATGACAACGCAGAAGTCGAGATAACCTACATCGGTGCCCCGAGGTATAGGATCGTGATCGAAGCAGAGGACTACAAGCTCGCAGAAAACGTGCTAAAGAAGGTTGTGACGACGATTTCAAAGAACGTCAAAAAGCTCGGCGGGGAGTGTAACTTCATAAGAGAGGCGATATGAAGTCGTTGATAAAAAGGTGTCCGAAGTGCGTTGAATACACACTAAAGGATCTTTGCCCGAGGTGCAATGAGAAGACGATTGCAACGATCCCGCCGAGGTTCTCGCCTGAAGATCCGTATGGGAAGTATCGGAGGATGCTCCGAAAAGAGAAAGGTTTCTTCCTCAGAAGGTGGTGAAATGATAAATAGGGTAGACGTTCGGTATTTGAAAAGCCCGCAGGAGTGCAATCTCAGAGACCCGGTGTTCATAGAGGGTTTGCCCGGCATAGGACATGTGGGAAAACTCGTAGCAGACCACTTGGTCAAGGAGCTGAACGCGGAAAAGGTAGTAGAGATCTACTCCCACCACTTCCCACCGCAAGTCATAGTTCTCGAAGATGGAACGATTAGAATGCCAAGGAACGAAGTTTATGCATGGAAATCAAACTCCGATTCGCCGGATCTACTAATTCTCGTCGGGGATTTCCAAAGCATCAGCAACGAGGGGCACTTTGAGCTCGTGAACGCTTACATAGAGATCGCAAAACGCTTTGGAGCGAAAAGGATCTACACGCTCGGTGGCTATGGGTTGGGAAAACTCGTCGAGGAGCCATACGTCGTTGGTGCTTCAAATTCCAAGGAACTCGTCGAAGAGATGAAGAGGTACGGAGTAAAATTTGAGCCTGGAGAGCCGGGAGGAGGAATAATCGGTGCCGCCGGTCTTCTACTTGGGGTTTCTAAGCTTGAAAAAATAGAGGCGATATGTCTAATGGGCGTAACCTCTGGATACATGGTCGATCCAAAAAGTGCAAAGGCTGTGCTTGAAGTTTTGTCGAAAATCCTTAAGTTGAAGGTTTCATTTGAAGCCCTTGAGGAGAGAGCGAAGGAGATGGAAAGGATAATAGCGCAGATAAAGGAGATGCAGGAGCTCGCAGTTCAACAGTGGAGGAGCGACGAAGATCTTAGATATTTCAGATGACCCGATACTGGCAAATCGACTTTGCTCGTGGAATCGCAGTAATCTTGATGCTTTTTTTCCATCTTTTCTTCGACGCAAATTATTTCCAAAAAATAGAGCTCAGCGGTTTCTTCTGGTTCGCCTTTCCGAGGTTCATAGGGGGAATGTTCATATTCATCTCGGGTTTCACGCTTAGCTACACTTACAGAGAGCGAAACCTTTGGAGCGTGGCAAAACTCCGCAGAGTTTTGAAGTTCGCGTTGATCGCCATCGCGATAACAATTGTAACTGCAATTTTCGCCCCAAATGAGTTTGTAGTCTTCGGTATAATTCACTTCTTCGCACTCGCTTCTCTAATTGCAATTTTCTTCGTTAAAAGGGAAAAGCTCTGTCTAATTCTCGGTATCAGCTTTACTGTTCTTGGTTTCTACATACAGCAGTTTCGAGTTCCATTTTGGTATCTTTTCTGGCTTGGGTTGATCCCAGAAGGCTTTAGGACTCTCGACTACTACCCCCTTTTACCTTGGTTTGGAGTAATGCTTCTTGGGATATACTTTGGCAAGAAGGTCACTTTGAAGGTCTCGGATTACAAAGATAGCCTCGTGAGCTTCTTAGGCAGACATTCACTCGCTGTTTACCTTATACAGCATCCCGTAATCGTCCTTCTATTGCATCTCTACTACCAAGACATTTTGCAATCAATTCTCAAAGTGTAACGATTCTGCAGGAGTCTTTTTCCACGATCACCGTGTGCTCCCATTGGCTCACTGCGCAATTCGAAACTTCCGAGAGCACGGGGTATTCTCTAAGAACTCCCTCTCTAAGGAGCTTAGATAAGAAGAGCTCTGAGACGTTTATCCATCTTTTTGCAAATGGAAGTGTCTTGAATCTCTCCGATATCTCTTGAACGATCATCCTTAGTTCCCTTAGGCGCAGGGGCTTTGGATTCAAAAGACTGTATATCTCACACTCGTTTCTTTCAGAAACTCTGCCTACGCCGTTTGTTGCAAATGGCTCTATCGCCACTATCATCCCCTCCTTCAATTCAACTCCTTTTTTTGTTGCGTAGTTGTAAATACTCGGAGGGGCGTGGGCTAAGTAGGGAAGTAAGCCATGACCGGTCAAGTTCACGATCGGCTTGAAGCCATAGCCTTTTATGGTCTCCTCGATTGTCTTTCCGAGTTTCGCGGTGTTTACTCCAGCTTTCACTTGATCTATCGCATTGAAAACAGCTTCTTTGCTCGCCTTTATCAAATCGCCGTGATCGCCGAGATCGATTGATATCGCCATGTCTGCGATGTAACCATCGATGTGGGCTCCAATGTCGATCTTCACGAGATCTCCCTTCTTCAGAACTCTTTCGTCTCCCCTCGTAGGTGTAGAATGGGCTGCGTCGCTGTTAATTGATATATTGCACGGAAACGCTGGATTTGCGCCAAGCTCGACGATTCTGTTTTCTATGAATTCTGCGATTTCAAGTATCTTCGCTCCAACCACTATCTTCTCCTCGGCTTCCTTGGCAACTTTTTTCAGCACTTCTCCTGCTCTCAAGGTTTTCTCGATAGCTTCGTCGCTCATGCTAATAGATCACCTCCTCAAGCATATCCTTTTCGATCGCAAGTCTGATTTCCCTTGCAATTCTACGCCCCATGTACATGTTTTCTCCAAATAAAACGTAGGAATACGGAGAATTGGGTATTCCAACATTTGTTCCCGCTACAATTCTTGCAGAGATCTCGAAAACTATTAATTCCGCTCTCTCGTTAAAAACAGTCTCCACGCAGAATGGCCCAACCATTCCGGGATACGCGATCTCTTTTGAAACACTCACGATTTTCTCTGCAACGTCGAAAGCTTGTTTCAAAAGACTTTCACGTAGAACCAATGGTATGTTTCCGATCACGGTATAAGTTGGCTCAAAATCGAGCTTTAACTGTTCTTTCGCAGGAATTCTGCCGATTCCATCGATGTGCTCGTATCTTCGATCTATCGAGATTAGCTCAACTCTGTCGTTTACTGGGGAGTAAAAGAACGAGAAGTAGACGTTCGCTCCTATGATGTATTCTTGTATCTCAGCCCTTGACAACTCCTCTTCTGTTGCAAGCCCCCTACTTAGTATTTCTTTGGCTTTCTTCTTAAAATCTTCAGCAGAAGTCACGAGAAAGTAACCACGACCGCCTTTTGCTCCTTGGAACTTGACTATGCAGAGTCTGTCTATTTTTTCTGGACTCTCAAACTCCTTTGGAATTCTAACCCCCGCTCTCAAGAACCACTCTCTCTGCTTTTCTCTGCTCGTCTCGTATTCCATCAGTTTTCTGTTGCCAAAAATCGGGACTTCTAAATCATCCAATTTCCCGATGTAGGCATTGAAGGATCCATGTGGGATTAAGATCGCGTTTTCTTCTCTTAGAAGATCTTGGAGATCCTTGCTGAGCAACTCATCGAATTCTTTCAGCTCAACGATCTTGTCCGCAATTCCAAAGTTTTTGTATACAATCGCGTCTTCTCTCCTGCAAAGGCATATGGTTTCAAAACCCTCATCTTTTGCTCCGCGAAGTATGTTGAGCGCTGAGTGACTGCCAAGCGTCGCAATCTTTATCTTATCCGGTGAGTAGCTTCTAAGAACTCTTAGAATCTTTTCCCGCAAGTTCATCCCTCCAGCTCTTGACTTTCTCCGCATCCCTGAGCATAAAAGGATTGTTGAAGAGCAGGTAATCACACTTGTCCATCAATTTCCGCAGTTCTTCATCGCTTCGATTCTTGTGGACTCTGAAATACCTAAGCTCACCATGCGTTGGTTCGCTCTCAAAAGGATCGACGACGTGGACGAGTGAGAGCTCTTTACAAATCCTCCTGACCGCTTCGCTTCTCCAACCCCGGGGCTCCCAGCCAAAAATGAAATCCCTTTCTATGCTCCCAAAGAACTCCTTCATGTTCCTGAAGTTTTCCTCGGTTTCTTTAAAACTCTTCGGAGTTTGAAATAGGATGAATTTGGATTTTAAAGCTTTTGCAATCGCCTTTGTAACTTCCCATGCTTCAAAAACAGCTTTTATTGGCTTAAAAAACCCTCCATCCTCAACTAAGAGCTTCGCTTTACGATAAGTTGGGCTTGATGGGGGATGGGTTATTATCTGCCAAGCTTTTACTGTGAATTCAAATCCACTCGGCGCCATTTCTCTCCATTTCTTTGCTGTCTCGAGCGATGGAGGCTTGTAAAAAGTTTTTTGCACTTCGACGACTTCAAACTTCTCGAAGTATCTCTCCATCGCAATCGGAAAACCGCAACACCCAATTTTCATCGCGAAATTAGATGTTAAGTTTAAAAAGAGTTGCGCATCTCTTAAGGAGAGCTCAAGCTACAGGCTTTGCAAGGTATCTCTCGATCGTCTCTCTTAGGCTTTTTCTCGTGAAAGGTTTTTCAATCAGACCCTTTGCCCCGGCGTTCAGCAGTTCTTTTCCTCTACTCCTTGAAAATGCGGAAAAACCGATTATAATTGCTTTGGGGTTTATCTTGAGGATTTCGCGTGTCGCTTCTACGCCATCGACTCCAGGCATTGAGATGTCCATCAGAACGACGTCGGGCTTCTCTTCTACAAAGATCCTTATGCCCTCCAAGGCATTTGAAGCTTCGAGGATCTTGAAGTCTTTGAGCATAATCCTGACGATCTCCCTTATGCTCTCATCGTCGTCGATTATCAACACCTTCACGCTCATGATAACAATTGTGGTGATGGGAGTTAATAAACCTTTCTATTCGAGTCTGCACCTACTGGTAAAAATCTTAGAAGAGCCACTCAGGGATCTTTTGCCTCGAAACCAAATCGCCGAATGTCTCTCGTTCCCTTATAATCGAAGCATTCTCGCCTTCAACGAGAACTTCGGCGCATCTTGGTCTTCCGTTGTATTGACTGCTCATCGAAAAACCATACGCTCCAGCATCGAGAATTGCAATCAAATCGCCCTTCTCTATTCTTGGTAGTCTTCTATCCCTTGCAAGAATGTCTCCGCTTTCGCAAATTGGTCCAACTATTGTGTAAACTTCCTCCTCACCCTCTTTATTTGCGACAAGAACTCTGTGGTAGGAACCATACATCGCGGGTCTTATGAGGGTGTTGAAACCCGCGTCAACTGCGACGAAGTTCTTGAAGCCCCTCTTAACAGCGTTAACCCTCGTCAACAAGATCGTCGTGTTCCCGACGATGCTTCTTCCGGGTTCAAGCCAAAGCGAGACCTTTGATCTAAGATCCCTTCTTATCTCTTCAAAAACTGGTAAAACTGCGTTTGCCAAATCAAAGGGAGATGGAGCGCCCTTTTGTTCGTAGTCGATCCCAAGCCCTCCACCCATGTCTATGAAATCCAAAGATACGCCAATATCTTCGAGCTCAACTGCGAGTTTTCCCACCTTTCTCAGCGCCTCAACGAATGGCGAAGTGTCGAGTATTTGGCTACCAATGTGGAAATGTATCCCCTTCGCTTCGACGTTGTCCATCGTAGTTGCGACTTCGTAAGCCTTCTTCGCATCTTCGATCTGGATCCCGAACTTCGACTCCCTCAGACCGGTGGCAATCTTTGGATGTGTCTTTGGGTCTATGTCTGGATTCACACGAAATGCGATCTCAACCTTTTCACCTTTTTCTTTCGCAATCTCGTTTATTGTAGAGAGCTCATCAAGGCTGTCAACGCTGAACTTAACCTTTGCATCGATTCCAATCCTTATCTCTTCGTCGCTCTTCGAGTTTCCATTGAATAGAATGTCTTCTGATTTAAAACCAGAGATTAGAGCCATGTATAGCTCTCCAGCACTAAAAACGTCTGCTCCAAATCCGTTTTTTGCGATTATCTTCATTATTGCAAGGTTGTTGTTTGCTTTAACCGCGTAGAGAAGCTTACAGCCCGAAAAAGCCTTTTTATATGCCTCGATATTCTCCTCAAGCTTCTTTTTAGACGTTACGTAGAGTGGGGTCCCAAACTTCTCCGCAAGGTAAGTTGTGGATACATCTTCGATAAAAAGGATGTGGTTTCTCCTCGAAAGCATATTAGGATAGTTCTACTCTCAGCTTTTCTGGATCGTAGCTCCAATCCACTGGAAGGTAGCCTTTTTCCTTGTAGTAGTTTGAAAGTCTCCAGATCTTTGCCTCGATCAACTGCAATCCTCTTCGGTTGTGCAAATCTTTCTTGTGGACCTCGAGGTGTCTTCTGAGCTTTAGGGCTTTCCTTATAAGAGACTTTAGGTCTTCGGGATACCTTGGCTTGATTCCGCTTTCGATCAAGATCTCAACAATTCTCTTTCCGGTAACTTGCCTCACCGAAGGAATGCCAAAGCGATCTCTTAAGATCATTCCTATCATTGAGGGCTCATAACCCTCGTTGTATAGCTCTATCACCTTCTTTTCCACATCTTCAGCGCTCATTTCGACCCACTCGGGTGGCTGAGTTCTGTAGACCTTTTTCGATCCAGATTTACCCCTTCTGCTTTTGTGCATCCTCGCCATTCTGAACACCTTTTAAAGCGAAGTCTCTTCGAAATTTAAATATTGCGGAGACTCATCAAAGGATATCCGAGATCTTCTCTCCATTCAAGAACCGCTTCAACTCTCTCCCCCTCGAATTCAACCACAACCTTCGCCCTCAGCATCTCGGGGGAGAGAGAGGTGTAACCGAACTTCGAAAGCTTCATTCGACCTCTGTCGATCTCGACCTCTGCATCGACGACGTATGGTTGAAGCCTTAGACAACTTTCCATAGCCTTCTCCAAAATTTCAGCGTTTTTTTCAGAAACAGGTGCACCTATGAACTGATGGAACAAAGCCCCTAACTTAATTCCCGCTTCGAACGCAGCAACAACTTTTCGCATCTTTTCACCCCCGGATACGAAGCGTAAAGGAGCGAGATCAAAATGAGGAGGTAACATACCTCTGAGTAAAGAGTTGCAAAGATCAGCAAAATTCCGATTGGAGCGAGTTTTGTAGCCTTTATCCTTGGATACCTAAAATCGCTTATCATAAGTACCGAGAAGACGAGAGCAGATATCGTGACCAACTCCAAGGGAAAATCGAGTCTAATAACCGATGTAACCATCATCGCGCTCACGGTAGTTGGAACTCCGACGAAGTCTTGGTTTGAGATTACGTTAAACCTCGCGAGTCTGAGAATTGAGAAGGCAAGGAGAAGAGATGAGAGAGCGAAAATCTCAGGATGTTTTAAAGCTATGAGAAAAGCTGGGAAGACTGCAAAGGAAATTGTGTCTGCCAAGGAGTCGAGCTCTTTGCCAAGTCTTCCCTTTTCAGTCTTTGAAGCTATCCAACCATCGAGCCCGTCTGCGATGAGTGCGAGGTAAAAGAACGTGAAGCAATTTTTGTAGTCGTAGATCGAATAAACGAGCGCAGTTAATCCGAGAAGAGCGTTTAAAACTGTGAGCGAATCCGCAAGACTAACTTCTCGGAAGATTCTCATCCTTTATCGCCACCGTTTCCCCTGCTTTGACCTTTTCGCCCACTTTCTTCACGAATATGTAACCCTCTGGAACTTCGAGCACGACCCTTGATCCAAACCTTATCATTCCAATTCTCTGCCCCTTTTCAACTTCTTCGCCCTCTTTGACGTAGCAAACTATCCTCCTCGCAAATACGCCAGCGATCTGCACGACTTTGTAGATACCATCTTCCGCTTGTATCGTTATCTCGTTCATCCTGACGTTTTTCTCTCTTATATACGCTGGCACAATTTTGCCTTCGTGGAACTCAACTTTCAAAACCTTTCCTTTCATTGGAGCCCTGTTCACGTGGCAGTCGAATGGAGACATGAAGATTTCGAGTCTTGAAGATGAAACGTAGTCTATTTTGCCGTCCGCTGGTGAAACAACTCCATTGCCAATTTTTCTTTCGGGATCCCGAAAGAAGTATGCGGTGAAAATCGTGAAAAGAATCAGAGGGATCGAGAGAGGGTAGTAAAGAGCTATCGCTAAAACTGAAAATACTGAAAGCAAGACCAAAAGCTTTAGAGCGCTTCTCTCGATCAAGTTCTGACACCCCTTGCGATCTCGTCCTTCAAAGAATAAATGAGTTCTGCAAGCTCTGGGATTATTCGAAACACTAAGTAAGCGAGGACCATCAAAGATATCAGTGCCAAGATCTTCGATATAACGTGGTGGGCTATGTAGAAGCTGTTCTCCCCAAACCAATAGTATGCGTAGCTAACTACAACGAACACGTTTCTAAAAAGGTTCAACAAGTAGATCGTGGGTACAGAAACAAAAAAAGCCTTGATCTTCCTCGATAACTCTGCGTTGATCGCAAGGGTGGCTCCGGTGAAAAGAGATATGCTCTCGATAGCGGTGCATGCGAGGATTATTTCCACCATGCTGTTCTCGAGCTCCAAGGTTTTTCCGTTCAAGAGGATCGGAAAACCGAGGAAATTTCCTAAGACCCAAGTGAGGTAAGCGGTTACTTCGATCAGCGAATCTCCGAGAGATTCCAAGAAGACAAATGGGAAATAAATTGCACAGGCGACAACGGAGAAAGAAGTTATCTCCAAATGCGTTCTCGAATTCCTTTGAAGGAGCGATTTAGCGAACAGGAGAAAAAAGATTCCACCAAAGATGAAGAGGACTGTGTTGAAGTAGTCTGAGCTCGTGAACTCGATTCCCTTTATGATCGTTGCCATCGCAAATATGACCCATCCCAGAGATCCGAAGATCCCCTTTCTCGTCATAACGTAAAGGATCATGGGTATTAGCGCAACAAAGGCGATTGCTTCTGGTATCATTGCCATTGCATCGCAGAAACGATTTTTAACCTTTGCCAAAAGTTTTAAAAATCGATTTTTTCAACTACTAAGGATTGAGATGGAAGACGTAAAACTCGTCGAACTGCTGTTAACAGCTGAGATATTCAATAGGTTTGAGAATCTGAGCGAAAGCGACATCCCGAGGGATATAAGGAAGACTTTATACAGTAGGGGTAGCTTGAAGAGACCAATAGTTATCAAAGAGGACGTCGCAACGAGATACGCTGGAAAAGTTGACTTGCCATTCGTTGACTTCAACCCACTGACGAAGCAGTTGAAGATAACCGCCTTCGACCTCGCTGTGAAATGGCTCTCGTCAAGGGCAATCGAAGTGATAAAGAAAAACCCGGTTCTCGCCTTCTACTATGAGAACTTCGACTCTCTTGACGTTTCGTATGAGGAAGCTAAGAAGAACAATCTTCCCGTGCATGGAGACAAGGAGTGGCTCTTGCAAATGTTATCGGATCTCGAAAAGAACGAGGAGTTTAAAGAAATGCTAAGTCTGGTCAAGATCTCCTCCCCCGAGGAAGTTGACGTAGACTTAGAGTCGATAGCCTTGAACGAAGAACAGATAAACGAGATCAGGAAGCTCGAGGTGGCGATCAAGGAGACAGAGTATCTGAAGAGAATTGGTCTGACGGATATCGGAAAAATCCTATTCATCGGACCTCCTGGCACTGGTAAAACGACTACAGCAAGGGCTTTATCAAAACGCTTCTATCTTCCAATTCTTGAGGTCAGATTGTCGATGATTACGAGCCAATACTTGGGTGAAACTTCAAAGAACATAGAGAAGATCTTCGAGGTTGCAAAGAAGCTAAGCCCTTGCATTCTCTTCATCGACGAGTTCGACTACATTGCAAAAACAAGAACGAGCGACGAACATGCGGCGATCAAAAGAGCTGTTAACACACTCTTAAAGGCTATCGACGACATAAACTTGGTTGAGGACAAAGTTCTTCTGATTTCAGCAACGAATCACCCGTCCCTCCTTGATCCAGCAGTTTGGAGGAGATTTGACAAAGTCCTTGAGTTTCCGGAGCCAGAGGAGAGAATAAGAAGGAGAATATTTGAAATATTCTTGCGGAGAATCGAAGGAGACTTCGATTTGGACTTACTCGTGAAGGAGACCCAAGGTTTTACGGGTGCGGATATAAAGCTTGTCGTGAGGGAAGCGGTTCTAAGGGCTCTGGTTGAGGGTAGAAGGAGGATACATCAAAAGGATCTACTCGATGCTATCGAAGAGATAAAGACGAGATTCGTGATGAGGTATGATGGTTAAGCTCCTTGGCACCGGCGATTCTCCTGGGACACCGATGCTGAACTGCCACTGCCCGACTTGCGAGGATGCGAGGAAAAGAGGGTGGGAAAGGAAGAGATTTTCGGTATTGGTCAAAAACGGGGACAAGTCCATCTTGATTGACACTTCTCCGGATCTCAGAAAACAACTGCTTGAAAACAAGGTCGAGAGGGTAGACGCGGTTATATGGACACATCCTCACTTCGACCACTTCAGCGGTTTTGGAGAATTCTACAGAGTTCAAGGAAACTTGGAAGTTTATACAACACCATCGATTCACGAAAGCATCGGTAGATTCATGCAGTTTTTAAGCTACAGAAAAAGAGAGGTTGAGGAATTTCAGAGCTTCAGGATCTCGGGCATCGAATTCACGCTTTTTCCCGTTAATCATCCTCCCGTCGACGCGGTGGGGGTAAAGATAGAGTGGAACAACTTTAAAGTTGTTGTTACCGGAGACACAAACGCGGGGATCGATGAAAGAAGCTTATTGGAGATTGAAAAACCAGATCTTCTGATCGCAAACGCCATAGCTCCGAGTGGGAAGTTCAAGAAGCACATGAACGCTAAGGAAGCTATGATACTTGGCGAACGTCTTGGAGCGAAAAAAATTGTTCTCTCTCATCTTGGTCACTTTTATCCGCCTCACAGATCAGCGATCAAGATCTTTCCAGTTGGGGAGGACTATCAAGAGTTCTACTTCGGAGAGGGAAAGCTCGATGAATTCCTTGGGGATTGACGTAGGCGGTGCAAACTTAAAGGTAGCTGGAAACGGAGTTTCGGAGATAATCTATTTTCCAATGTGGAAAATGGCTGGAAATCTCAAATACAAGCTTGAGGAGATTGCAAAGAGATATGGAGCAGAAAAAGCTGGAGTAGTAATAACCGCGGAACTCGCAGATGTTTTCAGGAACAAAGAGGAGGGAATTAGATTTGTTGAAAATGCATGCAGAGAAGTGTTCAGAGACGTGCACTTCTTAGACCTCTATGGCAACCTCGTAAAAGAGATAAAAAATCCAAGGTTGTTTTCCGCGAGCAACTGGGTTGCTTCTATTTCTTTTCTACTTTCCGAGGGATATAGAGATTTTTTGTTTGTCGACGTAGGCTCAACGACCACAGATCTGATCCCCGTGAAAGAAAAAGCTCCCGGTGCAAGAACGGATTTTGAGAGGTTGAGGAATGGGGAACTGATATACTTTGGTGTGCTGAGAACACCAGTTTTCTACGTTCTGAGAAGTTTTGAAAGAGCAAAGCTTTGTCCAGAGTTCTTTGCGATAACCGCAGATGTCTTTAGAATCACGGGAGATCTAAGTGAGGAAGAATACACATGCGAAACTCCTGATGGGAAGGGAAAGAGCGTAGAAGACTGCATGCGGAGAATAGCGAGAACCGTGTGTTGCGACCTCGAAGAACTTGGGAAAGAGAGTGCTGAGAAGATTGCGATGAACACCAAGAAGTCAATGATAAGAGTTTTGCGGAGAGAAATAAGGAGAAAGATTGAGGAAAATGGGTTAAAGCAAGTTCTTGCCTGCGGGATTGGAGAGTTTCTCGTCGAAGAAAGTCACGAATGCGTGCGATTGTCGAAGATCTACGGGGAGTTTTCAAAGCTATTCCCAGCCTTTGCGATGTTCAAGCTTGTCGAGAACATCTGAGTAATATAGGACTTCGCAGGAGTGTTCGACGTAACAGGCTTTGTTAAAGGCTTCCCTCAAGCTTTTTCCAGCGGAGTAAATCCCGTGACCTCTTGCAATTACAACACCGCGCTCCTGAATTTTCTTGGCAATGGCATTTGCATAACCTTCTTTCCCAAACTCTTCTTTCACCACTTCAATTTTGCCGAAGTATAGCTTTCCCTCAAGATCCAAAGGAATTATTTCATCCATTCTCAAACTCAAAACCACGTTAAATACTCCATGACAGTGAAGAACTGCGTTAAAGTCTGAGATTTCGTAGATCTTTGCATGAACAGCTTTATCGCGAGATGCATTCGGGGAGTCGATTGGGACGAAGTCGGATTCTTCGAGGCTTTCGAGATTTGATCCGGTTTTTGTTATCATAATTCTTCCATTCTCCTTGAAGCTGAGGTTTCCACTTGCTCCATCGATCAGCCTCGAATGGAATAGGAGCTTTCCAACGTGGATAGCTTCTTTTATCATGAACGCAAATCAACGAAATCTTTAAAAACCTTTTTCTCTACACTACTTAGTGCCCACAAGGGCTTTTTTGGGTGAAGCTATGGAGGAAAAAATCTATAAGGGAACAACGACAGTGGGTTTGGTCTGTAAAGACGGAGTAGTCATGGCTACCGAGAAAAGAGCTACAATGGGTCATTTCATCGCGAGCAGGACTGCGAAGAAGATATACCAAGTCGCAGACAGAATAGCGATGACCACCGCTGGTAGCGTTGGCGATGCGCAATTCCTTGCGAGGCTAATAAAGGTTGAAGCAAATCTATACGAGATAAGGAGAGAGAGAAAGCCCTCTGTTAGAGCGATTGCAACTTTGACTTCGAATCTGCTAAACTCTTACCGGTTCTATCCATACATCGTTCAGCTGTTGATTGGCGGTATAGATGACGAGGGGGCAAAGATATTCTCAATCGACCCCATAGGCGGGGCTATCGAAGAAAAAGACATAGTGGCAACTGGAAGCGGAAGTTTAACAGCCTATGGTGTTCTTGAAGACAGATTTAGCCCAGAGATGAGCACAAACGAAGCAGTAGAGCTTGCAGTAAGGGCGATATTTTCAGCTATGAAACGCGACTCCGCATCTGGCGATGGTATCGATGTCGTCAGAATAACGGAGAGAGAGTATTACCAATTCGAAGCCAAGGAGATAGATGCGATAATTGCAAAATTTAGAAAGTAAGATGGAGACGGATGAGATAAAGAAGAAGGTTAAGGAGTTAGTTCCAAAGAATATAAGGATTAAAGACGTAGAATTAGAGGGACCTTTGCTCGTAGTTTACATCGAGAACCCACAGGAGCTCGCAGAAGTTGATATAGTAAAGAAGTTGGCTAAGGAGCTGAGAAAGCGCATCGTCATTCGACCCGATCCGAAAATATTGAAGCCCAAGAGTGAGGCGAAGGAGATAATAAAGAGGATAGTGCCGGAAGAGGCGAAGATATCGAGCATAGAATTCGACGATGAGAATGGGGAAGTTATAATCGAGGCAGAAAAGCCTGGGATAGTCATTGGGAGACAAGGAATTACTTTTAGGGAAATAATGAAAGAGGTTGGCTGGAGTCCAAGGGTCGTTAGAACTCCTCCCTTAAAATCAAAGATCATAGAGAGCGTTCGAAATTATCTAACGAACGTGAGGGAAGAGAGACAGAAGGAGCTAAGGAGAATTGGGCTTAGAATCCATAGATCAGTTCTTCCAGATGGAAACTGGGTAAGGGTCACGTTCCTTGGCGGATGCAGAGAAGTTGGAAGGAGCTGTTACCTCTTGCAGACGAGACACAGCAAAGTGCTCATCGACTGCGGAGTAAACGTTAGCAATTTATCTGAAACACCGTATCTCTACTTGCCAGAAGTCCAGCCCTTGGACTCTTTGGATGCGGTCGTTATTACGCATGCTCATCTCGACCACTGCGGACTCGTGCCATTGCTTTACAAGTTCAACTACAACGGACCAATCTACGTAACTCCGCCAACAAGGGATCTGATGGTCCTTCTTCAAATCGACTTTATAGAGGTGGCTGAAAGAGAAAAAGAGTCGATTTACAGCTCCGCGATGGTTAAAGAGGCTTTAAAGCGCACTATAACATTAAACTACGGTGAAGTGACAGACATAAGCCCAGATCTGAGGTTGACTTTCTACAACGCTGGGCACATTTTAGGATCTGCGATCGCGCACTTTCACGTTGGCGAAGGGCTTTACAACATCGCTTTTACGGGAGACTTCAAGTTTGAGAAGACTCGACTTTTCGACAAAGCTGCAACGAACTTTCCAAGGCTCGAAGCTTTGATCATGGAGGCAACTTATGGTGGAACAAATGATTTCCAGCCATCGAGAGCCGAGGCTGAGCAGAAACTGATCGAGATCATCAACGAAACCATAGAAAAAGGAGGTAAAGTCCTCATCCCAACCTTTGCGGTTGGGAGGAGTCAAGAAGTGATGATAGTTCTTGAAGAGGCGATAAGGGAGAAGAGGTTGAAAGAGGTTCCGATATACATCGATGGGATGATCTACGAAGCTACAGCAATCCATACAGCGTATCCAGAGTATCTGAACTCGACCCTTAGAGATCTGATATTCTACAACGGAATAAATCCGTTCATAAGCGAGAGCTTTGTTCGTGTCGATTCATCAGAGAAGAGAGAGACTGTGATAAACGATCCATCGCCTTGTGTGATCATAGCTCCATCTGGAATGTTGAACGGTGGACCCGTGATGGAGTACTTCAGGCATCTCGCAGAGGGCGAAAAGAACACGTTGATATTCGTCGGATACCAAGCTGAGGGAACTCTTGGCAGAAAGGTGCAAAAAGGTTGGAAGGAGATACCTTTCCCGGTCAACGGAAGGAGAGAAGTTGTTAACGTTAGAATGCGTGTCGAAACAGTCGATGGTTTTTCAGGACACTCAGACAGAAAACAGCTCGTAAACTACATCAAGTTCCTAAATCCAAAACCCTCGAAGATAATAACCGTGCATGGAGACGAAAACAAGTGCATCGAACTCGCTTCAACGATCTACAAGACCTACAAGATCGAAACAAGAGCGCCAATGAACATGGAAACCATAAGGTTCTTTTAGTCAATTAGAAGCTTTAGAGCCTCTATTTTTGTTTCAAAAGGCATTTCTTCGCTTATTATCGCTCCACTAAATTCTGGAAACTCAGCCAATATCTCGTCTGCTTGCCTCCTGCTTTCCATGATCTCCTGAACTGTGCCACTTCTCGTCAGGCAGAAGAATCTTGCCCTCGGTTTACATCGTTTCGCGATCTCTATCATCGCTTCCCCTTCCCAAGAACCAAGAGTTGCAACAAAAACAAGGATTTCGTAGCTTTCAAGTTTCTTTAAAAGATGATCCAAGTTCGTTTCAATTCCAAAAAAGAAGATGTCGATTTCGGTGTCCTTTGTGGCTTCCTCAACGATTTTTTCGTTCCTCTTACCGACGAGAACTATGGACTTACCCATGAAAATCTTGAATCTGGAAGTATTAAAGCATTTCGAGATTCCTTAGGGAGGATTTGGGGAGAAGTCTTGCAATTTTTCCGTAAAAATTTTTCTTCGCAACTCGTATTCTTGTGCTCTTTCTAAGTTTTTAGTTTCTCGATAACACTGGATAAGGTTATCGTAAACTTCCAAAACCCTATTTGGGATCGCATTTTCAAACCTTAGTGCGAACTCAAAAAAAGGTATCGCTTTCTCCGGTATCTTCTTTGCATAGTATTCTCCAATTTCTATTAAAATGGTTGCATAATCTGCATCGCTAATTCTCAGATTTTCAAAAAGATCTTTTGCGATTATAAAACTTTTCTCAAGGGCTTTTTCCGCTTTTGCTTCTTTCCCCCTCTTTTCAAGAACTCTTGCCAGTTTTTTAAAATTCTCCGCGAGAGATTTTGCTAAATTCTCGTTGAGCTCTTCTCTCAAATTGAACGCTTCGTTTAAAAACTTCTCAGCTTTTTTATCTTCTCTCTTTACATACAGACCCCCAAGCTCTAGGCAGACAAGCGCTAAGATTTTTTTCGAGTCCTTTTCCAGCATTGATAGACCCTTAGCCTCCCAGTAAAAAGCTAAAAGTATCTCTTCAAACTTCTCTTCAGAAAACCCAATAGCTTTTAAATGATCTCTGAGCCCATCCAAGCCGTATTTTCCGCTACCAATCAGCGATTTTGTGATCTTGGGGAAACATTTATCTTCGACTCCACACCAAAGATGAGCTCCGAAACGTTTTTTGTCAAGAACTTCGATTTTATGTATTCCAGGGTCTTCTCACTAACCCTACCAAAACTCTCGTATTCTGAAAGAGCAATTTTCAAGTCTTTTCTTTCAATCTTCTCCGAGAGTTCTTCAGCGATGACTCGGAATCCCATCTCGAGAGGAATGCGCATGAATATGAACCTCTCGAGAAATTCCATATTTTCATTGTGTTAGTAATTTTAAAAACTTTTTGTGATGAAATAGAGCACGGCAAACGAGCTCGCTCCGATTTCATTAAATATTTATTAAGGTTGATCAACCACAAACATGGACGCTGAAAGACTTGCGGAAAAAGTTGGTAGCGCACCTTGGTATAAACTACTCGGGATGAAGATAGAACTCGGAGACACGATTGCAATAGTTCTCGAAGTTCAGGAGAAACATTTGCAAGCCCTTGGTGTTGCCCACGGTGGTGTGATTGCGAGCGTTCTCGATTCAGCCATTGGGCTCAACATAAACAAGGAGCTCGTTGCCAAGAAGAGAGTTGCGGTGACTTCTCAGCTTAACGTTCACTACCTAAAACCCGTGACCTTAGGAAAGATTAGGGCGACTGCAAAACCAATATACATAGGTTCAAAAGTTGCCGTTGGATTCGGGGAGCTCAAGGATGAAAACGAAGATACTCTTGCGGTTGCTACAGCGACTTTCTACATCCGCGAGGATAGCGGAATATTTCAGTAAAGCTTAAGGATTTGGGGAGAAGTGTTGCTCATGAAGCTTGGTTTCGTTGGTGCTGGGAGAGTTGGTAGCGTAACTGCGTTTACGTGTCTCTTAAACATTGAATTGGATGAGGTCGCCTTGGTGGATGTTTTGGAAGACTTGGCTGTCGGCGAAGCGATGGATCTCTCACACGCAACTTCAGCGATGGGAAAGTTCCCAAAGATAGTTGGGGGTAGCGATTACAAGCTACTGAAGGGTAGCGATATAATCGTGGTCACCGCAGGGCTCGCGAGGAAACCGGGAATGACGAGACTCGATCTTGCGGTGAAGAACACGGATATAGTTAAGGAAATCGCCAAGAAAATAGTGGAAAATTCTCCTGAAAGCAAGATCCTCGTGGTTACGAACCCCATGGACCTCATGACCTATGTGATGTGGAGGGAAACTGGAAAAAGCAGAGAAGAAGTCTTTGGCATGGGAAACGTTCTCGACTCCTCAAGGCTTGCGAGGGTCTTGAATGATATGAATGCGAAAGTCGAAAAAGCCTGGATAATCGGCGAACACGGTGATACGATGTTCATAGCAAAGAGCTTGGCGAGGTTTGCTGGAGAAGTCGATTGGGCATTCGCAGAAAAAACGACGAGAGAAGTTGCAGCGGAAGTGATAAAGAGAAAGGGTGCAACGGTCTTCGGTCCCGCGGTTTCGATATATCGGATGGTAAAAGCGGTGCTCGAAGACAAAGGAGAGATCATGCCTACAAGCGTTGTCCTTCAAGGCGAATACGGTATAAAGGATGTCGCAATCGGTGTTCCAGCGAAGTTGAGCAATAAAGGAGCAGAAGTCGTCGAAGTTAAGCTAAGCGAAGAAGACTTAGAGAAGCTCAAAAAATCTGCGGGAGTGCTGAAAGAGAAGCTCAAGGAGATAGGATATTAATCAATATTTTTATAATCTAACAAAATTTAACTTTAGACGCAATCGCTCCAAGGCATCGACGAGTTCGACGAAGGAAAGTCTTAAATTGCTAAAAGCAATAGAATGTGTGAAATGACAAAGACGGTAAAAGACTTGCTCGTCGAGATTCGAGATGTGAGCGAGTTGGTGATAGATCTCGCATACTCTTCCGTGTTATACGACGCAGAGGACATAGCTGAAGAGGTCCTTGAGCTCGAAGCAAAGTCATACGAGTTGTTGAACGAGCTTAGGACGATTGCAACACTCTCAGTTAGAAGGATCGAGGATGCGAAGAAGATATCTGCGATTCTTCAAATTGCAAATGCAAGTCAGAAGATGTGCAGCGCTGCGGGCGACAAGTCTGCGTTGGTTCTTCGGGGATACAAGCTAACAAAGGATATCGTGAAACTTATCTTGAACCACTCGGAGGAGACCATACTAAAGCTAAGCGTTCCCGAAAACTCTCAGATTGCGGGGAAAACCCTTGGAGAGATTAGATTCCAAAAGCTAACGGGAATGAGGGTCATTGCGATAAAGAGAGATCTTGAGTGGATTTTCAATGTCAACAGAGATACGAGGATAATGCGAAACGACGTTCTATTTGTTCGAGGAGATCCAAACATGGTTCCAAGAGTATACGAATTCGTTCTTGGTGAGAAAAAAGAGCTTGAAACCGCAGTTGAACTCGAGATTCCAGAACTCGATAGAGCAGTTGACATTCTCATCGAGATGAAAAATTTGTCTGAACTTGCAGTGGATTTAGCTTATTCTTCACTCATCTACGGAAACGAAGACGTTGCGCTCGAAGTTGTTTACTTAGAAAGCACCGTGGACAACCTCAAGTTCGAATTGGAGAAGTCCATATTACTCGCGAGTAAAAATTTAAGCGACCCCTCTACGCTGATACCGATTCTTGAGCTTGCCCACAGCTCTGAACAAATCGCAGATGCTGCAAGAGAAATAGCGGAGGTTTTGCTTAAGAAGATGGAGCTACCGCCAATCTTCAAAGATGCTATGAAGAAAACAGGCGAGATCTTGGTGATTGCCACAGTTTGCGAAGACTCAAAACTTCAAGGAAAAACTCTTGGTGAGGCAAGGGTGGAGACGAACACTGGAATGCACGTTATAGCTGTGAAGAGAAAAGGAGAGTGGGTAACGAGACCAACTGCGAACACTAGGATCTTCGCTGGAGATATTTTGTTCGCAAAGGGACCAAGGGATGGTGAAAAAGAACTGGCAAATATCTGTGCCACGGTTAAGAAACAAGCTCTTTGAGCTTCTTCACGAGCTCTCTTTTAATCTTTGAGTTTCTCCCCGATTCGCATACCATTGTTCTAACGCCTATTATATCCGGAGATAGCTCTTTCAAAGTCTCCAAGTGATTCCAACCTAAATTTCCCGCAAGTGCGCAGGACATTCCATTTTCCCTTGCCATTTTGACGAATTCGCGCATGTTTTCGAGTTTCATGTGATCGAATATAGAAGTCCCGTCTTTTATCGCCGTGTCGACCATCACAACGTCTGCGCCGTGCTTTGCTGAGATCTTGGGCAACTTCAAAGGATCTATTGAATTTATTCTATAAAAGTCACCATATCCAGCGATCACAACTCTCTTCGCATCGTCGTAATCCTTAACCGCTTTTACAACCGCTTTCACCATTTCTTCCGCTTCATCCTCGTTTTTAACGCCATAAAGCCCTATCTTCACGTAATCCGCCCCCGCGATCGCTGCACCGAGAGCTGCAAGGCTTGCAGTTCCTGGCTTGAAGGGCAAGTCTCCGGTGGTTGCACTGACCTCTTTTTTGAACCTCCTTGCGATGCTCGCAACCTCTCTTATAACCCATGGGAAGTTTGCACCAAGAGAACCTTCAGCGGGGTTCTTTACATCTATTATATCTGCTCCTCCTTCGATCGCCTCCATAGCCTCGATTAAGTCCTTTGGACTGACCAGAACGAGCATCAAAAAATGTTTTTCAGATGGTATATATGTTTTTTGAAACTTTTATATCGCCTCCGCAGAGATTCTTGTATGAAGGTCGAGCCGATTAAGGTGAGGAGAGGAATTAAAGTCTCTGAAATAATAGAATCTTTTTCCTTCTCAGCATTTAACGCTCGTAGGCTCGCAGAATCTGCAAAGCTTTGGAAAAAAATGGTTGAAGAGAGAGCTTTTGTTTTTTTAACCCTCGCCGGAGCGATGATACCCGCCGGGATGAGAGAAGTGGTCAAGGATTTGCTTGAAAATGAACTCGTCAACTCTTTGGTTCTCACGGGAGCAAATCTTGTCCATGAAATATGTGAAGCCCTTGGTTTCAAGCACGAGATAGGAGATACGAACGTGAGCGACGTCGAACTTGCGGAGAGTGACTTAAATAGGATTTACGATGTCTTTATCCCCACTTCTTCTTTCATAGCGGTTGAAGAGTTTCTTGGAGACATCTTCAGAGATCTCGAGGGCAACTTTTCAAGCAGTGAGCTCGTTCGACTCATCGGCAGTAGACTCGAGAACTCCTTTTTAAGGATTGCTTTTGATAAAAAAATCCCTATTTTCTGTCCAACTTTTCACGACTCAATAGCTGGTTTGCACTTAGCACTTTACGGCAAGAAGCTCGTTCTCGACTACAGAAAGGACATTTTCGAGATCCTCGATCTATGTTCTCAAAAAAGGAAAATGGGCATTGTTATCGTTGGAGGAGGAGTTCCGAAGAACTTTGCATTGCAAGCCATGCTTTTGTCCGATGGTTTCGACTATGCGATCCAAATCACTACCGACTCTCCGCAGTTCGGTGGCTTAAGTGGTGCAACTCTTGAAGAGGCGAAGAGTTGGTGCAAGCTGAAAAAAGACGCTAAGGCGGTGACAGTTTACTGCGATGCAACTATTGCGTTGCCCTTGATCTGCTCATACCTCATTGACAACAAATTATCTTATTCCAAACAGATATGAACCGCTGGATTTTTCCGATTCTCAGCATCGCAATTCTCGCGATGCTTGGAGGACTTTACACCTTCAGTCTATTCTACAAACCTCTTCAAGATTTTTACGGGCTAAAAGATGTCGCGCCCTTAACACTTGCGTTCTCCATAACAACCCTAACTTACTCCATTTTGATAATCCCGGCGGGCAGTTTTTACGATAGATTTGGACCAAAGTTTCCACTTTTAACTGGCGCTTTCATCATTTTCTTGGGTTATTCTCTCGCAAGCACGATAAGAGGCTACGATTGGGAAACCGCAAGAATTTTCTACTACCTTTACTTGGGAATTCTTCCGGGAATTGGAATTGCCCTTGTAGACTCTGTACCTCGCCCTCTTGTGGCAAAGTGGTTCCCTGAAAAGCCTGGGACTGCGGTAGGAATAGTTGCAATCGGATTTGGAGCTGGAGGTGCGTTGATAGCCCCCTTAGTTGGTTATCTACTAATCGCAACAGATATATTTCACACTTTTATCGCTTTGGGCTTGCTTTACTTAACCGTGATCTCGATCTGTTCGATTCCCATGAGAGATCCACTAAATCTTAAAAAAGAGAGAGGTTCGCACAGACTTTCTGAAGTCTTAAAGAGTGAAATCTTTTACAAGCTTTGGTTTGCCTTTCTCTTCTCAACCTTCTCCGGGCTATTGATAATCGGAAACGCCGCAACAATTCTGCTCGAGGGAGCAAAGGTGACACCACAGCTAAGAGATAGCATAGGTGCATTCATGGTCGTAACCTCGATATCAAATGCCCTTGGTAGAGTTCTCTGGGGAGCTCTTCTGGACAGAATAGGTGTGAGAAAAACTATGGAGCTGAATTTTTTCACGAGCAGCGTATCTTTGATCCTTTTATCTCAGCTTTTTACCACACCACTTATATTTCCGCTCGCATCGATAGTTTACGCAAACTACGGCGGAACACTCGCGATCTTTCCGGCAACTTCTTCAATGGTTTTTGGACAAAGGGTTGCGGGAAGAGCGTATGGGGCACTTTTCACCGCTTGGGGGATCTCAGGATTTATGGCTCCGTTCTTTGGAGCTTTGATCAGAGATCTAACCAACAGCTACATCTTTGCATTCTACTCCGCATTCTTTGTAAGCTCCTTAGCCCTTTTGATTTCGATTAAGTTGCCAAAGATGACTAAGGGATCTTGAAAAGAGTTAAAACGATCTCGAGATCCGGAAAGTTAGCCTTGGCTTCAAGTGTAAACGCATCCCATTTGCCTTCTACTTTTTCAAGCAACTTCTCGGCAATCAATTCCGCAATTTTCTTGGCAAAGACATCGCTGTAGTAATCCGCGAATCCATCGAACTTCATCCTTAGCACTATTTTTTGCCCAAAACGATCCAAATTTCCGAAAGAGAACCTCTTTTTTATCTCTTCCACGATCAAAGCCCTTAGTATGTCTAAATCTTCTTCCTTAAATTCTCGATCTTGACTTTTCAAATCCTCTACGCTTAGATTTCCTATCTTCACTCCCCTGTCGTAGATTGTAATTTGCTCTATTCTTTTTCCCTCGCGTAGCCACTTGTTGTAGTAGCTACCAAGATCCATCGGAGGTAGGTTCTGATCGAGGACGTAGAATTTGTCTAAGAGAACGAGTGATGCCAAGTGGTCAACTTCTTGATCGCGAAAGTCGACGAATGCGACATACGATTTGCAGTTCTTGCCAAGTAGTAGAGCTGTCGTGAATATCGCTATGTCCCCGCAGATGCCTTTTTTGAGCTTTGCAGTCTCTTCTGGAGTTTGATAAAAACGCTCTGGGCTTTGAACGATCACGTCTCTGCCCTTGAAGGTTATCACCGGGGATGGGAGAGATGCCTTAACAACGTCGTAGCGAACGTTCTCTTGAACCCACTCCAAGGTATTCCAAGCTATCTCCTCACAACTTGTGCCCTGTAACTCTACAACGCCCAAAACCTTCTCGATCTCCTCTTTGGAAAGTGTCTTGTTTAAAGCGCACTCGAGATCGTATCTCCAAACCTTCTCACAGTATTCCTCTCTGCTAACCCCACCGAAACTCAGGCAGAGAGATAAGATGAGGGCTAAGGATATCAAAAGGATTCGGGGATTCATATAGATTCTACTTCCTTCCTAAGCATTTTTTGCCTCTCCTTTGCCGTGTAACCTGTGAGCTCTTCTAAAAAGCGGTTGTATGCTTTAATCGTCTTTAACGCCGTATCATTGTCTACGAGTCTCGTTTTAGTTTCGACTAACAAAACTTTTCCGTCGATCTTAGCCCTAAGCTCTTGAATTCCACCGAATTCTTTAACGACAAAAAATTCCCCGTCTTTTTCGAAGCTCCCAAAGTGTTTCTTCAACATCTCCTCGAGTCTCTCTTGTGTAGCCTGAAAACCACGTTTGAACTTGTACTCCCTCATGCAAATGACCCTGTTCAAGGATTTTTAAATCCATTGAAAACTAACTCCATGCTCAAGATCGACGGTAGCTACGGCGAGGGTGGAGGACAGATATTAAGGACCGCGATTGCCTTGTCGTGCATAACGGGAAGGGAAGTTGAAATAACAAAGATCAGAGCAAATCGCCCAAACCCCGGGCTTGCAGCTCAACACTTGAAGGGAATTGAAGTTGCGAAGCTGATAAGCGATGCAGAAGTCGATGGTCTTAGGATTGGGTCGACGAGGGTTGTTTTCAAACCAAAGCGCATAAGAGGGGGAGACTACAAGGTGGACATAGGAACCGCTGGGAGTGTAACGCTGATACTGCAGACGATCCTTCCACCGCTTCTCCTTGCAGAAAGACCATCTAAGCTCGAGATAATCGGCGGAACAGACGTTGCATGGGCTCCTACGATAGACTACTTCAGAAAAGTTACCACGAACGCTATTTTGGAACTCGGAGCCAAGGTTTCCGTCGAATTAAAAGCCCGTGGCTACTATCCAAAGGGTGGTGGGAGGATAATCGTTGAAGTTGAGCCTTCGAAGTTGATGGGAAAAACTTTTGGGCGATCAGATTGCGAAATCCTTGGCATAAGCCATTGTCAAAATCTTCCGGAACACGTAGCGATTAGACAAAGGGACTCATTGATAGAATACCTCAGCAAACACAAAATAAGAGCGTTGGTTGAAGTTGAAGTTCTAAAGGGAGCATCCACGGGGAGCGGGATTACGATTTGGTGTGGTTACAAAGGCTCCTCAGCGCTTGGAGAGAAGGGAAAAAGAGCAGAAGACGTCGGAATTGAAGCTGGAAAAAACTTTTATGAGGAGTTTACGAATCCCGGACTCTTTGATTCTCATTTAGCAGACCAGATCATGGTTTTTTCCTCGATTGCGAAGAGTATAACAAGGTTCTCCACCACAAAGATCACGATGCACCAAAGGAGCAATCAATACGTCATAAACAGCTTCCTGGGAGAAACCGTGAGAATCGACGAAGAGAAGAAAGAAATCGAAATAGTAGGGCATAACTTCTAACGGCTCAGAACTCAAAACCCTCATCACAACTCAGCGGGGTCCTTTCATCATCGCCATGTCTCGTAGATCTAAGAGTATTAAGCGTTTTCTTTCAAAAATTGGATCCAAGAAACTAAGACTTGTTTGTGAGAAAAAAATTTATGCAGAGTGAGCTAAATTAAACAATAAAAGTGAAAAGTGATCAAAGATGCCTTCAGTGGATTACGTCGTCATCGGTGCAGGTTTTGCAGGTTTGCACTGCGCAAGGAGACTAATAGACAAGGGTTTTAACATTCTGGTTTTTGATATGCGCGAATCCGGTGGTGAGCTCGCGGTTTTTTCAAAGCTGAACGAATTCAGCAAGGAATACGAGAAGTATATAAAGAAGATCAAAGAGCTTAGGGAAACGATTCCCGTTGAGCACGGCACTGTCATAAAATCCAAACCGGTGATAGTCAGCTCAAAAAACGGATTGAAGAGATTCGAAGCGAGAAGAGCTTTGCTGTGTGCAGGTGCTGCAGATGTTTTGCCAATAAAGCTCAACGTCCTTGGTAAGAAGATTTTAGGGATTTATACCCTTGATCAAGCGCTGAGAAGTGTTTCTGAAGGTAAGCGAATTGGAGAAAAAATACTTTTCGTTTGCAAGAAAGAGCCAATTGTGGAATTGGCGACCAAACAGTTTTCAGAACTAAACTACGTTGTTGAAGTCGTGGAAGTTACCGAAAACGTCGAGGTAACTGGAGAAAAGAGAATCGAAGAAGTGGATGTAAACGGAGTGAAATACAAGTGCGATGCACTCGTTTTCTACAACGGAAGAGAGCCCTTTAATCCACTTAAGCTCAAGGGAACTCCCGTTGGGAACATCGCAGTGTGTTCTTACGATTACTCAAAGGTCGAAGAGCACGTGAAGAGCTTCCTTTCAAAATTTTAAAATTTAAACGAGTTTTCAACGAAAAGATTTTAATCCACTCGCTGATGGAGGCGTGGTGAGAAGCGTGGTGATGATATGGAGATAAAGAAGGTCGCAGTTTTAGGTGCAGGGGACATGGGTCATGGAATCGCAGAAGTTTGCGCAATCGCTGGTTACGAGGTGACAATGAGGGACATAAAGCAAGAGTTCGTCGATAGGGGAATGGAGAGGATAAAGCAGAGTTTGATTAAGCTACAGGAAAAGGGAAGAGTTGAGAACGCCGAAGCGATTCTTGCAAGGATAAAGCCAACCTTAGATCTTGCAGAAGCTGTTAAGGATGCGGATCTCGTAATTGAGGCGGTTCCGGAAGTTTTTGAGATAAAAACGCAGGTTTTTTCCGAATGTGACAAGCTTGCGAAACCAGAGTGCATTTTTGCAAGCAACACGTCGACGATGAAGATCACGGACTTGGCAAAGGCTACGAAGAGAGAAGACAAGTTCTTAGGATTGCACTTCTTCAACCCACCCGTGCTCATGCAACTCGTCGAAGTTATTAAAGGTGAAAATACGAGCGATGAAACCGTTGCAAAAGCGGTTGAATTCGTGAAAAAGATCGGAAAAGTTCCAGTTATAGTTAGAAAGGACGTTCCTGGTTTTATCGTTAACCGCGTCCAAGCTCCTGCAGGAGCTTTGCTCATGAGTATATTAGAGAAGGGAATCGCAACTCCAGAAGAAGTTGATGCGACGATCCGAAGGATGGGGCTACCAATGGGTCCCTTCGAGCTAATGGACTTCACCGGCATAGACGTGTTCTACCATGCAAGCAAATACTACGCAAAAACGATTAGTCCGGACTACGAACCGCCGAAGATACTCGAAGACATGGTCAAGGCGAGAAACCTTGGAAAGAAGACAGGAAAAGGCTTCTACGACTGGAGCGCCGGAAGACCGAGCATCGATTCGAGTAAGGCGACCGACAAGATAAACCCATTCGATTTCACGATCGTCGAGATAAACGAAGCGGTAAAGCTCGTCGAAATGGGGGTTGCGGATCCGGAAGAGATCGATCTTGCAGTTAAGCTGGGGTTGAACAGACCTTTTGGTCCATTTGAAATCGCAAAGTCTCTTGGGCAAGAGCAAATCCTCAACAGACTCAACGAGCTTGCAAACCAGTTCGGGAAGAAGATATTCGAACCCGCAGAGACTATAAAGGCTGGGAAGCTAATGGAATTGGCTGAAAAGAAGGAAAAGAAAGAGGAAGCAAAGGAAGAGGGTTTCAAGACCATAAAGATCGAAAAACTCGAAGGTGGGATTACAAAGCTTATCTTAAACCGCCCGGACAGGTTGAACACGATATCTCCAGAGCTACTGGAAGAGCTCGACAAGGCGATAACTCAGCTTTGGAACGACAACGAAACAAGGGTTATCGTGATAACCGGCGCAGGAAGAGCGTTCTCGGCTGGTGCAGATCTAACGACTTTGATCACGCACCCATTCGACTTCCTTGAGCACAACAGAAAAGGAGAAAGAATATTCAGAAGGCTTAGTGAGATTCCAAAGCCCGTTATTGCAGCGATAAATGGCTACGCGCTTGGTGGTGGCTTAGAAATTGCGATGTCGTGCGACATAAGGCTGGCAAAGAAGTCTGCAATCATTGGACTGCCAGAAGTGACGCTTGGCTTAATTCCAGGCTGGAGCGGGACGCAAAGAATGGTAAAACTCGTTGGCATAAGCAGGGCGATGCAGTTGGCCTTGACTGGGGAGAGAATAACTGCAGAAGTTGCAGAAAAGTATGGGCTGATAAACAAGGTCTTCGACGACGACAAGTTCGAAGAAGAAGTGATGAAGTTTGCAAGAGAAATTGCCGAGCGTTGCGCTCCGATATCGATGGCTTTGATCAAGAGACTCATAAACAAGGGCGGAGAAGTCCCGATGGACGTTGGACTCGAGTGGGAGTGCACGGCAGCTGGAATCTGTTTCGCAACCGAAGATCTCCGAGAAGGAATTTCTGCCTTCCTCAGGAAGGAGAAGCCGAAATTCAAGGGCAGATAAACTTTGCTCTAAATTTACCATCCTTTTATATTTTTGACCTTTGACGCAACCCTTATTCCGGTAACCCAGCGCAAACTTCTTAATTTACATGATCTAAGGTTATTGGTGATCTCGTTGAAGGTTGCATACGTTTACGTATTGGCAACAGCCATTGTAACCTTGCTGATATCTTTCGCATCCACCCACGTAGCCTTGGAAACGTACGAGAGCTGGGTCAAATACAGAAGCCCCTTCATGGAGATGATAAAAGGTATCGAACCTCCAAGGGTTCAAGGAGTTTCGCTTGCTAAGCACGTCGTTTTTATCTTGCTCGATGGATTGAGCGTCGACACCATAGAATCGAGTTCGCAAGAGGAGTTTAGAAGGCTTGTTTACATGGGGGCTTTTTATCCAAAGGGTTTAGCCAACACACCCACTTATTCTGTTCCAGCGAGGGCGTCTATACTAACTGGGACTCCGCCAGAGATCAACGGTGTGATCTCCAACGACTTCAAGGGATCTCTGAGCATCGATAACATCGCAAAGGCATTTAAGGATGAAGGTTTCAAGATACTGTGTGTTGGAGACAAATCAGTAGAGATGCTTCTATCAGATGTAGTAGATGAATACGTCGAAATCGAAGAGGGGAGCGGTCATGGTGCTATAGCCTTGGCTGAAAGCCTGAAACTCTTTAAAAAGTATTCTGAAGCCGGGAATAGAGTTTTTCTCTGGATCAGCGTTGCAGACATAGACATCGTTGGACATCTGGGCGGTGGCAGTGGTAGCCCGGAGTACAAGGCTACCTCTGTCAATACTGGTAGACTGTTGCTCAACTTCTTGGACTCGTTGGCTGAGGAGAACGCTTTAATAATTCTGATGAGCGACCACGGTTTCAAGAAGTTTGGACACCATGGAGGATCAGAGATAGAGGTTAGGAGAGTCTTCACTTTGTTCATAGGACCCAGCGTTAAACCTGGAAAGTATGATGTAAGTTACACGCACAACGATTTAGCTCCCACGGTTGCTATGCTGATGGGGCTGAGAGTGCCTGCGCAATCGATTGGCAACGTGCTCATCGATGGCTTCGATGTTTCAAAGGAAAAAGCTGAGAAGTATAGCGTTGCTTCGAGGGAGCAAGCTTTAAAAGTTGTGGCGACCATAGGAGAATTTTACGGTATTAGAGTTCTCGAAGATCCCTGGAAATCATACTCTGCGATAAAAGAACAAGTTTACAGCGAGGGGAGAGGTTCAAGAATCTTATTAGTCTCAGCTTTGGCAATTCCATTGGTAGCTGGGGTGTATGCGTCTTTGAGAATTCATTTCATGGTTTCGAAGAAATTCGTGCTCTTGACACTCATCGGTTTATTGGTCTACGAAGTTACGTATTGGGTTGTCTACTCATCACTTGGCGGACCCATGAGCTTATCCGATGTTCTGTCGCTTGGGGCTCTACTGGAAAAAACGAAGATCTCTGCAATTGTAGCGAGCATAACGCTGGCGATCTCTTTGGGCTTAGTTGGGTTAGCGTTCAGATTTGGCATATCAAAGTTGTTGGTGTCCACGTTAACAGCTTTAGCTTTTTCCACGATCCTCGCTCTTTTATTTGCAACACCTTTTTACCTTGAATACGGTTCCATGGTGAGATTTCCGCCACCAGATTGGATGG
>CALIUJ010000074.1 GCA_938048785.1 uncultured Archaeoglobaceae archaeon | reverse complement strand
CAATGGAATCTTTACCCAGTTTATCCCATCTTCTGGATCGTCAATGGGTAGAGATCGTATTGGTGGCATTGAAGATACGTCTATCTTGAATGGATCCGCGTATTTTTCGGCAAGGACCTCGTATTTCCCGAGCGCTAAAGCGGGGGCGATGCAAAGTAAAACCAGAGCAAGTGCTACAATCGCGCGCATAAAAAATGCTGAACAATAAATATTTAAATTTTTCGATTATAATATTAACCATGGTTACAATGAAGGTTTGGCGAAAGTTTTATAGAAGGATGGTGACGAATCTTAGGTGATCTGATGATCCTAAGCAAGACCGCAGAAACTGTGCTCAGAAAGAGATACTTGCTGAAAGGCGAGAATGGCGAAGTAGTCGAAACCCCAAAGCAGATGTTTTTGAGAGTGGCGAACGCGATAGCGAGTGCGGAGGAGAAATACGGAAATGATCCCAAGCCATGGGCTAAGAAGTTCTTCGAGATCATGTGGAATCAAGAGTTTATGCCCAATTCGCCAACGCTGATGAACGCTGGAACGCCGTTGGGACAGCTTTCTGCTTGCTTCGTGATTCCCGTTGAAGACAGTATCGATGGTATCTTTAAGGCATTATGGGACATGGCTAAAGTTCAAAAAAGCGGTGGTGGCACTGGATTCAGCTTTTCAAGAATTCGACCAAAGGGAGATATTGTTAAAAGCACTATGGGCGTTGCAAGCGGTCCAGTGAGCTTCATGAAAATTTTCGACTCAGCAACGGAGCAGATAAAGCAAGGTGGCAAGCGAAGGGGAGCGAACATGGGAATTCTGAGATGCGATCATCCAGACATCGAGGAGTTCATAAAGGCTAAGTGGGAAGAAGGAAGCCTTCGAAATTTCAACATAAGCGTTGCGGTCACAGACAAATTCATGGAAGCTGTGAAGAAGAACGAAGACTACGAACTGATAAACCCGAGAACGAAGGAAGTTGTCAGAAAAGTCTCTGCGAGAAAGATCTTCAACCTCATCGTCGAGGGCGCTTGGAGAAACGGTGAACCTGGCTTGGTTTTTATCGACGAGATCAATAGGCACAATCCAACACCACACGTTGGCGAAATAGAATCGACAAATCCGTGTGGCGAACAACCCTTGCTTCCATACGAATCCTGCAATTTGGGAAGCATAAATCTCGCCAAGTTCGTGAAAAACGGCGACTTTGATTGGGAAAAGTTGAAAGAAGTCGTGCAAATTGCAGTTAGATTCTTAGACGACGTTATCGACGTAAATGGATATCCAATCCCGGAGATCGAGGAGATGACGAAAGCGAACAGAAAAATTGGACTCGGGGTAATGGGTTGGGCTGATGCTTTGTTTTTGCTCGGAATTCCATACGACAGCGAGGAAGCCCTAAGGATGGCTGAAAGGGTGATGAAGTTAATACGAGAAGAGTCTCACAAAGCCTCGCAAGTTCTTGCTGAGGAACGTGGCGTCTTTCCCAACTGGAAGGGTAGCGTGTGGGAAAAGCTGGGAATAAAAATGAGAAATGCAACCACAACAACGATCGCACCAACGGGAACGATAAGCATAATCGCGAATTGTAGCAGTGGAATCGAACCAGTCTTTGCCTTAGCCTACAAGAGGGCAAACGTCTTAGATGGAGAAGAGTTTTTCGAAATAAATCCGGTATTTGAGAGAGTTTTGAGGGAAAAAGGGCTTTACAGCGAGGATTTAATCGCCAAAGTGGCTGAAACCGGGAGCGTTCAAAGCACCGAATTGCCTATAGATATCAAGCGAGTGTTTAAGATAGCCTTGGAAATCGCTCCCGAGTGGCATGTAAGGATGCAGGCGAGCTTTCAGAAGTATACAGACAACGCGGTGAGTAAAACGATAAACTTGCCGAATTCAGCAACGAGGGCTGATGTAGAAAAAGCCTTTATGCTCGCCTACGAGCTTAAGTGCAAGGGAATAACGGTTTACAGAGATGGGAGCAGAGAGGAGCAAGTTCTGATGATAAAGAAGACAGAAAAGGAGAAGGAGAAGCCAAGAAGACCAGCGAAGTTCATCGAACCAAGGCCAAGACCGAAGGTAACTTTTGGCAGGACAATCGAAACAAAGACAGGCTGTGGTTCGCTTTATGTAACGATAAACGAGGACAGCGATGGAATTGCAGAGGTTTTTGTTCAACTTGGCAAAAGCGGAGGATGCGCAGCTTCGCAGACTGAAGCTATTGGAAGGTTGCTGAGCATAGCTTTGCGTAGCTGGGTTAATCCAGAGGTGTTGATAAAACAGCTCAAGGGAATTCGATGTCCAAGCATCGGCTTTGACAGCGGAGAAATGATCACGAGCTGTGCAGACGGGGTTGCAAAAGTCCTTGAGAAGTGGCTCAAGGGTGAATACAAGAAGATAAAGTTCGAGGTCGAGGGAATTAAGCCATTGACGGAGTTTACAGAAAAAGAAGAAGGCGCAGAAAAAGAAGAGAAGACGAAGATGATCGGTGGAGTTTGTCCAGAATGTGGCAACGTGCTTGAATACGGCGAAGGATGCGCAACTTGTAAATTCTGCGGATTTACCAAATGCATCTAAATTTTTCCAAAATTAGCCCCGGCCGGATTCGAACCGGCGTCACCGGCTCCAAAGGCCGGCAGGATTGACCGCTACCCCACGGGGCTATAAAAAACATAGGTTTTAGATTTATGAAGGTTTTGGTTTCAAAGCGTATCTCTTGACAGCACTTGATGTCCATTTCCAATCCAAGAGAATGCTTTGTCGATGCAATACGCGAAAAAGATTGCCCATTGTAAGTATAGACTGAAAGATCAACTCTAAAAATGCTTAAACAACTGCCAATCTCAAGCTCTCCCCGCAACTCTTTATCGATCCGTTCTTTGAATTCAGATATCAACGCTTCCAAGTTTTCCGCGTATCTCTCATAGAGTTTTACCACGTTGTTCTCGTCGAACGTGTATAGACGCATTATTTCTGGCTCCTCAGCGTTGCTTTGCGATTGGGTTAAATCTTAGCCCCAGTCCCCCATTTTTCCAAAGCCCTTGCAAGCTCCTTATGGCTTTTTGCATACTCCTCTAAGTCTACTCCAAGCTCTATGGCTTCACTTGCCTGCCTCACCGCGATAGCTCCAGCTTTCACACCGTCTGGATGTCCAAGGACTCCGCCACCGATTTGCAATACAACGTCTTTTCCAAGCACTTCTACGAGCTTTGGCAATACGCCCGGATGTAAGCCACCCGAGGAGACTGGCATCCCCCTTCTTATATTCCAGAAGTTTTGTTCAAACCTCAGTTGATCACTTGGCACGAATTTCTCACTCCTGAGCATGTTTGCAATTTGAATCGCCTCATCCTTAGCGCTTTCGAGTTTTCCAAAGCCAGCGGTGCCAATGTGGAGCTGATCGATGCCAAGTATTCTGTAAAGCTTTGCAAGTGTGAACATCGAGATTCCATGGTCGTATCTCGTAAACGCAGCATGCATCGCTCTGTGTCCATGGATTGCGAGTCCAAAGTCTTCTGCGAGATCTCGGATGAAACCCAAAGCGCTCCAGCCAACTATAACAACGTCGACCATCACGTATGGATTTCCATGGTCTGCAACGAGTTTAAGCCTTTTCTCCATTTCTCTGACATCTGCGGTGATGTTTGCGAGCCAAACCTTTTTCTCTCCAGTCTCCTTCTCTACTCTTTCTATCACTTTCATTATCCTCTTGCACCTATCTTCGAACTTGCAAAAGCTTTGGCTTGCAAGGTTTTCGTCATCCTTTACAAAATCGAGACCCGCGCTGAGCAAATCGTATGCAAGGGACTCAACTTCTTCTGCGCTGTAACCAACTTTTGGCTTTGGAACCGTTCCAAAGATCGGCCTATTAACTCCAAATATCTTCTTAACATCCAAACCTTTAAGAGGACCCTTGTAGTTCTCTAAGAACTCCTTTGGAAGTCTTATGTCTTCCAATCGCAACTTTGCAACTCTCCTCATTCCAAAGATGTTTCCTGCAACGGATGCAAGGAAAGATGGAAGGTTTTGCAACTCAAAAAGTTCTATCGGGTAGCAAATTTTAACGATCCAGCGATCTTCGAACTCTTTTATTTCATAGACCTTTGCAGACAGTCTCTCAACCCTCTTTTGATCATACCAAGGTGTTAGCTCAGTCCAAGTTCCCGTGCTACTCTCCGCCGCTATGGCTCCCGCAACCTCCTCTATTTCAAACCCTTCTGCTGGTTTCACGAGGAAGGAGACGAGAACGTCCTCGTCACTCGGCACATAGCCTTTTGCAACGTAGTCAAGGTATTTCATATCAAAGCCTTGGATAATGGGCATAAAAAATTAACTTTCGTGGTCATTCCGTTGAGATCTGCTTGAGTGCCACTGTTTAAAGCGTAAACTTATCACAGCTCTAACTCTTGGATGAACGTGCCGTGCCACGTGTGATACCAGACTTGCCCAGTGTAGCCGTTGACGCTTAACATGCCATATGGTCGTCCGTTGAACTCGACCATGACATGGTAGTAGCCGTAGAAGGGTTTTATCTCCCCGACTGTTGTGCCTGGATAGTAGGTGTTTAGGTATTGTTGCGCATAGACTCTGGCTTGGTCTACGGTGACCGACATGTTGGCTGTGGGTGCTCTGGGTCTACCCATCATTCCGTTCATCATGCCATACTTCGTGTTCCACATCATGTTGGGACCATGTTCGGGGTAAATACTGCCCGTGTATTTGTCGATGAGCATTTCAAAAGCCCCTATATTTGTACTCCGCTCATAATACTGCACATAAAAATTCAGTGAATACTCCTCCACCTCGCCAACTGCTAAATCTGGATTATTGAGCGAATTTAGATATCGCTGGGCAATTTCCACTGCTTTGTCAATCGTTATTGTTGCTGTAGCTGTGTTTGGGTAAAAGAGATACGCTGCACAACCAAAGCCATTCCAGCCGTTTCTTCCAGAGCACTTCATACCGCCGTATGGGTAGATCGGTGAAGGGCTCAGGTAGCTGTAAAGCGAAGTTATCAGGATGGCGAACGCTAATCCACTTAGCACCGCAATAACGACCATTTTTTCCATTTGAGTCACCTCTTTTCTGTGCAGTATGTGGTAAAACGGTTTTGCTGCTTTGAAAGTCTCAGCACTACCGCAAGGTCATTGATAAGGCTAAAAAATTGGAAAAATGACATCAACGCTGGGAAGAAACTACGAGCCATAAGAATTTCAAGAGCTGGGGATACTACCCGGGAATCGTTGGATCGAATGAGTCATCATAGCTTACTCTGCTTCACTATGCTCACCGCCAAGTAGCAAAGCACCAGCTACCAGAGCTATACTACTGCAGTTTTTGGAAATTCTAACCGCACTGGGAGTGTCGTGCATGGGATAAGAGTAGATAAAATCTGTATGCTTTACGAGAACAGCCTCGATACCAGAGAATCAGCGCCGGGGGTGGGATTTGAACCCACGCGGGCGAAGCCCACACGCTCTCCAGGCGTGCGCCTTACCACTCGGCAACCCCGGCTCAAGCGACGTATGGCGGAGGAAATATATGCGTTTCTGATCAATTCCCCCTTCTCAAGTAGTGGTAAAGTCCAAGAATCGAAAAAGCCGAGTATATTGCGAGCCCAATCAGCGGGGCGAAAAAGAAGTATTTCCTCGGTTTTTCGATGAACTTCAAAGACTTTAAAAAGATCCAAATAGAGAAAGCGATGAGAATTGAGAGAATTACGGTAGAGATAGCTGAAAAAGGGGCTGTGATTGAAGACAAAACGAGCAGAGGCAAGAAAAGAGACCAAGCTACGAGGTCGTAGGGCTTGAATTTAACCAAGTGCAACGCTTCAGCGCAACCCCTGGCTCTGGCTTTTTGCCATTTAAGAACTTCTCTTAGATTCTCTGGAAGTGAAACAAAAGCCTTTGCATCTATGATTTTCTGTCTAACTCTTATCCCCTTTTTCATCAGAAGCAGTGAAAATCCGTAGTCGTCCGCTCTTTTGCTCTCCGGATACTTGCAAATTTCGTATATCCTCGTTTTCTCAGCCTTGTTGTTCCCGGGGATGTGTCTGTCGTAGATTTTGAATATTATGTGAAGCGCATGATACCATGCGAAGGCGTGTGCGAAGAAATCACCTTTTACAACTGGAATCCCCCCTACTGCATCGCAGTCTTCGATCGCCTTTAACATTTTTTCAACGTAGTCTTTGCTGTAAACGTTCTCCGAATCCCCCCAGATAACGACGTCGTAACCTTTCTCTAAGGCAATATCGCAAGCTTCACGTCTTGCGTATCCCGTCCCTCCGAGTTTTTCTTGAACTTTGAACTTTATGCATGGGTATATTTTGGAGAATTGCTCCGCTACTTCAAGCGAGTTGTCCTTGGATGCACCGTCGAGGATTAAAATCTCGAAGTCATTGCAAAGCTTCGCACTCTGATTTACAAGGGATTCCAAGCACTTTTTGAGCTTTTCAGCGTTGTCTTTGTTCAGTATCACCATCAGAGCACGCATATGCGACACTTTTTGCCTTTTTCCAAACCGCATCCATGTTCAAGTATTCCCAAGCACCAAATCTGCCAAAGGGAATTATATTTCTTTGGATTAAAAATTTCTTCACCCTTTCTATGTTTTTTCGATACTCGTGATCGTAAACCACGTAGGCGTGCTCCCACCTCCAAGTTTTAACAACTTCTACTTCGTTCTCTATTCCTATTTTTCTCAACCCCTCGAGCACATCGTCTTCGCTGAACTTTTCTGGATTCGAAATTTCAGCGATTATCGTTGCGCAACCCTTTGGCGCCATGTTTGGGCTGTAGTTGCTAAGAAAAGCAATTCTGTGGAAAACTATGTCTTCTTGTGGTATATAGATCCAGTGAACATTCGGAACTTTGCCTTTAACACCAATTCCCACAACAGCGATGGAATTGCACTCGAGTTTTTTGATCTCTTCCTCTATTTCTCTCGCCTCTTTGAGCATCGAGGGCAAAAACTTCAGTGGAGCTGTGTAGACAAGCTTCTTGAACTCGTATTCACCGTTGACGACTATTTTATCCTCAAGCTCTATTTTTCTTACCGCTTCCATTCTAACATCGACCTTTTTTGCAACGTTCTTTGCGAGAGTCTCAATTCCACCGCTGAGCGGATAAAAGAAACGGAGCTGATGCGTGTAGCCTTCAGTTTCAATTCCCACTGATGCTCTTAGAACATCGTCGATCGGCGGATTTGGAACTCTACCACCGACCCATTCCAGTGAAATCTCTTCAAGACTCCTTTTCCAGATCTTTTCGTTGTATGGTCTCAGGTATTTTTCTGTTATCGCATTTCCAAAGACGTAGCGAAACCATTCGAGCAAATTCTTTGGCTCTTCTTTCTTTTTCAAAAGGTTTTCAACAAAATCTTTTAAGATCTCGAACCTCTCTTGCGCAGGGAGCGAGAAAATTCCGTTTTCGAACGGATACTTAACGAGCCTTCCCTTGTAGAAGATAAACGCCCTTCTTCTGTGCTCCACGTAATCTCCGACGAAGTTCAGCATCTCTTGTAGAATTTCATGATCTTTGGAGAAGATTATGTGGGATCCGCCGGTGTCGAACGTGAAGCCATCTATCTCTTCGCTCCTCAGCAACCCACCGATCTTCGTAGCCTCGAAAACTACGGAATTTCCCTTGAGTTCGTAACCAACACGAAGACCCGCAAGACCACCGCCGACAACGCAAATCACATCGCAAGTGACGATGAATTTATAAATTCTTCTTCAAAGTAGCGTTGGGTGGTAAGTTGCCCGTCCTTATGCTGATACTCGACGGATTGCCAGACAGACCACTGAATGGGAAAACTCCGCTAAGAGTTGCAAAAAAACCGAACCTCGATAAAATTGCAGAGATCAGCGTGAATGGCATCATGGACACAATAGCCCCAGGAATTCGTCCGGGAAGTGATACGAGTCACCTTGCTCTTTTAGGCTACGACCCATACAAGTTCTACACGGGTAGAGGACCAATAGAAGCCTTAGGGGTTGGGCTCGAGCTCAAGCCCGGGGATGTTGCATTCCGAGCTAACTTTGCAACCGTTGATGGAGAGGGTAGCATTTTTGATAAAGTCGTTGTCGATAGAAGGGCGGGAAGGATCGCAGACACCGAAGACTTGGTAAGGGCTTTGAACGAAATAAGCTTACCAATTGAATTTAAAGTTGCAAAGGCGACGGGACATAGAGCAGCGGTTGTCTTTCGCGGACTTTTCACAGATTTTGTGACGGACACGGATCCAAAGTTCGTGGGGGAGAAGGTGAAGAGGTGCAAATCAGACAGAGCAGAGGTTGCGGAAATCATCAACGAGTTTATGCAAAAAGCACATGAAGTCCTTGAGAAGCACTGGGTTAACGAGTTGAGAGCGAAAAATGGATTAAAGAAGGCGAATGCAATCCTTTTGCGTGGCGCTGGGGTTATGAAAGAGGTTCCGAGTTTTAAAGAGAGGTTTGGATTGAAGCTTAAGGTCATTTCTGCAACAGCGCTTATAAAAGGCGTTGGAAAGCTCGTGGGTGGTGAAGTCTTCACACCACCTGGCGCGACTGGAAACAAGGAGACGAATTTGAATGCAAAGATTAGCTCTGCGATAAAATCCTTGGACTCAAGCGATGTAGTTCTGCTCCACATAAAGGCTTTCGACGAATTTGGGCACGACAAGGACTTCGAGGGGAAAGTGGGCTTTGTTGAGAAGCTCGATGTTCATCTAAGCTCTCTATTGGAATTGGACTTTTCAGAAACCTGTCTAATCGTGACTTCTGATCACTCCACACCAGTGAAGGTCGGAGATCACACCGCGGACCCGGTGGTAATCTCTATCGCCCACGAAGACGTGCGCAGAGATGAGGTTACAACTTTCGATGAGTTTTCCGCAACAAAAGGTGGACTTTGCAGGATTAGGGGAATGGATGTGCTGAACATAGCCTTTGATCTTCTCGACGTTGCGAAGAAGTTTGGGGCATGATCGAGAAGGCTGTCGAAGCGATTCTCTTTTCCGCACCCTCTGCGTTGAAAGTCTCTGAGATAGCGAGGATGCTCAAGGAGAGCGAAGAAGTGATTGAAAAGGCAATAGAGGGCGTTGCGAAGAAATACGCATCCATAGATTCTGCGATCGAAATCGTTAAAATTGGGGATCGCTATCTGATGAGGGTTAAGCAAGACTTCGCGGAGATCGTTGAAAGATTCACAGAAAGAGATTTGGACAAGGGAACGACGAGAACACTCGCAGTCATTGCTTTGAAACAACCAATAACGCTCGCAAAGCTTGCGAAGATCCGTGGAAACAAGTGCTACGAGCACGTGAAGAAGCTTCAGGAGTTAAAGCTCATAAGTGCTGAGAAAAAGGGAAGGTCTACGATTCTAACCACGACTCCAGCCTTTGCTTCTTACTTTGGATTCGAGGGCAAGAGTGTGGAAGAGATAAAGGAGGAGCTGAAAAAGTTATTGAAGAGTTGACTTTAGGCACTGTTTTAAAAATCGAGAGCCAATTTTTTTGTGCAGATCATCGAAGAGAACTTGCGGGGAGATGCGGGGGAGATAAAGCTTGTTCCCGAGACCCTTGAAGACCTTTGGCATCTGAAGTTCATAATAGAAAAGGGCGACATTGTTTTTTCGGTCACGAAGCGTGCAACGCAAAGCGACGACAAGCTTAGGAGCGATAAGGAGCTTGTAGTCGTTCGTATCGGAATTGAAGTCGAAAGAGTCGAGTTTCACAAGTTTGCGAACAGACTTAGGGTCGTTGGCAAGATAATAGCGGGTATTGAAGCTTCTGGCTTTCACACGCTGAATGTAACCGTGGGAAAGGAACTAAGCATAGTGAAAAAGTGGAAAAAAGAACAAATGGCGAGGTTGAGAAAGGCGGTTGAACAGTCCAAGAGACCGGAGGTGGTCATACTAACCATAGAAGAAGGAGAAGCCATCGCGGGTGTTTTGAGAGAGTGGGGAGTGGAGGAGATTTTTGAGGAGCGAAAAAGCTATTCTAAGGACTACGATGGAACGAGAGAAGAATTCTTTGCCCATGTTTTAGAAAAGCTCAAAAACTTGAGCTTCAGATTCCTCGTGATCGCTGGTCCGGGGTTTGCAAAGAAGGATTTTCATAACTTCATCGCATCGAAATCTCCCGAGCTCGCGGAGAAAGCGATGGTTGTGGACACTTCATCCATAGGGACACGAGGATTCGTTGAAGTCGTTCGTAGAAGAGCGATTGATAAGCTCGTAGGCGAAATTAGGCTTGCAGAAGAAGCGGAACTCGTTGAAAAACTACTTGAAGGAATTTCAAAGGGCGAGAAGGTAGCTTATGGTATTGAGAACGTTAGAACTGCAAAGGAGTATGGGGCGATAGAAACGCTTTTGGTTTCCGATGATTACTTGCTGAGAGAGAGGGAGAATTGGGACATCGATGGTTTCATGGAGGAAGTTAGAGAAATGGGTGGTAAGGTTGTGATCCTCAGCTCAGAGTTTGAGCCGGGAGAGATAGTCTCAAAGCTCGGTGGTATCTGTGCGATACTCAGGTTTGAGATCGAGTAAGTGGCTGATATTTGCGATACTTGCGAGCATATACTTCTTTGTTTACTTCCACCGCACTTCTCCGGCGGTGATGGCGAATGATCTGATGCTTGAATTCTCCGTCTCAGCGCTTGCAATTGGGATTCTTTCATCGCTCTACTTTTATCCATACGCGGTCCTCCAAATTCCCGTTGGTTTTCTCAGCGACGTTAAGGGGGCGAAGAAAGTAGTTGTCGCGTTTACCTCTCTAGCTTTAATCGGAATTCTGCTATTTACAATTGCGCCCAGTTTTGAGTTTGCAGTCTTTTCTCGCTTTCTCATTGGCATCGGTGTATCTGGAGTTTACATTCCAACTGTGAAGATAATGTCGCAGTGGTTCAAAGCAAACGAGTTTGCAACCGCGATGGGAATTCTTTTTGCGATTGGCAACCTTGGGGCAATCTTTTCTTCGTATCCACTCGCTTTGTCGATAGAGAACTTCGGATGGAGGGCATCCTTTGCAATCGTCGCCTTCGTAACCGCGTCACTGCTACTTCTTTGTCTTTTATTCGTAAAAGATGCTCCGCCAGAGTTTAGAAAAGAGAATTTAAAGAGAGAGGACTTCAAACTCTTGTTCAATTTGACCCTCTGGCTACTCGCAACTTCCGCGATGCTTAGATATGGCATCGTCATGGGCTTTCAGGGACTATGGGGAGGTCCCTTTCTCGTCGACGTTGCAGGTCTTTCGAAGGCAACCGCTGGAACAATTCTAATGCTCTTCGCAATCGGCGCAATCGTTGGCGCACCCTTACTTGGGAGGATTTCAGACGAAATTGGACTTAGAAAAGCCTTGATGATCCTGAGCGGAATTGGATTTACGATTTTCTGGTTACCCCTCGTTCTCTTTCCAGAAAAGCTCGGCATAGTTGAGCTCAGCATTATATCTTTCATGCTCGGCTTCTTTTCAAGCGCTGGACCGATTGCGTATACGATGGTGAAAGAACAATTCCCGCTGAGGATGACAGCTCTTGCCGTCAGCTTGATAAACGTCTTTCCCTTCGTTGGCGCGGGAGTTTTTCAGACCATAATGGGTTATCTCATGGACTCCGTGGGAAAAATCGGAGATAAATATCCAGTTGAAGCTTACAAGCTTTCTTTTGAGTTCTGTCTAATCGCTTCAATCGTTTCTCTGATCCTGTTGTTTTTTGTGAAGGAGAGTCGACAAAAATTTTAAAAAGGTCGACAATATTTTTCAATGGCAAAGATCGATGAAGTCGACGTTAAGATAATCAAGGAGCTTCAGGAAGATGCGAGAAAAAGTCTGAAGGAAATCGCAGAAAAAGTTGGAGTTGCAGAGGGAACGGTTTACAACAGGATCAACAAGCTTCGAAATCTTGGGATCATAAAGAAGTTCATCCCGGTCATCGATTATTCAACGCTCGGCTACGATCTAACTGCGATCATCGGAATAACTGCAGAGGGTGGGCAGATCGTCGAAATCGAAAAAGAGATCGCGAAGGAAAAGAACGTAACAGCGGTTTACGACGTCACAGGAGACTTCGACATCTTGGTGGTTGCGAAGTTCGAGAGTAGAAAGGGTTTGGATGAGTTTGTTAAAAGGCTTTTGAGCATGAAAAGCGTTAAAAAAACATACACGATGCTTGTGCTCAACGTCGTTAAGGAAACGCACACGATCGAGCTCTAAGTCGTGTACTCGGAGTTTATCTTCACGTATTCGTAGCTTAGATCACAGCCAATTGCAAAGTCTTCGTAATCTCCTTTGTGCAAGTCGACGATTATTCTGAAATCCCCTCTCATCACTTCCCTCGCTTCGTTCTCCTTTCCCGTGATTAAACCATTCTCTACGAGCTTTACGCTACGCTCATCGTTTTCAAACACAATTGTTATTTTTTCATCGACTTCAGCACCGCTGTATCCGATTGCGGATATTATTCTTCCCCAGTTTGGATCTGAGCCAAATATAGCGGTTTTAACAAGTAGAGATCTTGAAATAGCCTTTGCCACGAG
>CALIUJ010000073.1 GCA_938048785.1 uncultured Archaeoglobaceae archaeon | reverse complement strand
GCCCTTTTTCCTCGAATCTCTGCTTCGCCGAACACAAAGTTCATGCCCTGTGCGTAGATGTCTTCAGAGGTTACGAGCAGAGTTACTTCTTCAGCGTTGTATGAGAAAAGGATGCAAGTAGAATTGAATTGACTTCTTCTGTTGTCAAAACAAGCCTTGGGGATTTCCATCCGTGGTAGAACTTTGACTTCTATCGAAAACTTTTTCTCCAACTCTCCCGCAAGCCATTTCATCAGTTCCTCGCTTACTTTTCCAAGTGGTTGAACTCGTATCATAGGGCAAAGAGATTCGAAACGACCTTGGCAAAATCGACGCCAAAGTTCGTTATTATGTAGTAGCTACCGTAGATCGTGCCGATCGTGCTCCCAACGTTCGTGAACGCTGCAACGCATATTACACGAAAGAACTTGTTTTCCCACATTTCCCTGAAGTTTCCAGCTTTGAAGATATTCTCTAAATCGCTAAAACTTGGTTTTCTTATCCAAGCTTCTGTGAATCCAGAAAACCAACCTGCAGCAATTAATGGATTCAAAGATGTGAACCAAGCGCAAAGAAATGCTACTAAAACAGATACAGGATGCGCCCTTGCGGTGATTGCACCAATCGCAGCAAGAGTTCCGTTGATCAGAAACCAGTACAAGAATGCTTGGTAAAACAGTTCAACTGCAATTATTGCTGTTGTCAAGAAGAAGGCAATGACAAATACTGCAAAAACGATTGAAGCTATTTTTAGCCCTTTTCCCTCCTTAACATGCGTTAACTCGGTTACGTTGATGTCTTTGTGCAACGATTCCAAGATCCCCTTTTTGTGCCCTGCTCCGACGACTGCAACAACGCTGTTGTATCTTTCAAGCGCTTTTTTCAGGTTGAAAGCCATAAAGGCATCTCTTTCATCGATCAAAACTTCTGCAGCCTTGGGCGAGATTTTCCGAAACTCTTTAACGAGCGTTTCTATCACATCCTCCCTTAGCATCTCATCCACGTTCTCAGACTTGCCAGTAAAACCTCTGAGGAGATGGTAAAAGAACTTCAGCTTCTCGAAAAAGTTCATCCTTCCCCAGAGACGCTTAAAGGTTATCGCGATATCTCGGTCTATTAATATAACGTCCGCCCCTATCTCACGGGCTTTTTTAATCGCAAAGAGCATTTCTTCTCCCGGTTTGACCTTGGTTTCTTCACCGACTTTTCTTTGAAAATAACCCAATAGGATCTGTATTAGTATGAGGAGAACGTCCCCCTTTTTAAGCACATCCATCAAGTTTATTTCTTCCCTTCTACCAAGCAGAGCGTTGTATCTCCTTGGACAAAGTTCTACTGCAACTGCTTCTGGCTTTTCTCTCTCTATCGTTTCTAAGACTTCGTTTACACTCTTCTGCGAAACGTGTGCGGTGCCGATTATTACTAACTTCTTTTCCATCCCGACACCTCGAGGATCTCGATTATTTCCTTGAGTTTCATCAGATCGCTCCTCGTAACGATTCCAACCAACTTACCCTCTTCGACAATCGGTATCCTACCGATTCTCTTTTCACCCATGAGCTTGAAGGCATCAAAAGCGCTTTGGTCTGGCTTCAAGGTTATAACATCCCTTGCCATTATTTCCTCAATCCTTGCATTTCTATCTGCCTTTATGAGATCTGTAAGCGTCACTATGCCAAGGAGCTCCCCATCTTTGACCACAGGGTAACCGAGGTGCTTGTGTTTGAACATCAGATCTATAACCTCCGCAACCTTTGTCTCGGGCTCAACGGATAAAACGTTCGACGTCATTACGTCTCTAATTCTAAACCTCGACAAAAGGCTTTCTGCGGTGACGATTTTTTCTTCTTCGGTTGCACCGAGGTATATGAAGAGAGCTATGAGGAGAAGCCAGATGTTGTAGAAGAATCCAAACACTGCCATGAAAACTGCAATCGCTTTTCCAACGTTTGCTGAAATTCTCGTCGCATAAACGTAGCTCATTCTCCTCGCGAGAAAGCTTCGCAAAACTCTGCCACCGTCCATCGGAAAAGCTGGAATCAGATTGAAAACTGCGATGATGCCGTTGAAGTAAGCGCTGATTAAAAAAAACGTCGATAAACCGCCAAATGTCAAGTAAGACAATAAAAGACTAATCAATGCGACCGAAATGCTTACAATGGGTCCAGCAATTGAAATCAAGAGCTCTTGTCTCGGATTTTTTGGAATGTTTTCCATCATCGCAACTCCGCCGAAGATGAAGAGGAGGATTTCGCGAACACCAATTCCAAATTTGATCGCAACGATCGAGTGACCTAACTCATGCAAGAGAACTGCGACAAAAACAAAGATCGATGCAAGAGCGGAGTAAAAAATCCTTTCAAGTTCTGAAAGTTCTGAAAAACCAAAGGGCTTACTTGAACTGTAAAAGTATCCAAAAAGAAGTATAACTATGATAAAAAGGCTCCAGTGGATCTTGACGTCTATCCCAAAGATCTTCGCGACCTTAAGCGACGCCATTGATAACAGTTAGTAACAACATTATTTATATTTTATTCTTTTCCGCAGTCCATGTATTTGCTTGCAAGATTGTAATCTTAGAACGAGAAGTTTTTTATTCTAAAATATAGGTTTGCTACCATGGTCTCAAGATTCAGGATAACTCTTCCAAGAAAAAAGCAAGTCGCGGGAGTGTTTGAGATTATAAAGAGAGGCGCAAGAGCAGAATGGCTTGACGAGGAAACGACGAGAAATCTGTCTAAAAAGTTGATGGAGGATTTTAAAGCTCCTGATGGTTGGTTTGAAGTAGAAAAATATCCGGTTCACTCAAGGTTCGTTTTTGCAAGTGTGCACATATTGTACAGTGAAGAGGACAACGAGTTCTCATACTTTGTGAACGAACCTTTGCTTAGCGAAGAAGATTCAAAACTCGTTAAGGAGATCGTTAAAAAGCTCGAGTTCTACCCAATAAGTCCCCAAGAAATCGGAGACAAATTTGGAGCCCTCAGAAAAAAGGTGAACAGAATACTCGATGACTTCAGAATAAAAAAGGAGGGGGCTGATTACTACAAGATCCTTTACCACATAGTAAAGAGAACTGTGCTTTACGATCGAATAACTCCACTTATGTTCGATCCGAATATCGAAGACATCTCATGCAATGGTGCAAGAATCCCGATTTACGTTTTTCATAGAAAATACACGAACCTGAGAACAAACGTAGTCTTCGAACAAGAAGACGAGCTCGACTCATTTGTTGTGAACTTAGCGCAGAAGTGCGGGAAGCACTTGAGCATTGCTGAGCCGATGGTCGATGCCACGATGCCAGACGGGAGCAGAATACAGCTAACGCTTGCGAGAGAAGTAACTGACCACGGATCAACTTTCACGATAAGGAAGTTCAGAGAGGAACCAGTTACGCCAGTCGATCTTATAGCCTGGAAGACATTTAGCTCAGAGCAAATGGCTTACCTATGGCTTTGCATAGAGAACA
>CALIUJ010000072.1 GCA_938048785.1 uncultured Archaeoglobaceae archaeon | reverse complement strand
CCCAGCGGTTGCGTAGCAGTGCTTGCATCTAAGATTGCAGGCATACGTTATATCCCAGACCACTTGAAAAGGAGCCCCTGGGACAAAGGGTTTCCGCACTCCAAACTCTGCAAGACCTTTTACGACATTTGCAAGTCCTTTCCTCCAGTAGGGATCTTTAAACTTCGTTTTGATTTCTTCAGGAGTCGCGTTGAAAGTCTCCGCACCTTTGATGATAATCGGTTCGATAAACTTTTCAGCGGTTTTGCATTTCCAGCAGGCATCGTTGCGATCACCGACGAATAACTCAAGCGCAATCTCAACTCTGTTCTTCTTACACTCTTCGCAGTAGCCCGAGAACTGCTTCAAGGCAAACCTAGTAACTGGGTTAACAAGATGAGAAAACATCGCAATCTTGTCGAGCATGGTAATTACACTTTCACAAAGTTTAAATATCTTACGAACTCGAAACTTCATACCTGCGAACAATTTGGGGTGAAGAGATGCTGCTGGAAATAGCAGAGCTACTTGAAAGGATTAAGATAAAGCCATCGGACGTGAGGATTTACAATCTTTTGAGGAACCGAGAACTTGGAGTTAGGGAGATCGCAAAGGAACTAAATCTATCGACGAGGTTCGTAAGAGACAGGCTGAAGGAGCTAACGATGCGTGGCATTGTGAAAAGAAGGCTTGTAGAAGAGGGGTGGATTGGTTACAAATACACGGCAGAGGATCCAGTAGAGGTTCTGAAGAAACTCAAGGCTCAGTTGCACGAGGAGTTTCTCAGACTCGAGAGGACAATCGTAAATATTTAAAGAGGAAGCAAATTTATGGAACGCATCTTCGCACCTTGGAGGATTCGCTACATCTTAGCACCTAAGCCGAGAGACTGTGTTTTTTGCAACGCTTTGAAGATGGATGAAAGAGAAGCTCTTGTCGTTCACAAGGCGAAAAAAAGCTATGTGATAATGAACAGAAACCCATACAACCCTGGACACGTAATGGTTTGCCCAAATCGCCATTTGGCGAGCCTCGAAGATCTCAGTGAGGAAGAAATGGTCGAAATGATGCGGTTAACAAACCTCGCGATCAAAGCGATAAGGCACTGCATGAACCCAGATGGCTTCAACGTTGGTGTAAACATTGGAAAAGTTGCAGGGGCTGGAATTGCAGAACATTTGCACATTCACGTAGTTCCAAGGTGGAATGGCGACACATCTTTCATGCCAGTCCTTGCAGACGTGCAGATAGTTCCAGAAGCACTCGAGGAGACCTATGAAAAGTTAAGAGAGTCTTTTAATATCCTCGGCGATCGTTCTAAGCACGAGAGCTAAGACACCTTGTCCGAAATCACCTCTATTTATCTTTTCCAGCATTTCTCTCTCGACATCAACGTTGGCGTTGTAGTAATACCTTAGGATTAGTTTTTTGATCCCACCTGCGAGCTTGGATATGTCCTCGTTCTCCATCGCTTTGTCGAGGCAGTGCATGTAGTTGATACTTTCGAATCCACTTCTTATGGCGAGAAAACCCAAGCATCCCGCTTCGAAAAACTCTTTGCTCGCATCTTTCCCTTCTTTCTCTAGCTTTTTTGCCTTCAAGTATTTGACCTTCGCAAGGATTTCGATCGGTAGATCGAGATTTTCGATCTCTTCAAAGCTTATCGCTCCAAGCGTGAGGAGGTTTTGTATAATCGCAAAATCTTTCCCAAGCTTCAAAGCATCTTTCAAAACTTTTTCAGCTTCTTGTTTCTTTCCTCGCCTCATCAGCGCGATTGCAAGATTGTTCATCACTTTTACATCATTCCTTAATTCTAATGCCCTTCTTAGCAGTTCTTCTGCGATCTCGTAGTTTCCAAGCTTTATCTCAAGCACTCCACTCGCGGAGTAAATTTCAGCCCTGAGATCGGAATCTTGCACGAATTCCATAACTGCGATCGCATCAGAGTAACACTTCTTAGCATCTAAAAACTTCTTCGACACCTGATAGAGGTTTCCAAGGTTGAAGAGACAACCCGCGACATCTCTCATCAGCTCCTCGTTCTCTTCTGCGAGTTTTATGTAAATCTCAAGCGCTTCGAGATAGCACTTTTCCGCCTTTTCAAACTCCCGAAGATCGTAATACAAGTTTCCAAGTGTTCCAAGAACTTTTCCACGGTCTTTTCCTTCAACAGCCTCTAAAATTTTTTCTCCAATCTTGCAAAGCTCTTTTGGATCCATAGTTCTTCGATTTGCAAGATCTACAAACTTTTCGATGTCCATCAATGTAGCTATGCACAAGCTTTTTTAACCTTATCCCCGTCCTTGCAGTGTGAAAGTATTGGTGCTCGACACGACGCTTAGAGACGGGGAACAAACGCCAGGAGTATCTCTTACTGTGGAGCAAAAGGTAATGATAGCAGAGGCTCTCGACCTATTGGGAGTTCACGTGATCGAAGCGGGAACGGCGATTGCTTCAAAAGGGGACTTCGACGCTATAAAGGAGATATCGCAACGCGGTCTCAAGGCAGAGATCTGCAGTTTTGCAAGGATAAAAAAAGAAGACATAGACTCCGCAGCAGATGCGAACGCGGATTCGATATTCATGGTTGCACCATCTTCCGATTATCACATTCGAGTAAAGTTTCCGGGAAAAGGAAAGGATTTTGTGGTCGAAAAAAGCGTTGAAGCGATTGAATATGCGAGGGAAAGGGGGTTAATTGTTGAATTTGGCGCAGAAGATGCATCTCGAGCAGATCTCGATTTTGTCATCTCCCTTTTGAAAGCGGGAGAAGAGGCTAAGGCAGATAGACTAACTTTTGCGGATACAGTTGGAGTTTTAACCCCAGAGAGAACTGCGGATGTTATTAAGAGGCTTAAGATGGAACTTAAGAAGCCAGTTGCAATTCACTGCCACGATGACTTTGGGCTTGCAACTGCGAACACGGTTCAGGCGGTGATAAACGGGGCAAACGAGTTTCACGCGACGATCAACGGCATAGGAGAGAGAGCTGGAAACGCAGCACTCGAAGAAGTTACCATGGCTCTCGAATTTTTGTACGATTTAAAACTTGAGATAAACAAAGAAAAGCTTTATCCAACTTCTAAACTCGTAGAAAAGCTAACAAGAGTTGTCGTTCCGCCAAATAAGCCGATAGTAGGAGATAACGCCTTTACGCACGAAAGCGGAATACACACTTCAGCGCTTTTGAAGGATTCACGAACATACGAGCCGATATCTCCAGAGACCGTAGGAAGGAAGAGGGTGATAGTTCTTGGTAAACACGCTGGAAAGGCGAGTGTTGAAGCGATTCTCAAAGAGCTTGGATACTCCGCAAATCCAAACCAGTTGGAAGAGATCTTGGCAAGAATAAAGGAGCTCGGAGATAAAGGAAAAAGAGTGACAGATGCGGACGTGAGGACGATAATTGAGACTGTTCTT
>CALIUJ010000071.1 GCA_938048785.1 uncultured Archaeoglobaceae archaeon | reverse complement strand
TTGTTTACGACTTTTTTAGCCTCTTTATCCAAAAAGTAACCGACAGAAATTCCAAGGACAAACGCTACAAAGAGCGCATCAAGCCCGGGGTCGAGGTAGTTCACGGAGAATCCTATGGATCCGAGTAGCAATAGAAATGCAAAGATCCTAAGTTCTGGTCCCTTACCAAGGTTCCGAAGTTTTCCGCTTGGAATCCACCGCATGTTTTATAATCTACGTAAAATTTAAAAAATTAATTGCGCTTTTGTTAGCCATTATTCAGCAACGCTCAGAGATGCGTTGAGATACATGAACGGAGTGTCGAGCAACGCTACAACGAACTTCATCGCGTAGGAAGTTATGAATATCTCGAAGACACCCTTCCAGCCAAGAAGTGCGAGAAAATCTGGGTTGAAGACGACGAAGAAAAGCAGTGTGAACGTGACGTTGTCTATGAACTGCGAAACCATTGTTGAAGCGTTGTTTCTGAGCCAAAGAAATCTTCCATTCGTCTTCTTTTTCCACATTTCAAATGCCCAGACGTCGTGAAGCTGGGAAATGATGTATGCACTTAGACTCGCAACCATTGCAGAAGGCATGAACTGAAAGACCTGAGCCATTGCTGGGCTTATCGTGTCGCTTTCGTGTGGTTCAAATAAAATCGTCAACTGCATCGTAATCGTTGCGAATACCATCACGAAGAAGCCCAACAACACGGCTTTTCTCGCTTCCCTTACACCATAGCGTTCTGTCAATACATCGGTTGCGAGGAAAATGGAACCGTATATCACGTTTCCCATTGCTGTAACGAGTCCGAAGACTTCGATTATCTTCGTGACTTGGATGTTCGCTATCACCACCGCAATTGCAACCCAAGCAAAGAGCCCAGCTTTGCCGAAGAACTTGTGAGCAAGGGTTATTCCAAAGAAACAAACGAGGAGTAGAAAAAAGCCGAGAATTTCGTTCAACATGAAACGAACACCACGCTACTCTTCGTATCTATCTTCTCCGCCTCTAATCCCTCGACGATCCTTTTAACTTCAAAATCAAACCAATCTGGCTTTAGTGCTATCTTTTCACCGTTTAGATTGATTTCAAGACCCTCACTTAACAGTTTCTCTTTTTCTTCCTTGCTCAGCGACTCTACGATCTTCAAGACTTGCTTCGCCTTATCTTTAAGGCTTGGTCCAATTATCGCGAACTTCGGCTTTATCTTGGTTATCTCTTCTCTCACCATCGGCATCTCCTTAGTTATCTCAACCTCTGAGTTCGTTGCGAAGCCGAGATCGAGTGGGTCGAGTTCGAGAGTTGTAAAGATTATCACCTTTTTGAGCGGAGCATTCAAAGCAAGCCCCTTGTCGTGTTTCAACTTCCTTATCGCAGAAATAATTTCCTTCATCTCTTCCCCAGCTCTTTCCGCGTTTTCATCGACGAACTCCTTTTCAACTTCAGGATAGCTTTGCATATGGATGCTACCGCTTCTGAACTTGCTCCAGATCTCTTCGGTTATGAAGGGCGTGATTGGAGCGAGAAGCCTTAGAACTCTGTCAAGCACGTATTCAAGCGTAAACTTCGCAGACTCCGCTTCTTTTCTGGAGTAAAGTCTTCCCTTCACGAGTTCTATGTAGTTGTCAGCAAAATCATACCAGACAAAGCCCCTTATGGCTTTGAGTGCTTCGTCGAATCTGTAGCGCTCCATGGCATCGCGGACAAAGGCTATCAGTTTGTTGAGCTTTGATATTATCCACTTGTCCGCAATTCTCAAGTTATCCGCCTTTCCGTTGCCAATGTGCATGAGTGCAAATCTTGCAACGCTCCACAGCTTTTGTTGGAACCTACTCGACGCAACTACTTCTCTCCAGCTGAAGATCAAGTCTTCACCAATCACTCCGCTTGCAGCCCATTGGCGAAGTGCATCCGCGCCGTATTTTTCAAACACTTCCTCTGGGCTTATCACGTTACCTATGCTCTTGCTCATCTTTCTGCCATCTTCGCCAAACACGATACCGTTGATCACGATCTCCCTCCATGGGATCTCGTTCATCAGCTCCATGGAGCGCAGAATCGTGTAAAAAGCCCAAGTCCTTATGATGTCATGCCCTTGTGGGCGAAGCGACACCGGAAACTCTTTTGTATTGGGCCAGTTTACGATGGCCAAGGGTGTTATGCTTGAATCCATCCAGGTGTCGAGCACGTCTTTTTCTCCTTCGAACTCATCACCACCGCAATCGCAACGCTTCTTTGGCTTATCCTTCGTTGGATCGACTGGTAACCACTCTTCTTCTGCAACCATTGTTTTCCCGCATTTCTTACAATACCAAACTGGAATCGGAGTTGCGAAAACCCTCTGCCTACTTATGACCCAATCCCATTCCATCGATTCGACCCAAGTTCTAAGGCGTTCAAACATGAAATCTGGAACCCATTTGATCTTCTGCGCCATCTCGAGCACTTTTTCCTTATCAACCCTAACAAACCACTGCTCTGCTGGGAATATCTCCACTGGGGTTTTACAACGCCAGCAAACGCCAACGCTGTGCTCGATATCAACTTGTTTCAGCAATCTACCCTCTTTTTTAAAATCTTCGATTATCTTCTCTCTCGCTTCAGCTATTTTCAGTCCCCTGTATTTCCCCGCAAGCTCGTTCAAAGTTCCATCACGGTTTATCACAACCCGCATCTCAAGGCGATGCTTCTTCCACCACTTCACGTCTTGTCGATCGCCAAACGTGCAGATCATCACGATTCCCGTGCCAAAACTCGGATCTACAGCTTCATCTGGGATTATCTCAACTTCCTTTTCGGAAATTGGAACCTTGACCTTTTTTCCAATGAGATTCGAATACCTTTGATCTTCTGGATTAACCGCTAAAGCTACACAAGCGGGAATTAGCTCTGGACGAGTCGTTGCAATTACAACTTCGTCGGAGAACTTTATGAAGTTTAGTTTCGTCTTTCCTTTTTTATACTCGATCTCCGCAAGCGCTATAGTTGTCTCACACCTCGGGCAGATGACGACTGGATGATACCCACGGTAGATCGAGTTGTTTTTGAACATTCTAAGGAAGGAAAGCTGAGTCTTTACGTAGTATTCTGGATACATCGTGATGTATTCCTTGCTCCAGTCTATGCTGAAACCAAGCCTCTTCGCCGTAGAACGCATCTTTTTTATGTTCTCCTCCGTGAATCTGACGCACAGTTCTCTGAACTTTTCTCTGTCGATCTCGTTCTTCCTTATCCCATACTTTTCTTCCACCTTTACCTCGGTTGGCAATCCATGGCAATCCCAACCTTGGGGGAACATAACCTCGTAGCCGTTCATCCTCTTGTAACGAGCTATGAAGTCGATGATGCACCAATTCAGAGCATGACCAATGTGGAAGGAGCCGGTTGGATAAGGTGGAGGAGTGTCGATGATGTAGTGCGGTTTCTTCGAATTCCAGTCGAAGTAATACATCTTTTCATCCCACTGCTTAAGCCACTTCTCTTCGATCTCTATTGCTTTGTACTCTTTTTCCATGCTCTCTGAATCTATGCTGAGAATATATTACTTGCTTCAACCTCTTTGAGATTTGTTAGGCAATCAACGCAGTCGAGCTCGCACTCTATGATCTCTCTAACGCATCTCCTCTGGTGCTCGTTCAAAACATAGCCGTAGAAATCCCTTATAAATCTGCAGGGAAATCTAAAACCGTTTTTTGCGAGTTGTATCGCCAAAAAAACCGCATATTCTCTATCTTTTGTCATAATTTGGATTAGGAAAGAAGTCGCTAAAAATATAATGACAATGGCTAAGGCTATCGGTTCCACGAATTGTGTCGAACTTTCAGTTTAAATTACTATGGTTCGAAAATCGAACAAAAAAGATTATATTCACTAAGTAATTCTTAAATATTGTAAACAAAAAGTTTGAAGAGGTGGTGGCATGCTCGAAGGCATGTTAGCTCTTTCAGCGCTTGGCGTATACTTCCATGCTTTGTTCGTGAGCATAACGCTTGGGTTTCCATTGGTGATAATGGCTCTTCTTTATAAATACGACAAAACCGGTGACGAGGATTACTTTAGAAGTGCAAAAATCGCTACATCTGTTTTAGCTGTGAACTTCGCCTTAGGGGCGATAACCGGAACCCTTGTCGAGTTTGGCTTAGTTCAAGCTTGGCCGGGAACGATAATTGCGATCGCAACCTTCGCCTTTGTTCCCTTAGCGCTTGAGCTCGTAGCTTTTGCCTTGGAAATCGCTTTTCTCGTTCTTTTCATAGTGACGCTTGGAAAAATAAAGCCGATTAAAAGCTTTTTGATCCTCGCAGTTTACTGGATCTTCGCAGTCTTTTCTGGGGTTCTCATCACCGCAGTGAACTCTTGGCTCATAGCTCCATGGGGCACGGGAATCGTTGCAAAAGCCCTGTATCCGTTCATGCCCGAGTTTGGACCACTCTCTACGGACGTTGAAAAGCTCTTGGCGCTTAAAATACTTGCCTTAGCTACTGGCATACCGATTCAAGCGATAATTCAGATCCCAGAGGTTTCTGCAAAACTTGGAATAGTTCTTTTCGACCCCTACGTAGCATTTCTTAGCCCTTATGCCTTGGCTTCGATTCTCCACAACCTCTTTGCCGCTTTCCTTGTTGGCACGTCTATTGCGCTATTGGCTTATGCGATAAGATATCATCAGAGCAAGGAAGAGAGACACCTGAAAACCATAAGAGTTGTTGCACCGATCGTTCTCGTTCTCTTCTTAGTTCAACCAACTATCTTTGGCCATCTAATGGGTGCAAGTGTCGTGGAATTCAATCCAAGTAAGTTTGCAATGATGGAGAACGCATTGATGAGTTACAAAAACCCGTTGATCGCCTTTGTTGCATATGGCGACCCATCTAAGGAAATAGTTGGATTTGATCAACTCAAGAGTAGTTGTGACCTTCACGGCAACGCGAAGCTCGGAGATCTCGCGAACTCAGTGGGTTTGAGCAAGGAAAAAGTTCTTTTGATAGCAAAGGAAGTCGGTGTTACGGTCGATGCCAAGAAAGTATCAGCGGTTTACGATGCAAATCTAAGGGACGTTTGTCTTTCAGACCTTGAAAAGGCGATTTCAAAGATTCAAGTCGTCCATGTGAGCTATTACACAAAGATATTCTTCGGCGTTATCGGCTTTTTGGCTTCGATTTCACTTTTCGTCTCGCTGAAGTTCAAGAGGTTTTCAAATCTTTTCAACAGATTTCTTGGCGACAAAACCTTGTTAATTCTCTCTATTGCGATCTTTCTCGGTTCTGCAATACCTTCAGCGCTTGGATGGTTTGTTAGAGAAGTTGGAAGAAAACCTTGGACTGTCTATGGGCTTCTTTACCCAGAAGAGCTGGTTACGATTGTTGGATACGCTCTAACACCGCAGTTTTTGGCATTCATGGCGTTGGTTATCTTGGCGATAGCTCTGTCGGGAATATACGCGATGCTGATCGTTGCGAAAAGGGAGATAAGGTTCTTGGAGTTGTTAAGGGGTGAGAAGAATGAGTGATCTTCCGTTCTTTTTGCTCGGTTTCTCGGTTCTCCTCCACGTTATCTTCGTTTCAATAACCATGGGAACGGGATGGATAACCGCTTACTCGAGGATGATGGCTTATCTCAAAGGCGACGCCTATCTTGAGAGATTTGCGAGGAAAGCCTTTAGGATACTCGTGGTTTTCGAGCTCTTCTCCGGGGTGTGGGGAACGATAATAACTGTGGTTCTTGCGGGATTCTTCCCTGGATTAACAGCTCTTGCGACGAACGTTCTATTTACGCCTTTGCTAATAGCTCTAATAGCGATAATGGTCAGAATTCCAAGCATCGGAATCTTCTGGTATACCTGGGGAAAAGTTCATCCAAGGACTCACAGCCTTGTTGGTATGATAATGGCAATCTCAGGCTTCTTGATTCCGTTCGGCTTTCGAGCGGTGTTCTCCGAGATAACTTCACCTACCGCGGTTGCCGAGTTCATCGCCCATGGATTTGCAAGCCCCTTCACAGCATACGCGAGCGTGATGTTCTGGTTGCTTTATCTTCACACGATTTTTGCTTCGCTTTCGGTTGGCGGATTTGTTGTAGCTTTCTTGACATCGCTTGAAAAAGACGAGAGGGGATTGAAGATCGGCTACAGATATGGTGTCACGTTCTTGATTGCTCAAATTCCGATCGGGATCCTTTACTGGCTATCGCACGCTTCTTTCTCGAGCTACATCTTCCAGAGCATAACCTTCGGGAACTTCTTACCAGTTTTCGTAGCAAAAATCACAGTTGTTGCTCTGTTGGTAGCCCTTAGCATTGTTGCATACGTTAAAAGGGGATCTCCAACCCTCCTTGCACTCTTATCCCTTTCTGCGGTCTTCTTCGGCGAGCTCATGAACGGTGGCGCGAGGTATCCATACATCGTGGTTCTCGGCAACGAGGGACTTCACTTCAGCGCGTTCACGAACCTCTACATAGAAGTGCCGATGATCGCAGTTTTCGTGATCTTGGCGTTCCTTCTTATAAGCGTTCTCGTATTTCTTACAGCGCTCTTCTACGCGTTGTTCAGAAGATACCTCGCGGACATCCCAGGACATTGAATTTTTACTTTTTTTAACCTGATAAAAGCATCCTTAGGAAAAGCGAGAGCTCAGATCGATTTTCGATATCTTTATTAAGCACCAAAACTCTGAATTGCGAAGGTGTCGATATGGGGGGAGAAATCCTTGTTATCGGTGGAGGAATCGCAGGACTGACTTCTGCAGTAGAAGCTTCAGAAACTGGTTATAGCGTTGTTCTCGTTGAAAAAACACCTTTTCTTGGTGGCAGAGTTGCTCAGCTGAACAAGTATTTCCCAAAGCTTTGTCCACCCTTCTGCGGACTCGAGATACTTTATAGGAGAATGCGAACGAATCCAAAGCTGAAATTCTTCACGAACACCGAAGTAATGAGCATAAGTGGTAGCGCAGGTGACTTCTCCGTGAATTTAAGGATTAAACCAAGGTTTGTGAACGAGAACTGCACAGCTTGTGGCAAATGCAAAGAAGTTTGCCCAGTGGAAGTTGAGAACGAATACGACTTTGGTTTGAGCAAGAGAAAGGCGATATACTTACCACATACGATGGCGATGCCGTTCATATATGCGATTGACGAGTTTAAATGCAACAAATGCGGGGAATGCGTTAAGGTTTGCAAATACAATGCGATAAATCTGAACGAGACAGAAAAAACTTTGAACTTGAAAGTCTCGGCAATAATCGTTGCAACTGGCTGGAAACCATACGAAGCGAGAAAGATCGCGAACCTTGGCTATGGGAAGTTCAAGAACGTTGTCACAAACATGGAGTTCGAAAGACTTGCTTCGCTGAATGGACCTACGAATGGAAAAATCCTTGCAAATGGAAATCCGATAAACTCGATAGCCTTTGCCCAATGCGCTGGAAGCAGAGACGAGAACCACTTGCCCTACTGCTCTGCGGTCTGTTGCTTGGCGAGTTTGAAGCAAGCAACTTACGTTCGTGAGCAGTATCCAAATGCAAAGATATACATCTTCTACATTGACATCCGCGCCTTTGGAAGATACGAAGATTTCTTTGCAAAGGTTGCGAAGGAGAAAGGCATAGAGTTGATAAAGGGAAAGGTTGCGAAAGTCGAAGAAAAGGATGGAAAGGTATTAGTTACTGCAGAAGATACCGCTACAGGGCAAAAGATTCACAAAGAAGTGGACATGCTCGTTCTCGCGACGGGGATGCAACCTTCGCTTGCAGAAAATCCAATCGCGGGAATAGAAGTCGACGAGTATGGGTTTGTCAGGGAAAAACCAGGAATAATCCCAGCTGGAGTTGCGATGAAACCCTTGGATGTGATGTTCTCAAACGAAACCGCAACTTCTGCTGCGTTGAAGGCAATTCAATTCGCAAAGAGGTGATTTTATGGAAAAGGTCGGTGTTTACATATGCACCGGATGCGATATAGGAAAGCTCGACGTTGAAAAGCTCAAGGCTGTGAGCCAAGAATTTGGAATCGAAGCCAAGGTTCATCCGTTTCTCTGCTCAGCCCAAGGTATTGAATTCATAAGCAAGGATCTTGCAAACTTAGATGCGATTGTGATCGCAGCTTGTTCGCCAAGGGTTAAAGCTTCGCTGTTTAACTTCAATGGAAAATACGTGGAAAGGGTAAATCTCAGAGAAGGCGTCGTTTGGAGCCATGAGATGAACGAGCACACGCAAGAGTTGGCTGAGGACTATCTTAGAATAGGAATAGTCAAGGCGCAGAAGGCAGAGAAACCGGAGCCCTACAAGCAGGAAACTTCGAAGGACATTCTCGTAGTTGGTGGCGGAGTTTCTGGATTGACTGCTGCGATAGAGATCGCGAAATCAGGTTACAAGGCGATAATTGTTGAAAAGGAAGCCGAGCTCGGCGGTTTTGCGAGGAAGCTCTACAAGTCTTTGCCAACCTCCTCGCCTTATACGAGGTTGGAAGAACCTATAGTTGCAAAGCTGATCGACGAGGTAAAGAAATTGGGAATTCAAGTCTTCACGTCTACGATTATCGAATCGATCCAAGGGCAACCGGGAATGCTTGAGGTGAAGTTGAAACAAAATGGAAACACTTTGAACTTAAAAGTTGGTGCGATCATCGTTGCAACAGGCTGGAAGCCATACGATGCAACGAAGCTTTCGGAATTTGGATACGGGAAGATGAAGAACGTCGTAACCAACGTAGAGTTTGAATCGATTGCAAAGAATCTTGGAAAGAAAGACGTAGTTTTCATCCAGTGCGCTGGGCAAAGAGATGAGAAACACTTGCCCTATTGTTCATCGGTTTGTTGCCTTGTAAGTCTTAAGCAAGCGAAATACGTTACATCCAATGGAGGGAATGCTTTCATAATCTACAAGGACATGCGGACTCCAGGGCTTTGGGAAGATTTCTACAAAGCAATGCAAGACGATCCTGGCGTATTTCTGACAAAGGGAGAAGTTAAAGCTGTAAAAGAAAATGGAGGCAAAGTTGTTGTCGAGGTTGCGAACAACTTGCTTGGAGAGGATCTTACGATAGAAGCAGATCTTGTTGTGCTTGCTATAGGCATGGAATCGACGATGAAGGGGCTTTACACGATAAAAGAAGAGTTCCCAGACGAGAAGACAGTTCCATACAAGCACGTATACGAGCCAAGGCTCATCAAAAGCGCGGAAGAGGTTGAGCAGATAAAGCAGATCGGACACATACTGAACTTAGCCTATCGTCAAGGTCCGGAGTTGCCGACGCTTCGCTATGGCTTCCCCGACTCGAACTACATCTGCTTCCCATACGAGAGCAGAAGGCTTGGGATCTACGCTTGTGGTGCAGTTAGGGCACCGATGGAAATCTCGGCTGCTATGGAAGATGCAAGGGGAGCAGCTTTGAAAGCAATCCAGGCAGTGGAACTCGTTGCAGAAGGTAAAACGACTTTCCCAAGAACTGGAGACGTAGACTTTCCAAACTTCTTCCTACAGCGTTGCACGCAGTGCAAGCGTTGCACAGAAGAATGTCCCTTTGGTGCACTTGACGAAGATGAACGCGGAACACCAATGCCAAATCCACTGCGTTGCAGAAGATGCGGAATTTGCTTCGGCTCTTGCCCAGAGCGAATAATCAGCTTCAAGCAATACAGCATCGATCAAATGTCTTCTGCGATCAAAGCCATATACGTTCCAGATCCGAACTGGGATGAAACTGCTGCGGAGAAGTTCAGAGTCGTTGCATTCGTTTGCGAAAACGACGCATTGCCAGCGCTTGACATGGCTTCGATGAACGGAGTAAAGCTGAATCCTTTGGTTCGCTTCATTCCAGTTCGATGCCTTGGTTCCGTGAACACGGTTTTCATCGCAGATGCCCTTTCGAAGGGAATTGATGGAATCCTGCTGATGGGTTGCAAGTTTGGTCAAGACTACCAGTGCCATTTCATTAGAGGAAGCGAGCTTGCGAACAGAAGAATGGAGAACGTGCAAGAAACCTTGCAAAGGCTAATGCTTGAAAAGGAAAGAGTAAGAGTGGTTGAAGTTTCAATCACCGACTGGGACAAAATCGCGGGCATCGTTAACGGGTTTGTTGAGGAGATCAAGAAATTGGGAGCTAATCCGTATAAGGGCTTCTGAGGTGATCACATGATTGCGGATGCGAAGTTTGCAAAGGAAATAATCCAAGCGGGCGGAAAGAGTTTGAAGAAATGCTACCAATGCGCTACCTGTGGAGTTGTTTGTCCGCAAAGCCCAGACGAGAATCCTTTCCCGAGAAAGGAGATGATCTGGGCTCAGTGGGGAGCAAAGGAAAGATTGCTCAGCGATGCAGACGTGTGGCTTTGCCATCAGTGCAACGACTGCAGTGACTACTGTCCAAGAGGTGCAAAACCCGGAGAAGTTCTTGCAGCGATTCGTGCGAAAGTTGTAGAGCACTACACATTCCCATCTTTTCTTTCAAAGATCTTGAGAAGACCAGCGGGCATATTGGTTTACTTCGCAATCCCAATCATCTTTACCGCGCTTTACTTGGCAATCTTCACTCCAGAGATACCAGAAGGCGAAATCGTGCTTGGCAAGTTCATCCCACACGTCCACGTTGAGCTTGCTGGCTTCGCAGTTGGGGCTTGGGTTCTTTTAGTTGCTGCGATCAGCGCCTATCGTTTTTGGGTCGCAATTAACTCGCAAGTTTCGAAGGTCTACGAATACGAGGTAAAAGAGGGTGGAGAAATAAAGGTCGTTAAATCCTCTGCGAGATTCTTAGAATACCTCTTCTGGTCGATTATCGACATATTGAAGCACTCGAAGTTCCAGCAGTGCAACAAAGCAAAGTATCGCTTTTATGCTCACTTCATGATCTTCTGGGGTTTCATAGTTCTTGGCATTGCAACGCTTGGCGACATAGTTTATCTCTACGTTCTCGGCTACCACGAATTGGCTCTGCCTATAACAGATCCTGTGAAGATCTTGGGAAATCTCGGGGCTCTCATTCTACTCGTCGGCAGTGCTTGGGCAATTGTTGCAAGGTTTAGCGATCAGAGAATCGGATACGGAACGTATTTCGATTGGTTATTCTTGGCTACGATCTTTGCAGTTGGTGTGAGCGGAGTCATCATCGAAGTCCTTCGCTACTCGGGAAGTGTTCTTGCTTACTATGCTTACTTAGCCCATCTGATCATAGTTTTCACACTCTTGGCATACGCGCCATACACGAAGTTTGCACACCTTCTTTACAGAGCTCTTGCATACGTCTGGGCTAAGAGCGTTGGGAGAGAATTAAAATCCTAATTTTTTATGGAACTTTCGCAGCTTAGAGAGATTTTAAGAGAGAAGTATTATCCCATCGACGCAAAGAGTAGCGCTCTTTTTCTGCTTTCAGTGCTCTTTGAAGAAGTTGGCGAGCTTGCAGAGAGCGTTCGCAAAAAAGATCTAAAGTGGATTGAGGAAGAGCTTGCGGACGTCTTGTTTATGGTCTTAAGCATTGCAAACTACTTCAATCTCGATGTAGAGGCGAAGCTAATCGAGAAATACGTTAAAAGCGATCCAAGCAAGAAGTGGGATCTTGAACAATGATCGCGAGAATCAAGACTTACTTGGAGTTCGTTAAGATAGAGCACACGCTCTTTGCACTTCCATTCGCTTACTCAGGCGCGTTGGTCGCAGGGTATCTCGATCTAAGATTGGCTTTTTTAATCTTCACAGCTTTCACCGGGCTTAGAACTTTTGCGATGGCTTTCAACAGGATCATCGACAGAGAAATCGACGCTTTAAACCCAAGAACTGCGAAACGCCATCTACCCTCGGGGAAGATAAAGCTTAAAGACGCTTATCTGATCGCCTTCGTTGGATTTGCAGTCTACGAGTTATCCGCCTTTATGATAAACAAAACAGCCTTCCTTCTCTCCCCTATCCCTCCAATCGTTGCATACGTTTATCCGTATCTCAAGAGGTTCACTTGTCTGTCGCACTACGTTCTTGGACTAAACTTAGCCCTCGCACCACTCGGCGGTTGGGTTGCGGTGAGGGATTCGATAGACTTCAGCTTAGAAATACTGGCATTCTCGATCGCGGTCATCTTCTGGGTTGCGGGTTTTGATATGATCTACGCGTTGCAAGACATCGAGTTCGATAGAAAACTAAGGCTTCATTCCGTTGGTGCACATTTCGGTGAAAGATTTGCAAAAATTCTTTCGAGAACGAATCACGTTGCTTTTTTCCTTTTCCTTCTGCCAGTTCTTAAGGAAGCGATTCTTGCACTTTTTTCCATAGCCTTCTTGCTATTCCTCGAGCACTATGTGGTTAGAGAAAAATACGATGAGCGTAGAATCCAAGTGGCTTTCTTCTACATCAACGCTGTCATCAGCGCAACGGTCTTGGCTTCTGTCATATTTGTCTTCATTCAGAAGTTGTAGGGCGGAAATAGAATACCTTCTTCGGTGATTATAGCGCTTACAAGGCTTAAAGGCGTAAAATCGAATGCTGGATTGTAGACCTTTACATTTTCTGGAGCTAAAAGCTTTTTTCCACAGAAAATTAGCTCCTCCTTCCCCCTTTCTTCAATGACAACTTCTCTGGAGGTTTTATTGAGATCGAAAGTTGTCTTTGGAGCTGCGACGTAAAACGGTATCCCATGAAAATTCGCAGTGATTGCCAATGTGTAGGTTCCGATCTTGTTGAAAACCCCGTCTTTCACGATTCTATCCGCACCTACGATGACTTTGTTCACGAAACCATTTCTCATCACGATTCCAACTGCGGAATCTGTTATAAGCGTCACGTCTATTCCATC
>CALIUJ010000070.1 GCA_938048785.1 uncultured Archaeoglobaceae archaeon | reverse complement strand
CACGAGAGGTTTAAAAATCATAGCCCAATGGTTTCCAGTTCCCTCGGCGTTGCATTGTGAAGCGATACCACGCTATCTTAGATGTGCAGAGCGATAAGAGCTTGGCAGAGATCACCACAAAAGAGTCACGAGAAGGGCTGGATTTCCGAACGGGTTAAGCGATACCTTAAAGACCAAGAAAAAGTCCTATTTCGAATTACTCCTTGATCAATGCTGTGAAAGAGGGTGTGAAAATCGGTGTTTTGGGCATCAAGAAAGCTCAAGAGGTCTACTACAGACGAGACGTAGAACTGAGGAGCGATTCAATCGTTTTACGTGGAGAAATAGCGGAAAAAATCTTGGCAGAGAAGAGAACGGAAGTTGAGGAAAAGATAGAAAAGGAAGTAGAGGAGAAGAAGGAAGAAGTAGAGACAAAGAGAGAAGAAAGAAGACCGGAGCAATTAAAGGAAGAGAGAAAGGTGGCGATCAAAAGGTTCAGCTTAGAGGCTGAGATTCCTTTGGAGAGTATGCATGAGGTGATAAGCGGTGTGATTAAACCGCTAAGAGAGAAGAGTTCGTCGATCAAAACTTCCATCAAAATCGTGGCTGAGTCAAACGATGGTTTCGACAGATCGACGTTGAATATCAAAGTGAAAGAGACGCTTTTACAGATAAAAGCGAAGATATTGGATTGGAAAGAAGATTGATCGCAAAGTCTGCAGAACCTCGAAACTCTACCTCAGATTCTTCAGCGTATGCACGATTCTCTGCAACATCGTAAGAAATCCGAGGGCTAAGATCAGATACAAGGCAATAGCAATTCCGTTAAAATCGTGGAAAAGAATCCCAAGCATTATGATCAGAGTTCTTGTATCTCTACCCGCGATTCCAAGTTTGCATTCTAAACCTTCCTTTTCAGCCATGAGCCTTGTTGTGGGGACCATTAAGCTCGTGAAGAGTGCAAAGAATCCCTCTATCCAGAGCCCACTGTAAGCTGTGATTGCAAAGATCAAAGCAAAGTCTACGAAACGATCGAACAATCTGTCCAAATAAGCTCCCTTAGCGGAGATCTTTCCGCTTATCCTTGCGAGATCGCCGTCGACGCAGTCCAAGATTTGCGAGACGAGAATTAAGAGCGCTGAAAGAAGAGAACTGTAAAACAAAGCAACCGCAGATAAGAGACCGATTATAAAAGCTAAAATCGTTATAAAATTTGGAGAGATGTTCTTTTTGCTCATTTTCTCCGCTATTGGCACAGAAATCCTTCTGTAAACGAGATTTGTCAAAATATACTCCCAATTTATATTTAACACCTCCCAGTAAAAAATCTTAAATATCTGGGAATTTAAGTGTTTCTATGAAGGCTGTTATCCTTGCCGCTGGCGTAGGTAGCAGATTGGGGCATTATACTGCAGAAATTCCAAAGTGCATGCTTAGAGTGGGCGAGAAAACGATAATAGAGCACAGCATCGAGGTCCTTTCAAGCTTTGGAATCAAAAGCTTTGTCATTGTCACTGGACACAAGGGAAGAAAGCTTCGAAAGTTCTTGGAGACGCGTTTCGATCTCGACTTCTCTTTTGTCCACAACCATGTTTATCGAGAAACGAACAACATATACAGCCTTTATCTCGGCATCAAAGATCTCAGCGAGGATCTATACCTCCTGAACTCTGACGTATTCTTCCACCCAGACATCTTCAAAGCTCTTCATTTCTCTGGAGAAAATTTCACGCTCGTTGTCGACGATCGAAAAATCTTGGGAGAGGAGGAGATGAAGGTAGTCACCGAGAACACGAGGGTCGTGAGGATAAGCAAAAAGATTCCCCCAGAAGAGGCGAGTGGAGAATACATCGGATTGGCAAAGATCCCAAAGATCAAACTCGAGAAGCTGAAAGATCGTTGTGAAAAAGTGATGGAGGAAATAGGTGCGAGCGTTTTCTATGAAGAGGCGATTCAACGAATGATCGATCTCGGTGATGAAGTGCTCTACGTGTCCACAAAGGGACTTCCTTGGGTAGAAGTAGACTTTCCACACGAGATAACGTTTGCAAGGAGAATCTATGGGAACTTGGCAGGGTATTCCAAAGCGATGCGCAGAAAAAACAATGGAGTTTAAAAAGTTAAAAGGAAATTTTTACTTCAAAAAGCTTTCCGCAATGTTTCCAAAGATCGGAAACTTATACATCTCCCCCTGATAAGCCCTGATCATCCCTACGATCCAAAGAATCAAGATCACGAGATTTACCAAAAGGCTTAGGAGTCCAAAAAGCGGTCCAAGTATGAAGATCACGACTGCTAAGAATCCAAGTATCCACTGCAGTATCACAAGGCTCAAAAACGTCACGGTGGACTGCATCGCATGGAATCTAACGAACTTGCTCTCCTTTTCCAACAAAAGAAACAATATTCCGGTTATAAAGGTGACTAAATAGCAGAAAAGTCCTTCAACGTTCTCCTTTAGACCGAGCGAAGTCTTTGCCTCCTTCACCTCCGTAGCTTTCTCTTCACCGTTCATTCACAACACCTCCACAACGTTTGTTACGTAGGGCAACATTCTATAAATATTTTTCTTGAACTTAACCCTACGAACAGCGATTTCTGCTACCAATCAAAAAAATCTCAAGGAGGGATGGATCTTAAAGTAGAGCGGAAAAATCCCTTCCTCTATCTTGCAAAAGCTGAAGGATATAAGTCTTGTGATCTGGAATTTCTGGTCTTTCGTCCCTTTCAACAAGCTCCATCGCTTCCATTGGACAACTTGGAACGCAGACACCACAACCAAGGCATTTCTCAACGTTTACTTCCGCAGGTTCACGGTTTATCTTAACCCTAACCGCCTTCATCGGACAGCGGAGCATGCATATTCCACATGCGATGCACTTGGCAACGTCAACGCTCGCAACGTAGCTCGAAAAAGCAATCGTTTTTGGATGCTTCGCTTCATGCACCGCTTTGAAGAATGCACAGCAATCGCTACAGCAGTTGCATATCGTGCTTATTGGTCCTTGGCTCCTCTCAGTGGTATGCACTAAGCCTTCGCGATTCGCATGGCTTAGGATTTCAATCGCATCATCCGCTGTTATTCTCCTCGCGTAGTTGTGCTCTACCATGTACTTGGCAAGAGAGCCAAAGTGAAGGCAGTTCTCTAAAGAATGCCTGCAACCTTCCCCATTTAGCTTAGCCATTATTCTGCAAGCGCAATAGCCAACCGCGTGGTAATCCCTATCTCTCACGAGCTTAACCGCGTCCTCGAATGGAAGGATCTCTCTTCTCGGAGATCGCATTTATCGCAGGCAAAGCCCTCATTATCGCATAGTTTCTATTACCAAGCTCATCGAGAAATCCCTCCTTCTGATATTGCCTGAAAAGCGGAGCGAGTTTTCTCTGCATCGCCTCATTTCTCGGACCCGGCAAAAACTGCATTTCAGAGAGCCCAACAATTACTGGAAAGAGCCTATACTCTACTCTGCCCCTTCTCTCTCCCTTCCAAACCGTCCCTTTTCTCGCCATCTCGTTCAGGATTTTTTCAACGTATTCCAAGCTCTTTCCCGTCTTTTCCGCGAGTTGTTCCGCTGTGAACGGAATGAAGGGCATGTGCACAGCAATCTTAGCCTCTTCCTCACTGAAAAGAACGCTTAGGATTTCCTTTTCGACTCCACTTACCGTCTTGGGGAACCCCACTGGAGCTTTGTCGAGCTTCTCTCTCAACTCTTCGTAAATCTCCAAATGGTGCGAGTTGTGCATTTCTCTCACCGCAGAAAAATTTGATCGTCTTGTATATAGATTTGTCGCATTCGCTATATTTTTATATAGTAAAGAGGATTTGTTCTATGAAAAGCGTCATCGAGTATAAGCTCGAAGAAATAGCGAAAAAGCTCGACGAGATACTTAAGAGTGCGAACGAACTTCAAAGTTCTGTTCTACAGATCAACACAGCTCTTGAAGCGATGAGCATCGCAAAAGGTGAAAAAGAGCTAATATACGATGTTACAAACGAAATGAGTGAACGACTGGACAAGTTCAAGGTGGAAAGGCAAGAACTATGCGATCTGAAGGAGGCTTGCACGAGAAGAGTCGAGAAGACATCCTTTAGAATTCTAAAGACAATGGCAAAGGAAGGAGTTGGAGAAGCTTTGAAAGAGATCAAAGAATTGCTCAACTCCGCGGATAGATATAAAGAGGTCTGTAAAGACAACCTTTGCATGAAAAACGCGATGGATGTTTTCAGAAGTCTTGAAAAAATTCTTGAAGATGCTTTAGCGAAGAGAAGGGAGATAACTGGGCAAATGCTGAATTTAGACTTTTCTAAGCTCGATGAAGACGTCGCAGAGAAGATTTCACCTGTTTCAAATCCTTTGAGGATTCAAATTCTCAAAGCATTGGCAAAGGGTAAAAAGAGCTACGCGGAACTGGAGCGAATAACCTCTGCGAAGGGCGGGCATCTTCGATTCCACCTTAGAACTCTGATCAAGTCGAATTACGTTGCTCAAGAGAGGCGACAGGGCAAATACTTGCTCACGAGCGATGGTTTAAGGATTCTCAAAATCCTCTGCCAGCTGAAAGATTGACTTTTTCATCAGCACTTTTTTCTCTGCTTTTTCTTGGAAGAGAATTGTTGAATATCAAACTCGTTTCCTCCCTGACTTTTTCTACCTTATAAAAGAATCGATTTTGTTCTCAAAGTAATTACAGAATAACAAAGGTTATATGACCACAAGTCCATGAAAAGCCATGAGAGAAGTAAAAATCGTCGAGGATCTCGTGATCGATGTTAGGCTTTGCATTCGCGCATCCTTTGCTACGAGTCCTCGTATAACCCTGGATCACCGTGAAACTCAACGATTGGGCTGGATAGACTCTCGAGAGGACAAGTATCTGGTAAAGAGGTCGTAGAGAGTTATGTTAGAGGAGATAGAGTATTGGAATGCCTCCTCCTGGAAAGAGTTTGTAAAAAACAATTTGGTTCCACTAAGAGATCTTGGAATACACTTGGGAGACGAATTGGATCCCCTCTTTTACATGGATCTTCCCGAAAAGGTTTTTGACATAGATTACTTAGCCCAGGAAGCGGTTGAGATCGCCGAAAAGATCTTCAGAGAGCCCATGGGTAAAAGAAAGATACCAGAAGAAGAGGACTTGCTTGAGATCCTTAGGGAGTTCTTAGAAATCGGAGCAAACACAACAGCTGGTTGCTCCAAGCACACCTTTTTCGTTTGGAGCACGAGAAAGATAACAAAAAACTACTTGGAGGAGCACTATCCCCTGTTAAAAGATCCCAAGATGTTTAAAAAAGTCGCCAAGATCTTGGGGTGGGTTGAGTATGGGGACTCCCAAACTCAAAGTTCCTCGAAGGTTATACGCTATACGCTTACCCTGATTACCATGCCCTTTTCGAGATACAAAAAGAGGATACCGGAAAATTTTGCTTTCGGATTTCAAAAAATGCAGAATACACGCTGGGTGGATTGATATGTAGTATAAACGAGAAAATTTGGTGTTTGCTTTCGTCCAAACCCAGCATAACTGCAAAATACGTAATTCCAGAAGATTTTCGAGAATTATCGCGAAATGTGCCAAAAAAATGCTCGAAGATGTTGATTGGTTTGATGAATACGATTTTATTTCCGCAAAGGAGCTCTCGGAGTTAGACGAAATATACTCAGAACTTTGCTACAGAGAGCTCTACGAGTTTGAAGGACTTATCGTAAGAAGATATGAGAGATCTGAAGGTGAATATACG
>CALIUJ010000069.1 GCA_938048785.1 uncultured Archaeoglobaceae archaeon | reverse complement strand
CACGGAAGATTGTATAAGGATGGCGAAAGGGTATTTGAAAAAATCGAAGAACTTAAGAATTGCTCAACACTCGCATGCGTTGGCGATGTTGTTGTGCAATGCGCTTTTCTCGTGAAAATAAAACCAGAAATTATCGTTCTCGACGGAAAAACGCTTAGGGAGAGAAATCTGAAGTTTGAGATTCCAGAAGAATACTTAAAGATCTATGCAAGAAATCCGCCAGGTTTTATAACTTCAGAGCTGATCAATGCGTTGAAAAAAGCGGTAGAAGTCGTAAAGACTAAAAAGGTTGCAGTGATCATCGAAGGTGAAGAGGACTTAGCTGTGATGCCTCTCGGATTGCTTTTACCAGAGAAATCCCTTATGGTGTATGGACAACCAGGAGAGGGGGTCGTTGCTTTGATGATCGATGAGGGTGTGAAAATCGAGATACTAAAGCTTCTTAAGCAGATGATTCTTGTTGAAGAAAGCGATGAGCTTAGGAGTTTGGGGGTGATATGATGGAGGTTCGCGTCGAATCGGAAAAATACAACCCACTGTTGAAGAGAAAAGAGGTGCACATCAAGGTTAAATTCGAGGAGAAGACACCAACGAGAAAGGACCTTAGGGAAAAGATTGCTGGACTTTTCAGCGTTGGACTTGAAAGAATAGTTGTGGACTACATAAAGACGGAGTTCGGAAAGAGGGAAGCGAAGTGCTACGTGAAGATCTACGATTCTGCAGAGGACTTGAAGAGACTCGAAGAAGAGCATATCCTCATAAGGAACTTTCCTGAATTGAAGAAGAAAGAGAAGCAAAAAACCGCGTAGGTGAGTTGAATGAAAGACACAGTTAGCAGATTCTACGAGATAAAGGGAGAAAAAGTTGTGAGAAGGAGGAAGTTTTGTCCAAGATGTGGTGAAGGCGTGTTTCTTGCGGAGCACAAGGATCGCCTCACCTGTGGGAAGTGTGGATACACAGAGTTCAAGAAGAAATGAACGTTCTTGGAATCGAGGGCACCGCGTGGAATCTAAGTGTCGCGGTTGTTGATGACGAAAGAGTCCATGCAGTGGTGAACAAAGCCTACAAACCAAAAGAAGGAGGGATTCACCCAAGGGAGGCTTCACAACATCACGCGGAATCGATGCCCTCGCTCCTTAAAAAAATATTTGAGCTCTTTCCAAAAGAAAAGATAGATGCAATAGCCTTTTCACAAGGTCCCGGGCTTGGACCTTGTTTAAGGGTAACCGCAACCGCAGCAAGGCTACTTTCTCTAAAGTTATCTAAGCCACTTGTAGGAGTAAACCACTGCCTTGCGCACGTTGAAATAGGCAGATGGCTAACTGGTGCGAAGAATCCAGTTACTCTTTACGTCAGCGGGGGAAATAGCCAAGTTATAGCGAGAAGAAGAGACAGATATCGAGTTTTTGGTGAAACGCTCGACATAGGCATTGGCAACGCACTAGACAAGCTTGCAAGGAAATTCGGAATTCCTCATCCTGGCGGACCAAAGATAGAAGAGCTTGCAAGAAAAGGAGAGAAGTATTATCCACTACCATACGTCGTAAAGGGAATGGACTTCTCGTTCAGCGGTATGGTTACCGCAGCTGAGAAGCTCAAAGGAAAAGCGAGGCTTGAAGACATAGCGTACAGTTTTCAAGAGACCGCCTTCGCGATGCTGACCGAGGTTACCGAAAGAGCAATGGCTTACCTTGGTTACGACGAAATGCTGTTAGTCGGAGGAGTGGGGGCGAACGAAAGATTGCAGGAGATGCTTAGAACTATGTGCGAAGATAGGAACGCGAAGTTTTTCGCTCCTCCAAAGCAGTTCATGGGAGACAATGGTGCTATGATCGCCTACACAGGTCTTTTGATGCTCAAAAACGGTTTTGAGACAAAAATCGAGGAATCGATTGTGAAACCAAATTTTAGGATCGAGGAAGTGCAAGTCACTTGGCCCTGATCATGGTTTTTCTCTCCACAAAGCCCTCTTGACCTCTTCAACGATCTCCTCTTCACTTCTCTTGCAATCGAAGTGCAAAAAGTTCTCGGTTCCGTGGACAAAAGCACAACCTTTTTTACAACCACTGATGAACACAACAACGTTCGCGGGTTTTGAGTAAAAAATTTCGAGATCTGGGAAGTTTTTTCTAATCACCTTTTCGACTTCTTCTCTCGAATAGTTCTCGTTGCAACCACCGCAGTATTTTATCGCTACTTTCATTTGAACCTTGCAAAGTATTCTTCCTCGCTAACGCCACGGATCTTTCTAAAGTTCTCATCAGGCTTTATTCCTGCTATTATCTTTGCGATCTCTTTCTTCATCTCCAAATTGCTCCTTCTTGCGATCATTATCTTTTGCGCCTGTGGCGAGCCTGCGCCGTGCATCGATTCTGGAAGCTCAGCTCCGATGGAGAGGTTCTCAACCAATCTTATCATCCGCATCCTTTGCTCAGTCGGAACTTCCGCGACTCCTTTCATGTATTTCTCGATTAAATCACGAGTTTCTGGATTTCTGTAGTCTTTTTCCGAGGGTAGCGTTATCACTATTCCACCAGTTATATCTTGCGCAATTCTCGACCATTCGTATGGAAAACGAGTTATGTTTAGCTTTGTAACGTTCGCAAGCAAGGGATTTGGCATGTAAGCCCCAGAAGGCGTGCGGTAGCCTTCGTAGGAACATGCAAGGGAACAGCACCAACAGGTTTCCGCAAGGTGGATCATCTCAGTTATCTTATCAACGACGTGCGAAGCTTTCGCAATTCCTTGCATTTCCGCAACGTTTGCCGTTGCACCAATTAACACATCCGCAACTCCAACCTTGCAACCTCCGTAGTTTTGTCGATGGAAAGTCGCAAATACTTCAACGAGCTGCGCTGTGAAATCGTGTTCGCCACACATAAAAACGCGTTCCCAGGGGACGAAGACGTTGTCAAAGATCACAAGTGCTTCTCCACCGACAGTCGCGTATTTCGCATTTCCGCAGTCTATGTCGCCATCTAATCTGCGGAGATCGTTCGTTTGTCTGCCAAAGATCATTGTAACTCCTTCCGCATCCACTGGCACTGCAAAAGAGACTGCAAATTCCTTCTCATCCGCTTCAAGTGCTCTTGTTGGCATCACGATTATCTCGTGCGAGTTTACAGCTCCAGTTATATGCGCCTTCGCGCCCCGGACAACGATTCCATCTTCTCTTTTCTCCACGACACGAACATACAAGTCCTTGTCCACTTGTTGCCCAGGTCTTTTGCTTCTGTCTCCCTTCACATCGGTCATCGCTCCCGCTGGCATGAGATCGTTCTTTTGCACGTATTTCACGTAGTCTTTTATTCTCTCGAAGTAATCCGTGCCATACTTCTTGTCTATGTCATAGCATGTGATATAAAGCGCGTTGATTGCGTCGCAACCAACGCAACGTTGAAAACAGCTGCCAGTCTTTTGTCCAAGCAGTCTCAGCATTCTGACCTTCTTAACCAGGTCTTCTGTGCTCTGATGGATGTGCGTAAATCTGTTTATCTTTTCTCCGGTAAGATGCGAAACTGCGGTCGTTATTTCTTCGTATCTTGGATCTAAAGCCAACTCATAGGTCATAGCTGCAGCATTGACGTGTGGTGCAAGAATTGGATCGTCCGCAACGCTCTCGATCCTTCTGCCCATGAAGTATATTCTTGGTTTCAACTTCCTCAAACTCTCGATGTACTCTTTTCCGCTCATCATCAAAATCACCGAAATAAATTGGACTAAACGTATTTATACCTTGCGCACTTTTCGCTCATTTTTCGAAAATCGATTCATAAAATACGAAAAAACTCAGGGGAGAAACATTTTTAGTGTTGCGACGACGAAATCTATGGATTGCATCTTCTGCGGTAAAAGGGCGCCATCGAAATTCCTTGGTATCTGTGTTGACTGTGCAAAATCAGAAAAAGCACTCGAAGTAGCTAAAAAATTACATCCAAATAAAGGAAGTAGCGTGAAAGCTTGTAAGCTTTGCGCAAACGAATGCAAGGGCATCGCTTTGTGTGGAAAACCGATTTATGGAAATCTTATTTACTACGAGGATCCTTTGCCAACGAATTGTTGTAACGCTTGGTTTTGCGAAGGTAGCAAGCTCTTTGGCACGAATCTCGCGGTCTTCTACTACGGTTGCAACTTCGACTGCGTTTTCTGTCAAAACTGGAGTCATAAGAATGTCAATAAAAAATTTGTGAGCCTGGATGAATTGCTTGAGGTCATTGAGAGGAGAAGAATTAGGTGCATCTGTCACTTCGGTGGCTCGCCTGAGCCACAGCTTCCCTTTGCCTTGAAGTTCAGCAGGAAGGCTTTGGAGAAGAGAAGCGATTTGATGATCTGCTGGGAATGGAACGGAGCGGGAAACACGAGCTTGGCTTTAAAAGCTGCTGAACTGAGCTCAAAATCAAAGGGGACTGTAAAGTTCGATTTGAAGGCTTGGAATGAGAACTTGCATTTTCTTCTCACCGGAAGAAGCAATGAAAGAGTGAAAAAGAATTTTGAGAGAATTGCGGAGAAGTTCCCAGAGGTCTTGTCTGCAACGACCTTGCTCGTTCCATATTACGTTGATGAAAAAGAGGTTGAAGGAATTGCAGAGTTCATGGCTTCGATAGATGAGAACATTCCATACAGTTTGCTCGTCTTTCATCCAGATTATTTGCTCAGAGATTTGCCAATAACACCAAAGGAGCAAGTTTTAAACTGCTTTAAAGTCGCGAAGAGGTTTTTGAAGAGAGTAAACATTGGTAATCTACACTTACTCGGGATTTAGTCGAATAATAATTCATACTATTCAAATTTTGGTTGACACTTATGGAAAATTTTTTAAGTTAGTAGTAATACCATAGTTAGGAGGTGATAGAGACGCCACGCAAGTTCGTGGTCTTTCCCTTCACGGCGATAGTTGGCCAAGAAAGAATGAAAAAAGCCTTACTTGTAAACGCGATCGATCCAACCGTAGGAGGGGTCCTAATAAGAGGGGATAAGGGAACTGGGAAGTCTACTGCAGTGCGAGCTTTGGCAGATCTTTTACCACCGATAAGAGTAGTTAAAGATTGTCCATTCAACTGCGATCCGGAGGATCCTAGGCTCATGTGCGCATCTTGTCAGGAGAGATACGAGAAGGGAGAAAATCTGGAGTGGATTGAGAAGAAAATGGAAGTCGTGGATCTACCTCTTTCCGCTACCGAAGACATGGTCGTCGGAACAATTGACATCAAGAGGGCTCTGAAAGAAGGGATAAAGGCTTTGGAGCCAGGAATACTGGCGAGGGCGAATAGAAATATACTCTACATCGACGAAGTGAACTTACTCGACCACCACCTCGTAAACATTCTCTTAGACGCAGCCGCGATGGGTGTCAACATCGTGGAGAGGGAGGGAATTTCGCTATATCATCCAGCACGCTTCATACTCGTGGGAACGATGAACCCAGAGGAAGGTGAGCTCAGACCACAGATACTGGATCGATTTGGATTGTGCGTAGACGTGAACGCAATAGCTTCGAAGGAAGAAAGGCTGAAGATCATGGAACTTCGAAGACTGTTCGATTTAGATCCGTGGAAGTTTGAAGAGCAGTTCAAAGAAGCTCAAGAAGCCTTGCGAAAAACAATAATCGAAGCAAGAAGGGCTCTTCCAAGGATAAAGATCTCACAAGAAATGCTTGAAAAGATCGTTGAAATAACGACTTCTCTTGGAATAAAAACACATCGTGCAGACATAGCAATGGAAAAAACCGCAAAAGCTCTTGCAAGTTTAGATGGAAGAGAACAAGTGACCGAGGAAGATATAAAAGAGGCTGCTATTTTGGCGTTGTCTCATAGAACTCGTCAAAAACCATTTGATAGAGAAAGAACGTTAACGGAAGAGACCATAGAGGCGATTATAGAGGGTAAAGCGAAAGAAGAGACGTTTGACTTCGAAAAAAATTTTGAGGCTAAAAAAAACTTTTTAGAAGTGATCGGTGCAACAACTCACCAAAGAGGTTGTGATTTTCCAAAAAAAGAGGGTGAAAGAGGTTTATACCTTAGAGCAAGAGAGAGCAAGAACCCGAAAGGCATCGCAATTGACGCGACTTTGAGGAGAGCCGTGCGAGAAACTGGGAAATTAGAAGTTCTCCCCGAACACCTAATGGAAAAAGTTAGAATTAGCAGAGGAAAAGCGCATTACCTGATCCTTCTGGATTCTTCGTCTTCTATGAGAATGGAGAAGAAAATAAGGCTCGCAAAGTCTCTTGCATGGTTTCTCCTAAAGCATTCCTATGAAAGAAGGAATTTAGTTTCTCTAATTGCTTTTAGAGGTAAAGAAGCCCAAGTTTTAGTTCCACCGACTTCAGATGTTGTGAAGATTGAAGAAGCCCTTGAAAGTCTTCCAACTGGTGGTAAAACTCCTCTAACTCCAGCGTTGTTCAAAGCCTTTGATATTGCCAAAAGAGAGAAAAACGCGATCTCTGTAATTGTGTTGATCTCCGATGGAAAGGCAAACGTCTTCATGGGAAAAAGTTTCGAAGAGGATCTGGAACTCTTGTCCTCTATTCTCGATGGTATAAAATTGGTAATTGTGAACACGGAAAACAGAAATAGGAGCATTGGATTGCTCGAAGAGCTTGCAAAAGCTTTCAAAGCACATCATTTTTACCTCGACGAGGTGATGATGTGAGAAGGATAAAGATCCTCGCCTTAACTACGACAAATGACACATTAGACTTAAAAGAGGCTGTTGAAAAAATTAGAAAAGATTATGGTGACATTTTTGCAATCAAGAAGGTTTTTCTCGATGAGTTCGAAAATCCGGAGCTTTCTTTGGAACCAATTAAAGAGGAGATAGAGAACTCCGACATCATACTGGTGGACATAAGAGGGGATTGTAGGATAGCAAGAGAACTTCCTATGATGCTTGAAGGGAAAGAAAAAACGGTTGCAGTTTTACTCGCTGGTTCGCAACAAATCTGGAAGCTTACGAGGATGGGCAAATTCAAAGGAGAGATGATCTTCAGGGGCGAGGAAAAGCAGTTCGATATAAACGCCTACATCAAAGCAAAGAAATTTTCAGAGCTTGCGAAGAACTTGGGGAAACTGTTGCCCTTCGGAACTCTTAAAGACATGAGAAACTGGATTTTGGCGCAGCAGTATTATAGCGCTGGAGATTCCGAGAACCTCAAGAATCTAATTTTGCTGATGCTTAAGGAATACGGCGATGTTAAGGAAATAAAGGAGATACCACCCCCAAGAATTCTCGAATACGCGCTTTATTTGCCGGGAAAGGGTTTTGTCGAAGAAATCGAAGAATACAAGAGATTGCTTCCCTACGATGCAAAAAAGCCAACGATTGCGGTTTTGATCTACGCAGGACTGCATTTCAACGAATGCAAAGTCATGGCAGACGCAGTTTACGAGCATTTGAAAGAAGATGCAAATCTGATATTCATAGCTTCTAAAGTAGAAAAAAACATCGATTCGATCCGCAGGTATCTAAAGGGTTTGAACATCGATCTCTTTTTGAATCTCCAATACTTCAGAATCCACGGCGGACCGTATGGCGGTGAGCCAGAGGTTACTTACAAGCTTCTTCAAAACTTGGATGTGCCTCTTCTCATAGGGCTTCGAGCTTATGCAACAGAAGTGGAGGAATGGAAGAAGAGTAAAGAGGGTCTAAATCCCTTGGAAGTCGTTATAGGTGTAACCCTGCCTGAGTTAGATGGAGCCGTAGAACCGATTTTTATAGGTGGAATGGAGAGCTTTGAAGATCAAGTTCTTGGGAAAGGAAAAAAGCTGAAAGTTTTGGAGGATAGAGTTGAAAAGCTGGCTGAGAGGATTAGAAGCTGGATTGCTCTTAGAAAGATACCAAACAGTGAGAAGAGAATTGCGATAATAACCTACAACTACCCACCTGGAGAAGAAAACTTGGCAAGCGCCGGTTATCTCGACGTCTTCGAGAGCATAAGGATCTTCCTGGAAAAGCTTAGGGATCGAGGATACAAAGTCGAGGTTCCAAAAATGAGCTTAAAGGATCTATTTCTCTCTTCAGGAATTGTAAACAGTCCCAATTACCTCCAAAAGTCTGGGATAAGGATACCCGTGGAGAAATACTTGGCTTGGTTTAGAACTCTTCCAAAATCTGTGCAAGAAAAGGTTGTGAAGCACTGGGGAGAACCTCCTGGGAATGTGATGGTCGATGGAAAAGACATCTTCATCCCAGGCTTAATATTGGGAAACGTTTTCTTAGGCGTTCAACCCTCTCGAGGAGTTCACGAAGATCCAGATAAGGTTTATCACGACAAAGACTTGCCACCACATCACCAGTATCTTGCTTTTTACTTCTTCTTAGAGAAGGAATTCCGCGCGAATGCAATAATACACTTCGGAATGCACGGGACCCTTGAGTTCACAAAGGGGAAAGAAATAGCCTTGTCTTCGGAATGCTTTCCAGACATACTCATAGGAAGAATACCACATATATACTATTACTGGATAGGAAATCCATCTGAGGACTGGATAGGAAATCCATCTGAGGCAACCATCGCCAAGAGGAGGTCTTACGCCCTCTGCATTTCCCACGCATCTCCGCAGATGAAAACTTCGGATCTCTATGGAAAATACTTGGTTTTAGAAGATTTGCTCAATCAATACGATGAGAACAAAGACGAGAAGACTTTGGAGACTATAAAAGAGATTGCGAAAGAGCTCCACCTTCCTGAAGAGACCTTTGAGCTGAGAAAGGAGCTTTATAGAATGAAGAGGAGACTGATTCCTTACGGATTGCACATAATGGACAGAGAGTGGTCGAAGGAAGAGTGCGTGGATTATCTACTCGGAGTTCTTCGCGTTGACAGGGAATTTCCATCGATTCTGAGACTAATTGCGGAGCAAAAAGGACTTGATTGGGATAAGATAAGGGGCTCGAGATATGCGGAAGAAATAGAAAGAGAAGCCAAGGATGTGATCAAAGATATTCTCAGCGAAAATCAACCAAAATGGCTACCAGCCGGATACGGTGCTTTTGTAAAAAGCATAGTTGAGAGAATTCAGAAATCTTCTGAAAGCGAATCCCTTTTAAAAGCTCTGGAGGGTAGATACATTCTCCCAGCTCGTGCTGGAGACCCTATAAGAGATCCAGACGTGTATCCATCTGGAAGAGCGATGTACGCTTTTGATCCAAGACAGATTCCGACGGTTGCTGCTGAGATAAGGGGAAGAAAGGCTGCGGAGATGTTGATAGATTCCTACTTGAAGAAGCATGGAAGATATCCAGAGAGTGTTGGAATCGTTCTTTGGGGATTTGAAACCATGAAGACTGGCGGTGATACGATTGCAACAATATTAGCTTTGCTCGGTGTGAGGCTGAAGCATAAAAATCCGTGGTTTAAAGAGCTCGAGCTCATACCCATAGAGGAGCTTGGAAGACCAAGGATAGATGTCTTGATAACGATCTGTGGGATATTCAGGGATACGTTTGGAACTCACATCGAACTGATAAACAGAGCAATAGAGATGGTTGCAAATGCCGAAGAGCCAATTGAAAAGAATTACGTCAGAAAGCACTACTTGCAGTTGAAAGAGGAGCTGAAGGACTTTGCTTTGGCAAGAATCTTTGGTCCTTCACCAACGGAATACGCAACCTCGATGAGAACTTTGGTTGAAAGTGGGGCTTGGAGGAATGAAGAGGAGTTGGTCAAGAGCTACGATGACAGTATGAGCTATGCTTACTTTAAGAAGAGAATTGAGAAAAACGAGATGGCTTTTTCAAGCCTTTTAAAACTCATCGATGTCGTTACGCAAGAAAGAGATAACACTGAATACGAGGTAACGGATCTGGATCACTACTACGAATTCTTGGGCGGGTTGTCGAGAAGTGTGCAAGAGAAAAAGGGAGAAAAGGCTGAAATTTTAGTCGTCGATTCAACGGAAGAAGATTTGGTTGTTGAGGATTTGAGGATTTCAATCGAAAGAGCTACTAGGACGAGGCTTCTAAATCCACGATGGATAGAGGGGATGCTGAAACACGATTTTCATGGTGCTAAGAAAGTTAAGGATAGGGTGGAGTATTTGCTTGCCTTTGCAGCGACAACGGGCAAGGTTGAGAATTGGATATTCGATGAAGTCGCTGAGAAGTTGGTCTTCGATGAAGAGATGAGAAAGAAGCTCCAGCAAAACAACCCATACGCCACGATGAAGATGTGCGAGCTTCTTTTGGAAGCAGAGAGAAGGGGATACTGGAAAGTGGAAGAAGAGAAGCTGAAGAAGTTGCAAAGCGTGATATTAAGCTTGGAGAGCGAGATGGAATAGAAGTAAGATTTATATTTCGATTAGTGTTACTAATTACATGGACACAATTGGAAAAATAATAAAAAATTATTGCAACCTTGCTACTCGTGAACCCAGCTTGTGCACTTACGATCAAGGATTCAGCCGGTAACGTTGTGGAGATAGAAAAAATTCCAGAAAGAATCGTTTGTCTAAATCCTCATTGCGCTGAAGCGATCATGATGCTCGGAGCTAAGGAAAAAATAGTTGGTCTCAGCACCCAAGCGCGAAAACCTTACCTTCCAAACGTTACAGATGTTGGCAATTTCAGGGAACCAAACTTAGAAGCGATCATTTCCTTGAATCCGGACGTTGTAATAGCCTACACCGGACCTGGTGCTTTTGTTGTGCCAAAGGAGAAACTTGAAGACAAGTTGCTTGGAACGAACATAAAAGTCGTGAGACTCAACTTTTACAAGCTCGAAACAGTGTTCGATGAGATCCTAATTCTCGGTAAGATCTTGGGCAAGGAAAAAGAAGCTGAGGAGCTTTCAAAGTTCTGGAAAGCTCAGTTTGAAAAAATAGTAGAAAGGACGAGAAAGATCAAAGAAGATGAAAAAGTCAGGGTTTACTGGGAAACGTATCCGGCCTACACCGCAGCTGGGAGGGGAGGCTCAGGGGATGAAATAGTAGAGGCAGCCGGAGGTTACAACGTTTTTGGTGACGAACCACTTTATCCTAAGACCGACGTTGAGAGAATAGTTGCCAAGAATCCCCAAGTGGTGATAAAGGTCACCGCCGCTTTTCAACCTTATGGAGCAGAGAACACGACAAAACTCGTCGAGCTTTATAGACAGTTTATTTCAAGACCTGAGATGGGTCAAATCGAGGCTGGAAAAAATGGTAGGGTCTATCTCGTATGCACAGATCTACTCTTCGCAAACTTTGGCTTAGTCGTCACAGTTGCATACGTTGCAAAGATCCTATATCCGGAGCTGTTCGAAGACTTAGATCCGAAGGAGTTGCATAGGAAATATGTAGAGAGCTTGGGTTTGGAATACAAGGGGGTTTGGATCTACCCAGAGCTTCCAAAGGTTGAAAAAATAAAGAAGAGTGAAAAAACTCCTGGCTTCGAATTTGCAGTAGCGATCACAGCCATAGTGTGTTCGACTCTTTTGAGGATGAGAAGATGATAGAAAGCCAAATGAGTTCTCTAAGTAGCTACAAAATCTTTAAAGGATTCCTTGCATTTCTAATCCTTTTTCTTCCAGTCCCCTTGGTCTTGGTTTCAGTAGGGGTAGGCTACCTCAAAATACCTCCCGGTGAAGTCTTGAAAGTTGTTCAATCGAAGTTGACCGGCGAAGTAAGTGAAGATTTGAAGACTTATGAAGCTGTGATTTTCAACATAAGGCTTCCAAGAATCCTCTTGGCCTTTTTAGTTGGTGCAACCTTGGCTGTTTCTGGTGCAGTCATGCAATCTATGTTCAGAAATCCCCTCGTTGAACCATACATCCTTGGAATCTCGAGTGGTGCAGCATTTGGAGCTTCTCTGGCTTTGGGCTTGGGTATCACATTTCTAACAGGAGTTCAGACCTTAGCCTTCGTATTCGGAATCTCCTCGATTTTTCTCGCATACGTGATGGCAAAGACGAGAGGAGAAGTCCCGGTCGTAAACTTGGTGCTTGCTGGAATAATAGTGACCGCTCTTTTCTCAGCTTTGACATCTTTGATCAAGTTCTTCGTCGATCCCCATAACCTTGCTGCGATCGTTTACTGGATAATGGGTAGCTTTTCTCATGCGAAGTGGGACCAATTATTAGCAGTGACACCCATGATACTTTTCCCTCTTCTCCTAATCTTTGCAATGGGTTGGCGTTTAAATGTTCTATCCTTGGGCGAGGAAGAGGCAAAGGCATTGGGTGTTAAAGTGAATAGAGACCAACTCGTTTTTCTCAGCTTGGCAACGTTTTCAACTTCTTCTGCGGTTTCTGTTAGTGGAATAATAGGATGGGTTGGACTGCTTGTGCCACACATAGTTAGATTAGCATTTAGCTCCGATAACCGAGTTATGATGCCACTCTGCGCTTCTCTCGGAGGAAGTTTCATGGTCTTAGCAGATAACATCGCAAGAACAGCCTTTTCTTTCGAACTTCCAATCAGTGTTTTAACGACAATCCTTGGTGCCCCTGTTTTCATGTTCTTGGTTAGGAGGAGGGCGAGGAGAGTATGGTCTTAGAAGTCAAAGGTCTGAGATTCGCATATAGGGGAGAGCTAAAATTTGTTCTTGATGGAATAGAAATGAAGTTGAACGATGGAGAGATCTTGGTTCTGCTTGGTCCGAATGGGTGCGGAAAGACGACGCTTCTAAAGTGCATAAACAGACTTCTGAAACCAATAGAGGGAGCCGTGCTCGTAGAGGACAGGAATTTGATCGAAATGAATGAAAGAGACATTGCAAAAACGATTGCATACGTTCCACAGCATCAAAAACTTCCTTTTCCATACAAAGTTCTCGAGTTCGTACTGCTTGGAAGAGCTCCACACATAGGACTTTTTTCTGCTCCAAGGGCAAGAGACTACGAAATTGCAATAGAGGCGTTGAAGCTTTTGGGAATCGAAAATCTCGCAGATAGATTCTATACTGAGCTGAGTGGGGGTGAAAGACAGTTGGTTTTAATAGCAAGGGCCTTAGCGAGCGAGGCGAAAATTTTGCTCTTAGACGAGCCAACTGCTCATTTAGATTTTAAGAACACACATAGAGTTTTGGGCACGCTTCGTAAGATAATAAAGGAAAGAGGACTTTCCGCAATAATCACCTTGCACGATCCGAATCTTGCTCAGAGGTATGGAGACAAGGTTGCGGTTGTTCAAAATGGAAGAATCTTCAAATACGGACTTCCAAAAGAGATCATAGACTCTGAGCTGATTAAGATCGTTTACGGGATTGAAGCCTTTGTTTTAAACTTTGACAACCTTAGGGTCGTCGTTCCAAAGTGATTACGCTTTAAATCTAAAGTCCAAACTCATCGATAAGCTCTTGTATTCTCCGATACTTTTCGAGGAACTTGAAGCCCCTGTCGGTTAACGTGTAATACCTTCTCCCATCTTCATCAAAGACTTCACGAACGAAACCCTTCTCAACGAGCTCAGCCATGTATCTGTTGAAGTTCTGCGTTGAAAGATTGGAAAATCGAAGCAGTGGAGTTGGTAAAATCGAATTTCCGTGAGAAGCGATGATTTTAAGGATGTCGTAGATTATCTCGAGTTTATACCTCCTCTCTTTCTTCATCTCGCTCACCTAAAGCTTTCTTAGGACTTTGTAGCCGATTATGCAAAGCACGATGACAGAGAAGGCGTAGATTACGATTCTAAAGTCGGGCGATATGATTCTGAACGGTAAAAGCAAATTAAAGATCCAGAAAAGGAAAATTAGGATGTAGAGTGGATAAATTTTTCCGATCGTGGTTTTACGGTTCCCCTCATAACCCCTGTAGTTCAGAATTATCACGACTGAAAGGATTGCCAAGAGAGCTATTTGGATCGAGAAGATCGAGATAGGTCTGTATAGACTCGAAACAGCTGCGAAGGCGATCGCAAGACCATGTAATAGCGCTTCACTTCTAAAAAATTCGCCCCATTTCCAAGCAAGGCTGTAGATAAGGTAGAGAATTGAGGCAGAACTCGAATAAGTCATAAAAGCTATTGTGAACACAATTATGCTCCGAAAGTCCCAACTCATGCTTCCAAACTCTGATTGATCGTAGAGAAGGAGGATGGATACCAAAAACCTAAGAAAGTAGGCAAGCCCAAGGAAGAGGAAAGTGCTCGAGAAGTAGTGTAATCCTTTGTATTCAGTCAGCTTGTACGTCTCTCGAAGCTTGTAGTATAGAAGGAAGCTCAACAAGAAGACTATTGCACAAAAAACAACTTCAACTAAGAAGACCTCCATGGGTAAAGCGATGAATCGGGGCATGAAGTCTATCTTCGAGCACGATTTAAGAAAAAGATGAACCTAAGATTCATCTCCTACCGACTTTTCTGATCAAGAAGTAGATTCCGAGCAAAGCTGAGACAATTATTCCCAAGCCGAGAAACGTCGAATATCCCTTTTCCCGCACAACAAAAGTTATCCTCTCGCTGGTCTGTGTTTGATCCGCTGAAGCGGTTATTGTCACTTTGTATTCGCTTGGCGACGCATCCGCTGGGATGCCGATTTTTATGCTCACAAGATAGTTTTCACCAGCTTTAAGCGAGGGGATGAGCTCTGGGGAAATGTCTTCGATGGTCCAATCGCTGTTTGGCAAAGTGGCTGAAATTCGGATGTTGGTCAATGTAGTTCCAGCTCCAGAATTCTTAACATAACCCCTAAGCTCCACAACATCTCCTTGTGAAGTCGTGATCGTGTATTTACCGCCTTCTGGCTCAAAATACAGCTTAAAGGTTCCCATAACGTTTAGAATTAAGTTTGTCTCCGCGGTAAAAGAACCTTTGGCTAAGATCTTGATCGATATCTCAGCTTGCTCAGCGGTTGATGGCACGTAGATCTCAAGGTTCAGATCCTTCGTGCTCCCGCTCTCTACAAAAACTTCGGATACCGCCAATTTTCCTTCCTTAAAACTCGCTGTATATCCGCTGGGCAACCCCTCGACGCTTAAAGCGTAGCTGTCGTGTGTGTAGCCGATGTTTCTTATCTTTAAAGGTATGCTCGTAACTTCGCCGATCGTCGCCGAGACCCTCGAGCTTATCACAATCTCCGCATAATAGGGTTTCTTTTCCAACAGAACTGTGCCAAGGTCATTCGTTTTCCCTCCCTTAACTTTAACCTCTCTAATAGTTCTCTCCTCGTATCCTCCTTTTTCTATCTTTAGATCGTAAACTCCAGGCGAGAGTTCGATTATAGCTTCTCCGTCTCCTGCGGTGTAAAAGATTTCATTGTTCGCTGTTATCTTTGCGGAAGCGACCCCTTTACCATCTCTGTCAATCACTCTCAGCCTTATCTCCCCTTTTTCTCCCGCATGGGTTTTGTCGATCAAGACTTCGATTTCCTCTATTTTCTCGTTGAACTTCAACTTGACCAAGTATTTGCCAACGCTTGATGAGCTTTCGGTATCGATCGAGACTTTGATCGTTCTACTCTCTCCAGCGGAGAGCAAGAGTTTTCGAACTTCGTAAAATCCATCGTAAAACTTGCAATCCCATCCCTCGGGAATTTCACAGTTTAATCCCAGCTCATATCTGGAATTTAACTTGTTCTTGATCGTTAATTCAACATTTGCAACGTCTCCCGCTTCTAAAACAACGCTCTTTATTCTTGGGATCACTTCGATGGAGTTTTGGGGATAGAAGACATTTAATGTGATTCCAACGCTGTTGTCTGCGTAAAGAGAAAGGTAATACGTTCCGATTTTTTCTGGGGCTTTGAAAAAGAAGTTGATAGTTGTGGACTCGTTTGGATTAAGCTTTATCGAGCCAATCCTTTTGCTCTCGTAGTAAAAATAGCCCTCGATTTCGCCATCGGAGTAGTAGGAGAGATAATAAGTCTTTTCACGGTTCTCGGTGTTTGTGATCTTCATCGGGACTGTGATCTCTTCTCCCGGAACTGCGTTTATTTCTGTGATCTTGCACTCCAACGCTATTGCGGGAGTTAGCAACGTTAGAACAAAAAGCGCTAAAAAAACGCCCTTCATATTTCTTCCCTCGTGAACCTGAAGTAGGCAAGAGCGAATAGAACGACTGGAATTATTACGAAGCTCAGAAGGTTTTTAGTTATGTCCACAGTTCTAAAGTATCCACTTGCGGTTATACTGTTCAAGATCGTGGAGTAACTCGAAACCGGGGAAAAAATCGAAAGCGAAGAAGTTATACTCTGAACTCTCTCCATGTAGCTCCTCATCTCCTGCACATAGCTCCTAACCCTTGGATCATCGCTCAAGTTGCCAAGGTTCCGAAAGTCTCCGAATGGATTCTCAGGCGCGGGACCGACGATCGCTTGAGCTATGTAGTTGCTGAAAAGTGGTAGAAGGAGTGCAAGAACTATGAAAACACCTATCGCTACTGTTAGAGAAGTCGAGGAATTTTTAACGAGCGCAGAGATTAAGAATGCGATTGAAAAGAAAGTGTATAGGTAAGGGATTGTTACGAGCATCATTTTTCCAAGATTTGCGAAATCTTCAAAGCTTGGAGTGTAACGCATTGTCAACGCACCAAGCATAAACAAGAAATTGACTGCAACTGCGATGCAGATTGCAAAGAATGCTGCGATTGCTTTCCCAATTACTATTTCATCCCTAAAAATAGGATGAGTTAGCAGAGTTCTGAGAGTCCCACTTTCTTTCTCTCTCGTGATCAAATCGAAGCCGAGGGCTATTCCGAAGATCCCACCAACAAAAGCCAAGGAAGAGCTTCCGAAGAAGCCAATTATAGGAGCTGTTGAAATTCTCCCTGTGTTCAGAGTTTGCAGAACGCTCATGAGGAAGAATACTACCATCGTTGCGAGCAAAGCGATGAATCTTCTGCTCGAGATTATGTCTATGAACTCCTTTTTTGCAACGATGAGAAACCTCATTTCAGATCACCTCTCTTAGAAGGTTGAAGTAAACCTCTTCGAGGCTTGGCTCCCGGAGATGCAGTTCCTTCACAACGTAACCGTTTTCAAAAAGATACTTTGAGATCTCTAATCTACGGTCGTTCTCAACTTTGATTAAGAAGTTCTGAGTTTTTTCGTCGTATTTGACTTCTCCAAATTTTTTAAGCAAATCTATGTCTGCTTTTGGCTCCGTTTGAACTTCTACGAAGAGCTCGCTGTTTAAGTCCGAAATTTTTCCGCTTTTGATGAGCTTCCCCCTGTAAATTATCCCTATGCTACTGCAAACTTCTTTGACTTCCGAGAGTATGTGGGAGGAGAAAAACACAGTCTTACCTTCTTTTTGCAGATCCTTTATAATTCTCCTGAAGTCCGCTATTCCCGCTGGATCCAAGCCGTTGGTTGGCTCATCTAAGAAAACGACCTGGGGATCGTTGATCAAAGCCTGAGCTAAAGCCAATCTTTGCCTCATCCCCCTGCTGAACTCCGAAACCCTTTTGTCTGCAACATCGCGAAGTCCGACGAGTTCGAGCAACTCGAAAATCCTATCCTTTGAAAAGTTTCCATAGAACTCCGAAAAGTATCTGAGGTTTTGCATCGCAGTTAGATTTCCGTATAGACCGTAGTTCTCTGGTAGATAACCGCATATCTTTCTAACTTTCAGGGGGTTTTTCTCAACATCGATACCGCAGACCTCAATCCTTCCCGAAGTTGGTTTTGCAATTCCAAGAATGCAGTTTATCGTCGTCGACTTTCCAGATCCGTTTGGACCGAGGAACCCAAATATCTCCTTTTCCTCTATTGCAAGACTCAGCGAATCTACTGCTTTGAATTCGCCGTAAAGCTTTGTCAGATTCTCTATTTCCACCGCATACATACTCAAGCTTCCACTTTGGATATTTAATCGAGAACAAGGTGAAGTGTATACTTGAGATCCACAAATCTACAAACTTTTTAAACCACTGCTTTGATGGCTTGCTTTGATCGACAACTTCATTTCACAACTTTTCTAAAAATTTTTAACTCCTTTACTAAATTTTGGAAGTTCAAAAAACGAATCCGCAAGGTTTATATCTTTGTCATGAAAAAGGGTATACAATGAGATTGAAAATCTCATTTAAAATTCCGACTCCATCACTCATAGACGTAAATTATTCTTATCATCTTGCCTCAGCGATTTACAGAGCGATTGAAAGAGCAGATCCAAAAATCTCATTAGAACTCCATTTGCCAAGCGTTCCAAAATTTTTCACTTTCAGCAAGCTTATGATCCCAGAGAAGAGAATCGATGGTGACAAATTAGTCGTTGAATCAGAAGAAGTTTTCCTTTTCTTTTCCTCCATCCGCAACGATATAGCGGAAAGACTAATCGAAGGATTTTTGATGAAACCAGAGATAAAAATTGGAAGCACGAAGCTTTTGCTTTCACAGATCGAAATCTTGGAGGAAAAGGAGATTTGCGAAGAGGAGAAATTTGCAACTCTGAGCCCCATAAATGTTTCAAAATCAGAAAATGGAAAAGCGGTTGATCTATATCCGACTCAGAAGGAGTTCTACGATATTCTAAAGCAGAACTTGGTGAAGAAATACAAGCTCCTGTATGGGAAAGAGCCAGAAAGCAAGGAGATAGAACTCAAAGTAGAGCGTTTCAAGCCAAAAAGAATTAGGATTAAGAATACCTTTCATCGATGTGTTGAAATGGCGTTTAGAGCTAAAGGAGATCCAAAATTGCTTGAAATTGGATACAAAGCTGGGTTTGGGGCTAAGAATTCGATGGGATTTGGGATGGTTAAGGTGGTTTGATGCACAAAAACTTAGATTGGACTGGGCACCCATTCACAGATGCTGGGCTGGTTGCAATATTGTTGCTAAGTAATAAAAACAATCCAAGCGATTTAAAGGATGAAGATGTCAAACATGCGATAGATTTTGTTTCAAAACTTTATGCGAAAGATGAATGGAGCTCTGAAATCCTTCACGGAATGATCTTTCCAAACAACGGTATTTTGATGGCCAATCCAGGTATGAAAAAAAAGAAATCCCATGAGAACATCAAGAAGAACCTATTAGAATTGTTTTCAGATATCGAGAATTATTCTAAAGGACCAAATTGTGTTATCTGCGGAAAAAGACCTGTGTCTCACAAAAAAGACGTCTATCGTTCTGTTTTTCCTTTGCTTGGCTCTGGAGATGTTACGAACTATTTCCATTCCGCAAATTTGAAAGGTGCAGATGTTTGCGCCCATTGTTTATTCCTAACTCAGTTTATCCCGATTGTATGTTATCGGCTTCCGAGAATTCTCCTAATCCACGCATACCCATACGAGATAATGATGGAATTGGCAAAAGATGCTGTAAACGATGCTAAAAAGACCATGGTGGCCTCAAACGCTGAGGGGTTTAGAAGACCTGAAAACTACTTTTTCCGAAAGATTGTTGAGATAACCAAGAACGTTGGAGCAGGGTATTGGAGAGATGCCTCGATAACTCTTTACTATTTCATCTGCAATAACAAGACTCAACAAATTGACATAGTACACGTTCCAAACTCAGCCACAAACTTCGTTGCTTACGCTAGTATCGTCGACAAAGAGGGTTGGAAAAAGATTTTAATGAAAGGTTGGAGGAACAGAGACATAGAGTTCGAGGATTTAGAGAAAAATTACAGCAACGAAGTCTACTCAAGACTTTTGAATGAAGAGAGCATTTTAGAGTATTTCTATGATCGACAGAACAGGAATGTCAATGCCAAGTGGGATCTCTTAGCTTTTTATTGTAAGGAGGTGTTGGGAATGAATGAAAAGTCTCTGGAATTTATTAAAAGCGTTGGAGATAGAATTGTAGAGACCCTCGAAAAATTGCCAGAGAACAAGATAAGAGACAGAGTCAGAGAACTCGAGAACGCAGAGAAAATGTTCCAATTCGAAATGTTTTTTGTTAGGTTAGAGAAAGATAGGTTGGAGTTGAAGATGAGAGAACCCTTGATGAGCTACGATGAATTTACAAGGATTTTAATAGCTTATGGCGAAGACTTTGGAGTTTCTTGGAGAACAGCCAAAAATCTACTGCTTTTTAGGATCTATGAGAGGTTGCACGAGAAATTGATAAAGGAAGATGAAACTAAAGCTGAGGAGAGATTTTTTGAAGTATCTTATGGAGGTGAGACAGCTTGAGATTTGTGGCTGGTCTGGTTTTGATAGATGCGCCCCATTCGGCTTTGAACATGTTAGGGATAGACCAGAGTCTCCCAGATAGGAACATAACGAGAGTAAAAAAGTTCCGCCGAGGTAGAAACCAGTATCCCTATGTATCGCCCCAAGCGTGGCGTTATTGGTGGAGAGAGACGCTAAGAGAGCGTTTTAATTGGAATCTTTCACCACTCTTCAGAGAAGAAAAGCAAGTCTTCACAGCAGCTAACCCAGTAGAATACGATGACGACGATGTGTTTGGATACATGAGGGCATATAGGATAGGGAACAAAAATGTGAGTGTCACGAGAGTCTCACCACTGAAAACGACACCTTTGATCTCCCTAATTCCAGATAACGCTTCGACTACCCTTGATGACGGGTTTGCATCAAGACACGAAGGCGATCCAGTTCCATACTCCCAAGAGTTCTATTCGACGATTCTGAAAGGCGCATTTTCACTGGACTTGGATTCCGTAGGGTCTTTCTCGATCAAAGAAAAATCGGGATTCAAAAACATTCTCAAAGAAGATGATATTCCGAGAGGTGGTAAGAATATTATTATAATAGAGGAATACGAGAAAATGGTTGCTTTGGCGAAAAGTCTTGGTGTTATAGTTTCCCAAGATAAATGGATAATGCCTCCGGAGATAAGAAAAAAGAGGGCAACTGAAACGATAAAAGCCTTAAAATACATCTTTGGCGGAGCAAAGCTTACGCAGTATCTTACTGACGTCTCACCGAAGTTCGTAATCTTGGCAATGGTTGAGGGTGGTGTGAATCCATTCATATCTGGCATTTTCTACGAGGATAGAGGAGAAGTGAAGTTCAATTCCGATGCATTGAAATCGAGACTTATGGATTTAAAAGAGACATTCAATCCAAAAGCCATCTACATAGGTAAAGACAAGGGATTTATGCCGGAATGGGAGAGAGATCTAAGAAGCATTTTTGAAGACGCTGAGCTAAAAGAGGAGAAATTTGAAATCCATATTGGAACTGTAGGGGATACGATAGACTCCTTCTCAAAAGAGATCGAGAGGTATTACAGCAATTTATGAAAGAGACACTAAGGGTGAAAATAAGAAGTTGGACTGCGAGTTTCAGATATCCAACCTTCCAAGCGGGTTATCAGCCAAGCTTAGTGGTCCCTCCCCTCTCTACAATTCAAGGACTGCTTTCGGCAGCGAAAGGTGAAATTGTTTCGTTAAGTAGCTTGGAATTCTTAGGATACGTTTTCATAACAAACGGATTGGGAATAGACTTGGAAAGAATATACCCTCTCGGCAAAGAAGAAACGGATGTCATCAGAAGAGAAGTCCTATTCGATAATGAGCTTTTCCTATATCTACCACTTTATTGGGAAGATTACTTTAAAAAACCAAAATACCAGCTTTTGTTAGGACGATCTTGTGATTTAGCAACGGTAGAGGAGATCAAAAGAATTACATTAGAAAAGAGAAAAAACGTTCCGATTGGCGGAACTTTGGTTCCGATTAATGCCGGAATTCCTGGAACCGTTCAAGCTTTACCAGTTGAATTTGATTACAGCGAAGTTCCAAGGGTTGCTAAGATCGTAAAACCATTTGTAATTCTACCTTTCCCTAAGAACCCAGGACAGAGGAGGAGGCAAAACTTTAAAGGGGAAATTTTTTACGACCCCGAAATACAGATTGGTATTTGGCTGTATGAGAACGTGCTTAGCAAAATTTAACCCAGACCAGTTCCTTGAGTGCCATATAAACGAGTGTATAAACGTTCTGAAGAGTCTGAGAGTCTCTTTTTCCACTTTTATAAACAAAGATAGTGACTTTTGGAGGATGCTTTTCTATTCAGTTGTTTTGCATGACTTAGGCAAGTGTGCAACTGGCTTTCAAAAGGCGGGAATCGACAATAAAATTTGGGGTTTCAGACACGAAATTCTCTCAGTTCCATTCACTGAGTTCCTAAGCCTAAGGGAAGAACAAAAAAGGCTTGTGGCGCTTTCAATACTAACTCATCACAAATACTTCAATGAAGATGATGTGTTAGTAATTCCGAAACACATGGATTTTGTCTGGAAAAAGTATTTAGAGAGAGTTAATGAGCTTTTAGAGAATGCGGATTACATTGAAACAATATTTCTTCCAAAGATTCCACATTGGGAGCTATCGGTTTTCGGGAAGATCTTGGGAAATTTTAGTTTACCGAATAGCTGGAAAGAGGACATTAAAGAATATGAATTTGAGGAGCTTTACAGGTGGTATAGAGAGGAGCTGGTAAAGCGTAAAAAGGATTTAACACTTCTCAAAGGATTGCTGAATGCTTGCGATCACCTTTCTTCTGCTGGTGAGAACTCTATAAGATTGCTTCCATCGATCAAAAGAACATTAGAGAGGTTTATTTCCGATAAAAATTTAAGAGAACTCCAGATTAAGGCTCAAACGATTGAAGGAGATCTCATGGTTCGAGCTCCAACTGGATACGGAAAAACAGAGCTTTCACTCCTCTGGGCAGATTTCAACTCAAAAAAAGTTGGAGACAAGATAACTAACCGAATATTTTACATACTGCCCTATAAAGCGAGTATAAATGCGATGTATGAGCGTTTCTTGAGGTATTTTAAAGAGCCTGAGCTCGTTGGTATCCTGCATAGCACAGCAAAGCATTACCTTTACACGTCTAATCTCGAATACCGGCGCCTTCCGAGTTTATATCAAAAGATATTCACACCACTTAAGGTGTCTACACCTTTCCAAATTATGAAAGCCTTTTTCGGAGTTGGGCACTTTGAAATGACTTTGAGCGAGATTATGAACTCCTTACTAATCTTTGATGAAATACACGTTTATGAGCCAAACGTTTTAGGTATAATCTTAGCTATGCTCGAAAATCTAAAAGATTTAAGTGCGAATGTTAGAACCTTGGTCATGTCAGCAACTTTTCCAAATTTCATAAAAGAGTTATTTGAAGAGACTTTGGACTTTAAAAAGCTTGAAGTGTCGGAGGAAGAAGCAAACAGATTTACAAGACATAGAATCCAGATAATCGACGGAAATATCCAAGATAGAATCGATGAATTCGTCTCTAAATTCTCTGAAAGTCGTTCATTTCCAGTTTTGATTTGCTGTAATAGTGTAAAAACAGCCATAGACACCTACCAAAACCTAAAAAGACATGGAAAGAAGTGCTTGCTAATTCACGGTAGATTTACGTATGGGGACAGAGAAAGAATTGAAAGATCTCTAAAGGATAAACTGAATGAATACGAGTTTGTTGTTGCCACACAAGTTGTGGAAGTTTCGCTGGACATCAGCTTTGAAACAGCTTTGAGCGAGCCTGCACCCTTAGATGCGTTGATCCAACGTTTCGGTAGGGTTAACAGACAAGGATGGAAGTATGGAAAGATATCCGACGTTTACATTCTCACCGAAGGTTCAAAAGTCGACGAAAAGATCTATAACCCCTACAAGATCGTGCTGGATACTGTAAAGGTTCTGGAAAAACTAAATTCCGCCCTATTGTTGGAGTCGAGAATACCGGAGCTCGTTGACGAAGCTTATCAGTCTGCGAAAGAAGAGATTATAAAAAAGGTTAGGAATTGCAAAAAAATCGCCATGGAGCTTTTCCAAGAACTAAAGCCCTTAGAGAGGGGCGAAACTGAAGAAAGATTGCATGAGATGTTTGACTCACTCGAAGTTGTCCCTATAAGATTCATCGATGAAGTCCTCAACTTAGCTGAAATTGGAAGGTCCATTGAAATCCACAACTACCTCGTTCCAATTCCGTTTAGAAAATTATCTGGTATAAAGGAAAAGCTTGGGAGAGACGTTTTTAGCTATGATTCAAATAGAAAGCTTTGTATAGCGAATCTAAAATATAGCTCTGAGCTTGGATTGCTCGAAGAGCTTGAAAATGCAGGAACAGTTTTGTAAGATTTCTGTGAAAGTTTTCTAAAACCTAAAGGGCAAAGTCTAAATCCTAAATAACCTCCTCGCAATAACCCTTCTCAATCCCAATAACTTCTTTTTTGAAAGCTTCAGCACTTCTGAACTTGTAGATCACGACCATGTCTTCTCTTTCGTCTATTATATCTTTGATACCATTTCTTATCTCTTCAAGCGTCGCTTCCGTTGCTTCGCCCTCAAAAACCGAATTTTGAACCCAGTGCAAGTACTTTCGCAGAAACTTCTTAACCTTGTTAACCCTTTCTACGTTAACATCGTAAACGATGATCAAATACAACCTACCACCAGATAACAAAAGGCTTGTATTTCTCAGCACCAAACAAATGCTTGATGAGTTTGTAGCACTCGAGCCTTATCAAACGCTGGTAGGAAACGTTTCTATTCAGATCTCTGTGCTTTATTGTCTTCTCAAGTCTTTCGTTGAATGCTTTAACAAACTTCTTTTTTCCATTCTCATTTAAAAGAATTCCGTTGAGCTCTCTGTCGAAGTCATCTTTTCTGATTATCCTGTTGTTCACCAAGTTGAAGATTAGTCTGTCCACAATGAGGGGTTTGAAGATCTCCGCCAAATCTAAGGCAAGACTAAATCTCCTCTCTGATGGTTCATGCAAGTAGCTTATCGTCGGATTTAACTGGGTATGGTAGAGCTCAGAGAGAACTGCGGAGTAAAGCAGAGAGTTTCCAAAGCTGATCATAGCATTGACTTCGTTCTCTGGTGGTTGTTTACTTCTTTTCTCGAACTTCAGCTCCTTTAGTATGCGGTCGAACTTTGCATAATAGTTGTTTCTTGCAATCGCCTCTGCTCCCATTATCTCCGCAACGCTCTTCGCTTCGCTCAGAGTTTGTAAGGCTGAAATGATCTCAGCATCATCCTCTCCGCTTTTCTTCACAACCTTTGCCATGTTTAGAATGCTCCCCTCAACGAAAGTCCTGGCTAAATAAAGCCTCTTTTCTTTGTTAAGATTGTGCTCGGCCTGTCTTAAAACGACTTCTCCTGAAACCAAGGATTCTCGTGGATAAAAGCTACCTTCGTAAAAACCGTAGCGGTTGAAGAAGTGGATGCAAACACCTTCTTTTGCAAGATAAGATATGGCCTTAGAAGTTATCGTGAGTGAACCCAATGCATAGATCGCGTAGATCGTGTTTATCGGAATCGGTTTCTTACCTTCTTCGTTTTCAAAGTATATCGTGTTCTCGTCTCTTAAAAGCTTTCCATCAGATACTATGTAATAGTTCTTTCTCATCTAATCACCTACAGAAGCAGAACTCGAAGTAAGCACATTTTCTGCAGTAGGACTTGTATTCTGGTTTTGGCATGTCTCTATTCAGAACTTCAGTAATTTCTCTCAAAACCTCTTCGATCTCCTCTTTTTTGCCCTCAAGCGTAACTTCAATTACTTTCTTCTGCTTCGGATAGCTTATTTTACCTTTGACATTTATTCCGAATTTGGAAAGGTAGTAAAGATAATAGAGAACTTGGTAATAGTCTGCCTTCTCCATCGCACTCGATTTTTTCACTTCAACGATTTCAAACTCCTCCCCTTTTCTTAAAACATCTATTGCGATTGGTCCGATACTTACATCTTTTTCTTCCCTACCAAAAAACTGTTTCTGCAAAAGCAATCCGAGTTTTACGAGATCGCTCTCTTGCTCCATCGAAACGTTTTTGCTGAAAAGCCAGAGCTTTGTCCTGCAAATAAAGTAGTAGTTAACTTGCGTTCCACGAATATACATTTCTTCGAACATTAGAATAAATTATCTTGGTAAATAAAAGACTTTTCCTCCTGTGGAATAATACTTCATCGCAAGAATTTAAAATCGATCCTCGAGTAAATCAACTAAAATCCAATAAGAAGCGTTTTAAAGTTTTGAAATTGAAAACAAAGCCGAAAAAACGAGTCGCGCACAATTAAATTCCTATTTATTATTACAAAAATTTATTTTTTATACTTCCTTCTCTTTCGATTCTGAGCTCTCTAATTTTTATATTCTAACTGAAGCTTACTTAATCTCCCCCAATCCTAAAGAAATTGTTTTTAAAACGATCTTATCGAAAAAAAGTGTGAAGAAAAAAGTCGCAGAGCTTTATAATTAGTCCGCAACTTTTGAGGTTTGCGAAAGTATATAAATGAGAGAAGGCTTTAGAAAGCTTTAAATCGATAGAAGAGTAAAAATTCACGATGGTTGGAATCAGACCAAGATGGGATTGAAAGTGACGTCTCTGTGAAGTTCCAAGAACCCCATTCTCCTCGTTGGAATCAGACCAAGATGGGATTGAAAGACAAGTACCTCAGAGAGTTCGTGCTGAGCAACTGTAAAGTTGGAATCAGACCAAGATGGGATTGAAAGCAATATCCCCCT
>CALIUJ010000068.1 GCA_938048785.1 uncultured Archaeoglobaceae archaeon | reverse complement strand
ATCTTCTTATGACGATACCAACAGTCTCTGGCGACTTATCAGCGGGAGGAATGGGGAGGTTTAAGATCGTGGTGAAAGAGAACGAGAGTGCATATAACTTTTCACACATCAAGGATGTCAAAATCGGCGAAAACATCCAATGGAACAACTTTGATCATGCGTATTTGATGGTGAAAGACACTGAACACGACGCATGGTACAGGTTTTTCGAGAGGTTTGAGCTTTTGAACACAACCCTAATAGATCTTAGTTGCTACGGAAATCCCAACGTTCTTTGCACATGCGAAAGGGCAGATTTGCCAATGGCTAAAATCGATACAAAGGGGCAGAGCACGAAGCTTATCATCGTGTTCAAAAGCGTTATATTTGCACAGCAGTAGTTGATTTGTGAAGATCTTCTTTGTTCTCGATATCAAAAAAGGAATAGTGGTCCACGCTGAAAGGGGAGAAAGGGAGAAGTATAAGCCGATTGAAGAAAAAAGCCTTGTGGTTAAGACAAGTGATCCGTTTTCGATCGTAGAAACTCTGAAACCGAGATTTATCTACGTCGCGGATTTGGATAGGATCTCTGGAGATGGAGACAACCTTCGTATCATCGAAAAACTTTCGGGCAAAGTCGAGGAGTTGATCGCGGATTGTGGGTTTAGAGAGGTTGAAGAGCTGGAAGGTATAAACTTCGAACCAGTTCTCGCCACCGAAACCTTCGATATAACTAAGATAGACAGAAAGTGCTATGTCAGCTTGGACTTCTTCGACAATTTCCTTGACACTTCCCAGAGGTTCAAAGACTTTGAAGAGGCGATCGAGTTTCTAAACACCTTCGAGCTCAGCGGAATAATAGTTTTAAATGTGAAGAGAGTTGGAACGATGAAAGTGGACTTCCAACTCATTTCTAAGGCGGTAGAAATCTCAGAGAACCCTATTTTCGTTGGTGGTGGAGTTGGAAGTTTAGAAGATCTCAGAAAACTACACGAAATCGATTGCAAAGGGGCTTTGATCGCAACAGCGATCCATAGAGGAAGATTACCCTTACACCTGATCCGAAGTGGATACTTCAGACCTTAGAACTTATGCAAACGCAACTTCTCAACGAGCACCTTTTCAACCTTGGAACTACCCGAGATCTCCAAAAAATGCGCCTTAATCTCGTTTATCTTACAGTTGTCCGCAATTTTTGCAGATTTTGCAACCAAAAGTTTTCCTATGCAATTGTTCATCAAAATCGCGTCTTCACAATCCAAAAATCCGAAAACCGAAGAAGCACCAAGAACGATTTTTTCAGCCTTCGCGTATTTCACAACGCACCCCTTTCCAAAGATTATCTCCTTTGCAATCACACCTTGGAACCTACAGCCAATTCCAGCGACGATTGAGCCATCGAAAACCAATCTATCAATCTTTGAAAAGTTTTCGATTACCAGAATACCTTTTTTTCTGTCAAACTTCATTTTATCCCCTGCCTCACCTTCACAGCAACGCCCCTCTTAAGCCATAGCATTTCAAAGGCGGAGAGCAAGGCTTTTCCAGTTGCCAACAGTTCGTCTTTTTCGTTGACAACAAGGACTTCATCGTTTGCCCTTATCTCTTCGTCTACCGCAACAACGTGCTTTGCAAAAACGCTCTTTCCCTCTGCGACGAACTCTGAAACCTCGTTTGCGACGACAACCCTAAGCTTCGGGAACCCAAAGGCAGTGTGAAGCCTCCTCGCACCTTCGATGCTCAAAGTTAAAAGCCCAGTGTCTGCTTTAAGCGTTGCAACCCTTTTTCCTTTGTCGAGGATTTGCCTAATCTTTCCGTTCTTTGACAAAAGAAATTCACAGCTTTCTGGAAACAGCGCTTTACCAGCTCCACCGCCAAATTGGTAATCCGCGATCACTCTGACCACTCTTAGGTTATCTACCATACCTCCTCTCCCTCCTCTGGTATTCACGGATGATGCGTAGGAAATCTATGTATCGAATCCTTTCAAAGTCTATGTCCGTGAACAGAAGCTCGCTGTATATACTTTGCCATATCAAGAAATCTGGAATCTCCTTCCCCGCTTTTACGATCAAATCTGGTTGGGAACGTATGTTTAAGAGGGATTCGAACAGCTCCTCGTTTATTTCTTCTACCCTTATCTCTCCTTTTAACGCTTTTTCCGCTATTTTCCTTATCGCACCAACTATCTCTTCCTTCCCAGAAAAGTTCACGAAGTTTATCTTCACCTTCTCGCTCTTCAAATCGAACTCGATCTTTTTTGAGCAAACCGTTATCTCTCTTATCTGGAACTTTTCACACCATTTCACGAAATCGGCAAAATTCTTGGGGAGATTTGAGCAGATAACAACGATGTGCTTTGGAAACTCCTTTCTCTTTTTGAGTTCTCTCTCCAACTTGATGCGATACAACAATCGGAGCACTTAAAGATTTAAATTCCCGACTACTTAACCTTTTTCAATGCTTCACGTCTCGCTCTCGATCATAGCGTTGCTCGGGATTGTGTTAGATCCAAGGCTCATCTTTGCGATCACGTTCATAGCAACCCTCTTTTACTCTGCAAGGTTTTCCGAGCGTTTCAACGTCTTCGTCTTTGCGACGATTCTCTCAGCATTGGCAATTTTCATGCAAAGGGAGATAATTTATGCGTCATTCTTTCTCCTATTCTTCTACCAGTTTCGTAGAAATCCTCTTTGGGATATCGCGATCTACTCCTCCGCTTCGATGCTTTACTTTTCAATCTTCAACCTGCTCAACGAGACACTCTTGCCTCCAGAGTACATCGTTTTTATTTCGCTCGCAGGGGCTTTATCGGCTTCTTTGATCGAAACGGTCAAGAGAAAGGAAGAAGAAGTCCTGTTGTTGATCTCAGTTGCGACAACTTTTGCGATATTTAGAATCTACATCCCCACTGCTTCTCTACAAGACTTGGCAATAGCATTCGCAGTCTCCTTCTTTGTCTCGTTGCTCGCTCTGAAAGCGAAGATCGCAGACGAAAGCGGGTTGATGAGCGCAACGATTGTTGGCACGGTGACGATTCTTTTCACAGATCTTCGCTTTTTCGCGATTCTTTTGTCTTTCTACCTCGTCGGTTCGATCATAACGAAGTACAAGTATCAAACAAAGCTAAAGCTTGGAATCGCTGAACCATATGGCGGAGCTCGTGGTTTTTCGAACGTTTTTGGGAACAGCTTAGCACCGCTTTTCTTTGCTATGAACTTTGGGGTTACGAAAGATCCATTTTTTGCACTCGCATTTGTATCTTCGGTTGCCTCTGCGTTGGGTGATACGATGGCAAGCGAAGTTGGAAAGACTGCGAAGAACGTCTATCTAATAACGAACCTCAAGAAAGTATCCCCGGGAACGAGTGGTGGCATATCTGTGATCGGAGAATTATCTGCATTGCTTGGTTGCGTTCTTATCTTTTTCTTATCTCTTGCACTCGGGATCGCAGAGCTTTTATATGCGATTCCAGTTATCTTAACTTCTTTCATCGGAATCCACATCGATAGCTTGCTCGGTGCTACGCTCGAAGAAAAAGGTTATCTGAACAACTCGGCGGTCAACTTTTTCGGCACGTTTTCCGCGGGAGCTCTTTGCTATCTCCTCTTGATCTTGTAGGCGATAAGAGAAAGCGAAATCAAGGCAATTATCGCTTCAAAGCCCGGAACCTCTACTAATTTCCTCAAGGAGCCTTTTGTTTCAGGCATCTTTTGTTGCACCTCTTCGTAAACTGCGTGAACGAGCTCTTTCTCTCCCTTAACCTTTGCAACGTTCAGCATGAACTTCGCTATTCTCTCTGAAAGCGAGTAGTAAAGGAGTTTTGCATAAACGTTTTGCGAAGTCTCCGCGAATTCGAAGTAGGCGATCGGGAGAATTGGGTATCCAACTTGCTCAACTTCTGCTATCGCTATTTCCGCGCTCTTCCTCTTTTCCTCGACTCTGTAATCCCTGCTATACTTCGCTTCGATGGAAATGCTGGCATCCGTTATTGCGTTCAACGCCTCAAATACAGCACCAGCGTAAAGCGATTCCGAGTACAGCCTTTTTGCGATCTCAAGCGACTCATAAGAGCTTTCAATCAAATCAGAGTAACCCTTTAGCGAAGAAGCGTAGACGATGATCGAATTAGCTTGGTTTATGTAAAACTCCGCCCTCTTCTTGATCTCTTCGTTGTTCAAAGCGTAGTCCTCCTTTATCAGTGGAAGAATCGAGAGCCAAACCTTCGCGCTATCGCACCTTTCCTTAGCATAGGCGAGGTTGTAGAGCAAGTCTTCCGAGCTCTTTGAAGTTTTTGCCAACCTCAACGCATTTTCAGCTTTTGCAACTCTTTCTTGTGCTCCAGCGATTATCTGTATGGAATTTACTCCGACCTGGGACTTCCTTAGATACTCTTTCAGCTGGGAAATATCCTTCTCAACTTTGGCGATCTCGTTCTCGATCTGGTGCGCTGAAACGATGTTTTTTCTATACATCTCGTATCTCATCAGAATTTTCGCTTGGAAGAACAAGCTCGTTGCGGTGTAGTAATTTCCCCGGTTGTAGTTGTTCTCAGCTTTTAATAAAAGATCCCTTGCGTCTCTCGTTTCATAACCCTTCAATTCTTCTACACTTTCACGCATTTTGTCTGCGAGCATCTTTAGCGCATCGGAGTAAAGAGTTAGATTGACGCTTGCAACTCCTTTTGCGATCTCGTAACCAGTGTAGTGGCGAAGCGCATCGTTCACGTCTTTTACTTCCAAAACCCTTACTCCAAGTTTTTTCCCGTATTCCACCAAGTTGATCTCCTTCAGCTCGGTCGTGACAACGTTTACAATTCCAACTCTGCGAATCGTTCTCTCTTCGACCGTTATAACGCTTTGCCCGCTTGGGATCAAGAATAACTTCCCACCGTTCTTTGCTACCGCTTCGAGCTTATACTTCAATCCACCGACTGGACCTATGAATCCGTCTGGGTAGATCATACCGCTCATGTAGACACTTTCGTTTAGCTCCAGGTTTTTCAGTGCAGAGATCGTTGCGACTGTCATTACCGCTCCCGCAGAGGGACCGCCGACGATTGGGGCTTCTGCTTCGATCACATAGAAGAAATCGAGCCTTGTGAAGTCGATTCCAAGGACATCGCAAGCGGTAAGCGCTGCCAACTGCGCGCTACCTTGCATGTCTATTTCCGTGAATGGAGTCGTTGAAACGAAAACCCTCCCGTTGCCATCTCGAATGGCGACGGTTATGTTTATAACAGCTCCTTCTGGCACTTCACCAGTGGTCACGGCGACAGCTTTAATCGATTTCTGCACTTCAAAAGCTCCAACGCATTGGATTGCGAAGATGAGCAGGATTGCCAAGATCAGATTTCGCATGAAAAAACTCTTCATAGAGATTAAAGTTTTTTGTGCAATTAAAGTCTATGGTCGAAGCCCTTATTTAGTGGAGGAGTGAGGAGCGTTTTGATACTTAAAAGTAGATCAAGAACGCTAACAGCGGTATAAGAATCGCAAGGAGACAAAAAGGATCTGAAGCTCGTAATTTTGGACAACGAAGATCGCTTGGGAATGTAAACCTTTTGCACGTCCATCGAGCTCGACAGAGAAGTGATGGAGAAGCTTAGGGAACGAGAAAAAAACACCGAAAAATTGGATCCACGCCCTATAGTGCACACGTATCTAAGGGATTACTTGGAGATAAGGAAGCTACTCGAATCCTTTTACACGACTCTCGATGGAAATAAGGATCGCTTCGGAAGAAGTCTTGAAGAACTGCGTTAAGAATGGTGTCAAAGAAGGGCTTTTGGCTATGGAGCGATGAAGGATGGAAAGCCGTTTTGTCAATACTTCAAGAAGGACTTCAACTCCATCTTTTTTGAGCGAAGAGGTTCTTGAAAAGATAAAGAAAGAAGTTCCATGGCAAAGCTTGTTTTTAGAGCAGAAAAAGCCTTTGAGAGAAAATTGGAAGACAAAGAGGCTGAGATTAGAGGAGTTGCAAGGAAGGAGTTCACTCGTCTCCGTCTCGTGTGGAAAGTTCAACTTAGATCACGGACGCAACAAGGTGCGCTACGTCAATGACAAGTTCAAGAAAGTTGAAAAAGCAGCGAAGCGATCGGACATCGGTGTAAATAGAAGGGGATCAGAGAAGGGTGAACAGTTGGGATAAGCCAAATCCCCGAAATGATCAAGATCGTAACTGCGATCGAGAGCAAAACAATCAAAGCAACGATCATCGCAGCGAGGGCTTCGATGAAGCTGATGTCGAGAAGAGTCTTGAGAACGTATAGGTAAATCAAGGGGTAGATCACGAGATAAATCGGGATCGTCATGATCAAGTAGATGGGATTAGGTGTAAAGTAGAGAAGGATAAAGAGTGCAATCATCGTATGGATTATGAAAGCTGTTACGAAAGCTGCGAGGTTTGCGAGAACGCATTTCAAGAAGCTTCTTTTTTTCCCTATGACACGAAGTCCTAACCAGATGAGAAAACCAGAGATAAGTATCGAAGGAATGCCGAATGCGATGAGGAAGGCAATTTCCGCTAAGACAAAAATTCCAGGGGATGTTGAAACCATGTTCTTTCATCGACCAAGGAAAATAAAAATTTTCTCAAATCGGATCAACGCCGATGTTAAAAGCATCGCTCATCGAGAAGCTGTTGCCGGCGAAGTTCAGATAAACGAACTTCTCTTCACTCGCATCGATGACCTTGAACTTCCACCAGTAAATGCTGTTAGAGCTTCCGCTCTCGTTGTAGTCTCCGCTCATCGAATCTATTGCAAGCCCAGAAGGCTTTTGCCAATAGACCTTTACGTTTCTGGCTTTTTCAAAAGCCTTCACTTTTATCGTTGCTTTCATGTTCTCGATCGAGATCTCGGCGGAGACGTTTAGCTTCTTCTTAACCAAAGCGTTTGGACCAAACTCAGAAGTATTCCCATTTAGCGTTGCAATCGCTGAGATCAGCGAGTTCAAATCGACTCCTTTTTCGCTCACATCTAAAGTTGCGCTGAAGTATCCGGTCGCATTCGCAGTAGTTTCGCCAAGGTAGATGTATCCCTCTCCGTAGTACTTTGGAAGCTGCGCGGTGTAATTCCAATCGTTCCCGATCAAGTTGTCTCCCGTGGTTGAATTTTTGACCAAGTATATCTCAACCCTTGCACCCGAGAAATCAGAAGAACCGCCAACGTCTTCTTTGCCTATGAATCCCTCGACGTATAGCTTGTTCTCGACTTCATCGAGTTCGGCATAGGTTATCACTGGATAATCCATTCCGCAGTTCGGTTGCGAGCAATTCAAAAGCCCATCGTTCATCGTTACGTTGTCTCCTCTGAAGGCTATTGCGAAATCACTTCCATGCGCTAAATCGATTCCAAGTCTTGAGTTGTTGTAGATCGAGTTCTTCGTTATCGTGACGTTGAAGACTTGTTTCGTCGCTGTAGCATTAGCACGGTTGGAAATAAGAATTCCAATTCCATTTTCTCTTATCAGAGAACTCTTAACCAAGCTGTTGTTCGCGTTTATCCTGATGCCAGCGATCTCGGAAATTACTCCGGTTTCGTTGCCAATTCCATTCCCTTCGATCGTGCAATTCTGAACAAAGATACCCTCTAAGGCTGTGTTACTCTCTATTCCAGCTGCTGAGGCTTTTGCTGAGAGACAGATAGAAAATGTGACGTTGCTCGCTAAGCTTTCAGCTCCAAAGTTGTCTCCACCATCGAAGATTAAAGCGTTTCTAAATCCGATGACGTTCTCAGCTCTTCCAGCTTTAACGTTCGGATTTATGAAAAGTAAACCGTATCTTTCAGCAAAAGCGACGATCGAATTCCTGATCGTTGAGTTGTTTCCTTCTATCCAGAAATTCGCCCCTCCCGTTCTATTAATCCCAGAAAGCTTTGGATCGCTACCATTTGCCCTTAATCCTGCGAATATGTTCTCTGCGATGAAATCGCTACCGTAAACCCTAATCGCTCCTGGATACGTGTTGCTTTGACTCCCAAAGATCGAGAAGTTCCTGAACTCCACTCCATTAGCGGCAGAAGTTACATTGAAAATCGGATTCAAAGTTCCGCCGTAGATCTCGATCTCAGGTCTTGGAATCGCTATAAGCATTGTTTCATCTCTGCTGAATGGAATTCCGTCTTCTCCAACTCCAACTGGTATCTCGGTTTGCGTTGTAACGGACTCAAGTTCCTTAGTGCTGTAATTATAAGTTACGAAGCACGGATTATCGTCGCTGATCGTCATATCTGGATTTAGCTTGGTTGCATTCAACTCCAAAGCCTCGCTAATTTCGATCGTCCCGAGACTTGGGTCAAGTTTAACCCTTCCCCATTTTCCGCAGGAATCATCGTATAAATCGCCATAATACACGAAGTAACTCCTCTGCTTTCCTTGAATGGCATTGGCGTTCAAAACGAATTGTCTCAAGCAACCCTGGCAAAATCTTGGATTCGCAGTGTCAGCGTCTTCATCGATTCCATTCACAACTAAGCTGAAGTTGAAACCGAATTGGATCAATTGACCGTTGTAACTCGAATCAATCTTAACGTAGTGCTCAGACCATCCTTGGAAAGCGTTACCGCTAACAATGACGTTATCGCTTCTATCCGCGTTTCTCCCACCGAAGAACGGGATCACTTCGCTGTAATTGCTCTCGTTGCTCTGGTAGCTTTGCTCAGCCCATATATGCGCTATGCTGAAACCAGAGGTGTAGTTTAAGCTTGCGTTCGTCGCGTTGATCGTTTTAGAATTTACAACGACGAAGTAAGTCTTCGTAATATTCCTTAGAGCTGTAAGCGAAAAGTTCCCGTTCACGTCTGTGATGTTTCTCTGCCAAACTCTATCGTTGTTGTCAGGTATTCCATTTCCGTTTTTGTCTTCTACGAGCAAAACCTCGACACCTCTTATTCCACGATCTTCGCCATCGTTCCTTCCAAGTGGGTATAGATCGTGCAAAATCGTTCCATTTATCCTCAAAACTCCTGGAGGCTTGAAGTATAATCCATCGCTTAGGTTTACCGCGAGTATGTAGTGGTT
>CALIUJ010000067.1 GCA_938048785.1 uncultured Archaeoglobaceae archaeon | reverse complement strand
TCGAAGTTCCCCGCACGAACCATCTTCTTCGCTTCACCCTCCATTTTTGTCAAGTGGTAGTATTGCATCAAATAGTTCGCGATCGCCATCAATCCTTCGCATGGCGATACGTCGATGAATTGCCCTTTTCCTGTTCTCCTTTTATAGAACAACGCCATTAGAATTCCAAAAGACGCCCACATTCCACCTACATACCAACCCATCCAGTTTCCAGCTTTCACCGGTTTTTTGATCTCTTTTGGAATCTCTGGATCGAGCTCTGGTTCGCCTGTGACACTCATAACAACTCCTCTCGCTTGGTCTATTATGTCGTAGCCATGCATCTTTCCAAATTTCTCGGCATCTTTGCCAAATTGCCCAAAGCTCGTTATGGCGCAGTATATCAGCGAGGGGTTGATCTCTTTCAACTGCTTGTAACCAATGCCAAGAGATTCCATGTAACCTGGTTTGAAGGTTTCTATGAGCACGTCCGCTTTTTTCACGAGCTTTTTCAGAATCTCTCTACCCTCCTCCTTTTCTACGTCGAGCGTTATGTGGTATTTGTTTCGAGCCTCTACGATGTATGGCAATCCGGTGTCGTTTATCAAGATTCCATCTGGTGACATCTTCCTCGCAAGATCTCCGTTGGGCGGTTCGATTCTTATGACCTCTGCACCGAGTTCTGCGAGGAATGAAGATGCGACAAGCCCAGCAAAGTTTGCGTAGCTGAGATCCAATACTACGACGTCGTCAAGCGCTTCAGGCTTTCCGTATGCGTCTGCGGGATTTGTTATAGAGTAAATGAACTTCGCATACTCCGGATCGATTGCAAAACCTATGATTTTCTCTTCCATAATCTCACCTCACGGATACTTCAACCCCCTCTTCCCATCCCAGTCCTTTGGTGGACACTGCGGTGGAATTGCGGGGTTCCACTTGTAAATCACACCTTCTTCGTATAGTTTCTCGATTTCTTCCATGCTAATGCCAAGAATTCTGGAAAGCACGTGTTCGTTGTCGAAGCCCATTGGTCTTGCACCCCATTTCAGCCTTGAAGGAGTCTCCATCCTCGGCGGATAGCAAGGTTCGACGAGTTTACCATACAACGGGTCTTCGTATTCTTGAATCGCCCCCCTTGCTCTGAAGTGTTCGCTGTTGTAAGCTTCTTCAACGTCCACAACGTGATATGCTGAGAATCCATGTTTAAGCGCAAGATCTTCGATTTCAGCAACGCTTTTTTCCTTGGTCCATTTTGCTATTTCTGCGAGAATATACCTTGCGTTCTCGTCCTTCAATCGAATCAGCGGATCAGCGAATTTCTCGAAGAGGTCCATTCTGTTCATGGCTTCGCAAAGCCCTTTGAACTCTTCTTCGCTGAAAGCGCAAATCGCAACCCACCCGTCTTTGCAATCAAAGAGATCTGAGGGACAGATTGCAAGATCTCGGTTGCCAACTCGTTCTCTATTTTTCCCCGTTAGGTATACGTAGAGCCAAGTCCAGTCGAGGTAGCGAATCACAGTTTCAACTTGCGAGATGTCGATGAACTGTCCTTCTCCAGTTCTTTCTCTGTAGTTCAGTGCTGCTAAGATTGCGATTGCACAAGCCAACGCAGTAGTCCAGTCCGCGATCCAAACTCCAGATTTCAGCGGAATTCTACCCTCCAAGCCAGTTATGTACGCTAACCCGCCCTCGCTTTGAGCGATTGCATCGTAAGAAGTTCTTCCGGTGTATGGTCCCCAGCTTCCAAACCCTGAGACGTGGAGCTGAATTATCTTCGGATTTATTTCCCTGAGCTTGTCGTAGCTCAGTCCCCACTTTGCAAGTCTTCCGGGAGTAAGGTTGTCCACAACTACGTCGCTCTTTCTTACGAATTTGTAAAAGATCTCTCTTGCCTTTGGATGCCCAAAGTGCATTCCAACCCAATACTTGTTGTGGTTTTGTTCCAAAAGCCCGGGGGATAGGTTTTTGTAGAAGTATGCGTAGGGTGTAACATACCTCATCTGGTCTCCACGCTTAGCTTCGAACTTTATCACCTCTGCGCCAAACTCTGCTAAGTAGTCCGTTGCCGCTGGTCCCAAGACGACGCTACAGACTTCTAAGATTCTTACCCCCTTCAGAGGCTCTGGTTTGTCAAAAATATCTCCCATCAGTTCTTCCATTCTACCACCTATTACTTCCTGAGAAAACAAGGGTTAAAAATATTTTTATTTATTTTGGAATTAATAAAACGATTCTCAAGAAAGGTTAAATTCAATGAAACCACGTAACCTTATGCGTACCGCGCTAACAGGTAGACCTGGCATAGGAAAGACTACGCTTTGTTTGAAGGTTTATCAAGCCCTAAAATCTAAGATAAAGATCTCCGGCTTTATAACTACGGAAGAAAGAGATAAGGGAGTTAGAATTGGCTTTAAACTCATCGACTTAGCTTCGAACCGAAGCGCCCAACTGGCAAAGGTTGGCAAAGGGAGGGTAATGGTTGGTAAATACGAGGTTTTGGTCGAGAACTTGGATAACTTTCTTCGAGATTTAGAGATGGATGGAGATCTCGTGATCATCGACGAGATAGGACCGATGGAACTCAAGAGCAAAAAATTTGTTTCCTTCGTGGAGAACCTTTTGGAAAGAGAGAACCTTTTGTTCACGATCCACTACAAAACGAATCATCCGCTGATAGAGAAGATAAGGAATAGCTTTAATGTTTACGTTATCGACGAGAAAAACAGAGACTCGGTTACAGAGGAGATCGTGAAGATCTATGCTCGTGATCGAAGGTAAAGCGAAGATACTCACAGATGGTGCTTTTTACAACCCAAAGATGCGTTTTTGTAGGGATTTGGATGTATTAGCCTTCTCAACCCTTGGAAAGCACGAAATACTCGACGCACTATCTGCGACCGGTGTTCGTGGCATAAGGGCGATCCTCGAAGCGAACTGCACAGTTAAGTTCAACGACGCAAATCCAAGGGCAGTCGAAACCATAAAGAGGAACCTTGAACTC
>CALIUJ010000066.1 GCA_938048785.1 uncultured Archaeoglobaceae archaeon | reverse complement strand
GTAAAGGTGACCTCGAAGTATATAGCGCCATCTCCTTCTATTATTTTCCCCTCTCCTATCTCCTCTATCCTCTCAATCCCGATGATTATCCCATGTTCCTTGTCCAATCTTCCCTCAAATTGCTCCCACAGCAGAGATTCGATTGTTTTATCCAGATCTTCGGTTATTTTAGAAGGGGGGACCCTTACGGTGTCGCGCAATTTTATTCGGGCATACATAACGCTACCCTTGTTGTTATCGGGGATATAAATTTAACCTTCCACCCATGTAGCGTCTCACTCAAAGGGCCCGGAGCGGGATTCGAACCCGCCTCCTGGGATCCACAGTCCCAGAGGATATCCGCTACCCCATCCGGGCCATAAGGTCTTTGGAATCGTTGGGTATAAATCCCTTTCCCGTAGCTAAACTCTCCTACCCCTAACCCTTTCGATGTCAAACTTTGCCCTCTCGCTTATGTGCATCACTGCAATCGTTCCCGCCATAACTGGGTCGCTTATGACGATGTCGCTCACTTCTGGAACGCTACCAAACATGTTCAGCGATATTACCCTTATACCCCTCTTTCTGAGGTTCTTCACCTCTTCGCTTATCTTTCCCCCCATCAAACCCCCCGCCAAGACGAGGACTTCAGCTCTGTGTAATCTCGCGACCGCCTTAACAGCTTCCGCTATCTCTTCTTCGCCAACTATCGGCATCGTGTCGACACTTATTCGCTCTCCGCGCAAATTATGGCGATCCGCTTCGCTTATTGCTCCTATTGCAACCTGAGAAACAAGCGCTCCTCCACCGAGTATTATAACTCTTTTTCCGTAAACTTGCTCGAATGGTTTCTCTTCTTCAACTTCAAGGACGAAATCGAGTTTCTTGATTTTCTCCAACATTTTCTCGAAGTTTCCGTCTTCTATTTCAAAGTAAACCAAAGCCTTTCCGCTGTGCTCCCCAAATCGAATTGGAAAGCTCTGCGCGTATTGTATGTTCCCTCCTTCATCTGCGATTATCTTCGTAAGATCCCTTAGAACACCAACTTTGTTTTCCGCAATTATCCTAAGACCACGTATCATCAGAACTTAGCACCCGTCAACGTTTTTGTCTCAACAACTCCTTCTATGCTCCTGATCTTGTTCACCACGACTTCGCTCAACTCCTCGAAATCTTTTACGACGATTTTCGCAATTAGATCGTATTCCCCAAAGAGCGGATAGAGCTCCTCTACTTCTTTAAGATTCGCTATTCTATCGTAAACCCTCTTTTCTTTCCCGGGGGCGATTTTTATAAGGACAAAGCCGAGTGCCATAAAAAGAGTAATGGTTTGGATTTAAACCTTATCGCAAAAGCCCCATTTTTAGTAGGAAGATTGGAAGTTCTGCACAGCAAATTGGTCCAAGAATTGCAGAGCCTATAAGGTCTTCGATCTCCTTTTTCGCGTTTTTTGCAAGCCCGGGGATAATTATTTTTTTCCTATCAACTTTTTCAAGCTCCTCCATTTGTTCTCTCAATCTTTCTGCATTAAAAAGCCCGAGATATACCGCCATGTCGACGGAGTAACCTTCTGTGTCGATTACAAGCATGTTAAAGTCGATTTTAGCCCTTACCAGGACTTCTGCAATCACAGCTTGCGTGTAAGGGTAATTTGCGGTTACAATCGTAACCGCTTTCTCGTTGCTGAAAACGAGACCAGTTTTTGTCTTTATCGTGCTCGGATACATTGGCGCCTTAAGAAAATCCCTTGCCTCGATCGCCAGGTTTAGGTATTCGACTTCCTTCTGCGTTAAGTATGGGCAATTTTCTATCCTTTTACCCTTCTTAATTATCTCCGCAAACTCCTTGCACGTGTATCCGCATTCTAAGCAGTCTTTCTTGGGTAGATACGCGTAAAAGTCGATTTGATCAAAGTATAAGTTTGCGTTCAACGAGATCCCTCCAAACCTTGTCTCTTACATGGTGCAAGTTTTTAACAGCTTTTCCCTTGCCCTTCATATCTTCTGCGTTGCACAAAGCAATCCCAACCGCAATCGGAACCTCTTTTGGTTCTACTGCGATGTAAACAAAGTCCTTTTCTTTGATCCTTGGATCTGCACTCACGATTCCTGGTTTCATCACGTCTGCCCCATTCATTATGAAATCTGTGGCTCCAGAGTCGACTACCACCTTAAATTTCTCTGGCTTCAGCTTTATCGCACCGTAAACTGAAACGTAGTATTTGCCACCGTATTCCATGAGCAAGGGCTCGCGATTCACGAGTATTATTCTCAGATCTCCAAAGTCGAGAGCTTCCATTTCTCCTTCAACCAACACACCAGCATTTTCTTGCACGATCCTCGAGATCTCTCTCGACTCCTTCTTTCTCAACTTCTTCCTCTGCACGTTGAAAATTTCGATGTGAGTTTAAAAATTTGTCCAAAGCGTTTGGAAAAATTTTAAAATATCGAACCAATCGGAGTTCATGCTTTTCATAACTTCGAACGAGGGAAAGTTCAGGGAAGCGAAGGAAGTTGCGAAGAAATTTTCGATAGAGATTGAGTGGCTTAAAATGGAATACGAAGAACCGCAGGGAAAAGAACTCGAAGAGATCGCAGTGAAGAGTGCAAAGAAGCTTTCCGAAGAGATTCGCAGACCCTTCTTCATCGAGGACAGTGGTCTTTTTATCGAAGCCCTCAACGGCTTCCCTGGACCATACTCGAGTTATGTTTTCAAGACGATTGGGAACAAAGGAATCCTAAAGCTCATGGATGGAATTGAGAACAGGAAAGCGTATTTCAAGGCAGT
>CALIUJ010000065.1 GCA_938048785.1 uncultured Archaeoglobaceae archaeon | reverse complement strand
TGGTTGCGTTAGTTCTCGTGGATTGCATGATGCTACAACGCTTGATACCGAGGAGTTTTTATGATCGAAAGGGAAATTGAGGTCGATGAAAAGATAAAGTGCATTCAAAGGACAGATGGAGAGTTAAGGGAGCTCGTTTACGACTATAGGAAGTGTAATGGCTGTGCGATCTGCGTTTTCGCATGTCCGGTGAATGCGATCGAACTCGGTCCGGTGCACGAGATTGCAAAGGGCTTGGAGATGCCCCCGATTATAATAGATCATCTGAAGTGCGCCTACTGCGGGATCTGCTACTCTTTCTGTCCATTCAACGCCTTTGAGTTTTACATAAACGGAGAGAGGATCGAAAAATCTTCTCTTCCCCTATCACCGGTGAGGTTCACTTACAAGAACGAGCGTTGCAGGGAATGCACGCTTTGCTACAAAGTCTGCCCCACGGGGGCGATAAAGAGGGAGGTATTGCTGAAGAGACAAGATATCGCAGAGAAAAACGAGGGAGTAAAAGGATACGTGAAGATAGATAGAGAAAAGTGCAATCTCTGCGGAATCTGTGCAGAATTTTGTCCTGTCTTCAAGATGGTGGAGAAAAAAGTCGTTCCAAACGACATAGTGCCCTACAGTGACATCTTGGTGGACGAAACCCTTTGCGACTACTGCAAGCTCTGCGAAGAGATCTGTCCTGAGAATGCTATAGAGGTAGAAGGAAAGAGGATAGCCTTTGATCTACCCAAGAAGATCGCAAATATAACGATAGATCAAGAGATCTGTTCAAACTGCGGATATTGTGAAGAAGTTTGCCCCTACGACGCAGCGAAGACTTTGAAACCGATAGATGGAAAACTGGGGCTTTTTGAGGCGAGGATGTCGAGGTGCGACCCAGTTGGCTGTGGTGCTTGCTTGGCAATATGCAAGTTCAACAAGGTTTGGTTTGTTTCCGAGGATAGAAAGAGAGTTTACTTCAACGAAAGATTCTGCATCTATTGCGGAGCTTGCGAAAACGCTTGCCCATACGATTTGATAATCGTGGAGAGAACGAATTACTTCACAAAGGAGATCGCACACGACGTTCCTTGGAGAAGAGCTTGGGAGTCCGCCTTGGAAAGAATCGTTGGGAAAGAGCGAGTCAAGGTTCCGCAGAAAATCTTGGTTGTCGAAGCAGAATTTCCGAAAGTGGAGGAAACACCACAAGTTGGGGAGCTTAAAAAGCTTGAATGCCTTGAAGCAATCGAAGAATTGCTTAAGCGTGTTAGGTATAGGAAGGCGATGGAGTTTGGGGAAGTCGAGGCGTTTGAGCGAGGTGTAGAACGTGCACGTGGAGAGAATAAGGGGTGTGAAGAGCGAAAGGCTAAAGGGTAAAAAGATCGTGCTCGGAGTAACTGGTAGCATCGCAGCAGTCGAAACCGTAAAACTCGCTCGAGAGCTAATAAGGAGAGGGGCAGAAGTTTATGCGGTTATGAGCAAAAACGCGACTAAGATAATTCACCCCTACGCGCTTCAATTTGCGACTGGAAACAAAGTTGTTGTCGAGATAACTGGTGAAGTCGAGCACGTAAAGTTCCTCGGCGTCGATGGAATTGCAGATCTCTACTTGATCGCACCATCGACTGCGAACACGATTGGAAAGATAGCGAACGGAATCGACGACACAACTGTAACGACCTTCGCAACCACAGCACTGGGCTCTGGGAAACCAATCTTAATAGCTCCCGCGATGCACGAGGCAATGATTCAAAACGAGATTGTGATGAGGAACGTTGAAAAACTAAGGGAAATGGGAATCGAGATCATAGAGCCAAAAATAGAGGAAGGTAAGGCGAAGTTTGCAGACATCGAAAAGATATGCCTCCACGTCGAAAGAGCGCTTTATCCAAAAGACTTCAAAGGAAAAAAAGTCGTTGTGACCGCTGGACCAAGTTACGAGCACATAGATCCGATCAGGTTCATCAGCAACAAGAGCTCCGGCTTGATGGGAAAAGAAATTGCGTTGGAACTCTGGCGAAGAGGCGCGGATGTAGTTCTTGTAACTTCAAGGGATTTCGGAGTAGATCTTCCAAATTTCAAGGTGATCAAGGTAGTTTCTGTGAAAGACATGCTGAGCGCAGTTTTGGCGGAGATCGAGGGGAGCTATCTCTTCGTCTCTTCAGCTGCACCCTCTGACTTTGTCGTTGATATGGAGAAGAAGAAAATAAAGACCGCAAGGGAAGTTGTTTTAACGCTAAGAGAAGCGCCCAAGATCATAAGAGAGGTTAGAAAAGTATACGATGGGAAGATAATCGGTTTCAAGGCTGAAACAGGGGTTGGCGATGAGGAGTTGGAGAAAATTGCGAGAGAAAGACTTCAATGCGATGGACTTTCGATGGTAGTTGCCAACGACGTCATGGAGAGGGGAATGGGAACCTTGGAAACAAGGGTCGTGATCGTGACCGAAAAGCGCTCACAGTGGGTTGAAGGGGTAAAGAGCGAGGTTGCGAGAAAAATAGTCGAGGTATTCCTTCAAGATTGCGTATGATCTTCTGCCCATCTGCGATCAGTTGCATATTCGCCCCTGAGGTAAAATCGGATCCAAGGGATTCTGGAAGCTATGGAGTTAGCTTTACGATAGATCGCGGAGTTTATGCGACGCTTTCAGACTCTCTCAGATTCAACGGAAAAGAAATCGAGTTTCCAACTGTAGAGTTCGTGCTGAGGAAACTCGGAATTCCTGGAGTTGATCTGCGCACAGAGCTTCCACTTGGTTGCGGTTTTGGACTAAGCGGGGCTTGTGCAGTTGCAACCGCGTTCCTTTCCGATAAGCCGGCAATCGAAAACTTCGACGTTGCGCATGAAGCGGAAGTCGTGAACCTCACGGGTCTTGGAACTGTCACGACTCAGGCTTTTTCAGGTCTTGTGATAAGAAAGAGCGCGACTTGTCCATCAAAAGCGATCGTTGAGCGCTTCGTTTGGAACTTTGAGCTCGACTTCTTAACCCTTGGGCAAATCTCAACAAAGGAGATTCTTTCGGGTAGCAGAGAGAAGATTTCTGCGATTGGAAAGAAGTGGCTTAAGGAGTTTCTGAAATCTCCAAACATCGAAAATCTTTTTAGGACTTCTAAGGGATTTGCAGAGGAGACTGGGCTGATAGAACCGGTGAAGGACATAGTTGAGGCAGTTGAAAGCCAAGGAGGTCTCGCAACGATGGCAATGCTTGGGAAAACGGTTTTTGCACGTCACGGATACGAAGCACTGAGGGAATTTGGGGAACCATTTAAAGCGAGGATCGATTGCTGTGGGGTGAGAAAAGTTGAAAGTTTCCGCAATCCAGTGCAAAATCGGAGACATGGAGAGTGCTGAGAGAACTGCGTTGATTGCAATTGAAAAAGGCGCCGAAGTATTGCTTTTTCCAGAATACTTTTCTTACGCTGAACTTTCGCTTACGATCACCGAGAACACCCTTGAATTTTTAAAGAGGCTCAGCAGGGAATTTGGGGTTTTAGTGGTTGGGAACGTTGTTTACAAAGCGGATGCGATATACAACAGGGCAGTGGTCTTCGACAATGGTGATGAGATCGCTCACCAAGACAAGATACACCCCACTAAGACCGAGCGATTCCTCGGCATAAGCCCTGGAAAAAGTCTGAGAATTTTCAACGCGAGAAAAGCAAAGATATGCATACTTATTTGTGCAGACATTCTTTATCCAGAGCTCTGCAGAGTTGCTGGGCTTAAAGGCGCAGAGATTGCTTTAAACCCAGTTGTCTCCTTCAGGCACTCTGATTTGCCGGGCAGGGAGCTTAGACATTGCCTTTACTTTGCAAGATCTTTCGACAACTGTTACGCAATCGTAAAGGCTGGTGGTTTTGGTAGGACTTTCACGGGAGCTGAAGTCGTCGGAAGAAGCTTGATCGCAAGCTTTGATGGAATACTGGCGATGAGTAAGAACGAGGAGAGCGAAGAGGCTGTGCTCTCAAACCTCGACCTCGAGAGGATAAGGGAATATAGGGCAAAGAATTACTCCTTGACAGACAGGAACGTCGATGCGTATTACGAGCTTTTGAACGCTTAGCGAAAGAGATTTTAACTCCTTTCAGACTTTGGTTATGAAGATCGTGTTTCATCCCGAGTTCTACAAGGTCTACACATCCGATCCAGCTGCTGAAGCGGGGAGAATGGAGGCGATAGTTCAAGAGCTCAAGGATTACGAGTTCGTTCAGCCTGAAAAAGCGACAAAGGAAGACGTTCTCTTAGTCCATACAAAAGCGCACTACGAGTTCGTGAAAAGCGATGAGGAAGTCTTCGAAGTTGCAATGCTCGCTGTCGGTGGTGCGATTTTGGCTTCGAAGATCGCTTTTGTTGAGCCGGCTTTTGCTTTAATACGCCCTCCTGGACATCATGCAAGTCCCGACAGCTCCTGGGGCTTTTGCTACTTCAACAACGTCGCGATCGCGGTGAGGAAAACACTCTTAGAGGGAAAAGCGAGGAGAGCTGTGATTGTGGATTTCGATCTTCACTTCGGCGATGGGACTGCGAACACGTTTAGGGATGACGAGATGGTCAAGTATCACCATATGAGTGGTGGAAACATCGAAGGTGTCGAGGATTTTCTCAAGAAAAGCGATTTTGATTTAGTCGCCGTTTCCGCTGGTTTCGATAAACACAAGGAAGATTGGGGAGGCATACTTGAGACCGAAGACTACAAAGAGCTTGGAAAGATAATCGCGGAGGTTTGCGAGGAGAGAAACGCGAAACGCTTTGCAGTTCTTGAGGGCGGTTACAATCATCGAGTGCTTGGAAAAAATGTAAGAGAGTTTATAAAAGGATTTGAGTAAATTATTGCTCAGGAGCAAGTCTCGTAAGGATTTTTTGATCCGTTATAACGCCAACGGGCTCTCCTTTGTCTGTTACAACGAGAATTCGGACCTTTTCATCTCTCATAAGTCTGATCGCTTCTCTTATCCTCGTATCTTTTTCAACGAGCACGATCTTTGGTCTCATCACCTCTTCTACTTTTGCATCGAGCTTTCCATCCGCAACTGCTTTTCCAATGTGGTCGAGCGTTAGAATTCCAACGAATTTTCCGTCTCTCTTCACGGGTGCGCAGTAGATCTGTTTCTCAGCCAAGAGCTTCGCACCATCGATGACCTTCGCATCCGCGTCGATCGTTATTATTGGCGAGCTCATGTGCTCACCAACGGTGTCCTTTGGTAGCGCTACGATCTTGTCGATGTCCACGATTACCGTGTTTGCCGTGTCATCTCTACCAACGACTTTACCAGAGAGCACGAGCTCGTTAACCGGTGTGGGACCAAAAGTTACCTTGTCTCCCGGAACTATCTTCTTTATGTCTCCAAGCAACCTTACTCTCGCCTGGCAAACCTCGGGATGGGATATTGATGGCAAGTCTATCTCTTCAACCGAGAGATCTTCCATCACAGCGTCGTTTACAATCACTGGAACGACTACGCTCTCTTCTGGTTTCGTTATAGAAAGCAACTCGTATGCCTTGGAAGTAGGTCTATAGCCACCTTTTGGTCCGGGAACACCTTCTACGAGTCCAAGAGCTCTTAAAGCTTGCATTTGGTTTCTTACAGTGCCAGGATTTCTGTTGATCAGCTCTGCGATCTCCTCCCCTTTTATAGAGCCACCAGCCTTCTTTTTGTAAAGCGTTATCAACGCATACAGTATATCCTTCTGAATTTGCGTCAGTTCGAGGTCCATTCAAACCACCTCCGAATGTAAATTGTTAGTATTGCGTGTTTAAGATATTTATAATTTTCCCTTTCGTCCAACGGGTTTCGACGACTCCGCTGCAAAGTTCACGAGCGCCACTTGCCGTGGATGGCTTGAGCTGTGGGAGAATCTTGAAAGCCGTTTAAAAGCGGAGGAGTAAAAGAGAAGGAAAATATATTTATGGGCGACAATTCTAATAATTGAAAGGGTTGAATGTGTGAGTTGGGAGGGTGATGATTCGTGCTTAGAAATGAGCCAGAACGTTTGAGCGCGCCATATCTTCATAGAGTTGATCTAAAAAGACTCCTTCCGTAGATTCGCGAGATGGGGGAGATTATGCCTCTAAACGAAGCCGATACCCGTGCACGGTTGATTGAGCCAAAGTTGAAAGCGTCAGGATGGACCGACAAGGAGATTTCGCGTGAATTCTACTACAAGGCGGATTATCAATACACACAGGGAAAGATAATTCTCGTGGGCGATAGAATTCAGCGAGGAAAACCAAAAAGAGTAGATTACCTCTTACGCTATACTGATGGCTTCCCAATTGCGGTCGTGGAAGTGAAGCCAGAAGACAGCCCGCCAGAGGATGGCTTAGAGCAAGCCAAATGCTACGCTCAAGATCTTGGGCTGGCTTTTGCCTACGCAACTAATGGTCACCGGATTCTTGAATACGATTTTTTCACCCACACAACCCGAGAGTTGACAAATTTTCCCACTCCAAAGGAGCTTTGGCAACGCTGGAAGGAGAACACCGGCTTGGAGCGACCCAGCGCCCTGAAAACCAATGTGGCAAGCGTCCATACTACTTTCAGGAAAGGGCAATTCGCGAAGTTATACTGCGAATCATGCGCGGTCAAAAACGCATTCTCCTCACCATGGCTACGGGAACGGGCAAGACCTTTGTCGCGTTCCAAGTGGTCTGGAAACTCTTAAAATCTGGATGGCTACAAAGACAGCATCCTGAACGACCTGCTCGTGTGCTATTTTTAGCCGATCGCATAGTGCTTCGCAATCAAGCCTACAACGCCTTTTCTCCATTCGCAACCGGCACCAGCGACCCACGCCATCTCATTGAGGGACACCCACCCAATCTTAACCGAGACATATACTTCGGCATCTATCAAACCCTCTGGAGCCCAGACGAAGACGGAAAACGCCTTTTTGAAAAGTTCCCATCGGACTTCTTCGATCTCGTCATCATTGACGAATGTCATCGCTCTGGCTGGGGCACTTGGCGCGAGATTTTGGACCACTTCTCTTCTGCTATTCACCTTGGGATGACCGCTACGCCGAAGCAAGACGAGAATGTGGACACCTACGCCTACTTCTGTGCTGAGGAACCCGAGGTGTTCATTTCCCCTGAAGACCCGTCGCAGGGAATGTGGCGTCCGCCGGCATTTCAATACAGTCTGGGGCAAGGTATAGAGGATGGTTTTCTTGCCACCTATAAAGTCCACCGTGTGCGCACCACCGTTGATGTCGAAGGACTTCGTTTGGAAGATGCCATCGAACAGGGGGCAGAGGTTTTCATTCCAGAAGATGTAGAACCACGAGAGATTTACACCACTCCTCAATTTGAGCGCGAGATCACGCTACCTGACCGCACCCGCGCTATGGTGAAGCATCTTGCTGGACTCTTGCGGCGCT
>CALIUJ010000064.1 GCA_938048785.1 uncultured Archaeoglobaceae archaeon | reverse complement strand
TCTTTTCCACTTTCCAATTGCTCTTCCGGCGATCAGATAGGAGCCAAACAGTGAACCAGAGAGAATAGAGCTCCTTCTAACCCTTAACCCAGTAGCATCTGCGATCCGCTGAAGAAGAAAGTCATTTGAACTCATCTCGCCGTCGCACCTTATCGAGTCGACCTTCTCGATCTTTTTCATTACTTCCACGATCTCCGCAATTCTGAACGCTATCGCTTCAAGAAGTGCTCTGACCAAATCTTCCCTCCTCATGCTGTTCGTGAGCCCGTAGAGTAGTCCGGGGATGGTTTTGTAGTGCGGTGTCCCAAGACCGACGAACGAAGGAATTAAGTATAGATCGTTCTTCGATGAGAACGCCAAGTCAGAAGTTTCTTTGACGTCTCTAATCAATCCAAGGTCTTTAAAAAGATCCACCGCGGAACCACTGTAGTAGAGCATACCTTCCAACATATACCTCGTTTCTCCCTTCATTTTCCAAGCGATTAAGGGCAAAAGCTTGGGAAAAACCTCCGCTTCTTCGCCCACGTTGAGATCTACAAAGCTTCCGGTTCCGTTTGTCACCTTGAGCTCCCCCCTTTCCCAGCATCCTAAGGAGTATAGGGAACTCGACTGATCTGCTATAACCCCAGTTATCGGGACACCTCTATACTCTCCAAACACCTCGTCGCTTTCAATCACTCTCGGCAATAGCTCTTCATCGATCTCTACTATCTCCATTACCGTATCGCTCCACTTAAGCTTGAATGGGTCGAACAACGCTGTTGCACCTGCGTTCGAGTAGTCTGTGAGATGCTCTCCCGTTAACTTGTATATCAGCCAGCTCTCAATCGTTCCCGCCTTGAGCTTATGCTCTTCTGGCGTCTTTACCTGATCCAAAAGCCAGCGAAGCTTTACACTTGAGTGCGCTGGGTTGAATGAAAAATCTGCGACGGACATCAACCACTTCGCAGTTCTTTTCCTTTTTACAGCCGGGATGACTTTTGCCCAATTCTGAACAAGCTTACCCAAGATTTTTCCAATCTTTATCTTTAAGTTTTTATTCAGCTTAATCGCAACTTCGATAGCCCTGGAATCCTGCCATCCTATCGCTGGGAAAACCGCTTTTCCTGTTTTCTCATCCCATAAAACGATGGTAGCTCTTTGGTTCGTTATCCCTATTGCCTCAACTTGGTATTTTTCGATTGCGTAATCCAACGTCTCCTTTACCTTTCTCGCGAGGTCTTCAACGTCAATCTCAACCCAACCCGGATATGGACAATTTTTTAAAATTGGCTCTTTTCTGATCTCCAAAAGCTTCTCATCGTAAACCGCTAACTTTACATTCGTCGTCCCAGCGTCGATCACCGCGATCATCAGAGCACCTCTAAGAGAAGCTCAACGATGTCCTTGGCTTTCAACGCTTTTTTACACGATGGACAAGATGTCGCTATCTCTGCTTCGAATTGCCTTCGCCTTCTCTCCGCTATTTTATCAGCATACTCAGGGTATAGAATTCTATAAAACCCACCGTATCCACAGCAAGATGTTTGCTTTGCGGAAAACGCTGGCTCGATTATCTCGAATCCGCAAGCTCTTAGAAAATTCCTCGGTTCTTCGACCAATCCTAAGTTTCTCGCCATGACGCATGGATCGTGATAAGATATGCTTCCACCGATCTTCAAAGGCTTCATAAGGCTCAAAGTATGCTCAGCTCTTATCCCAAGCTCTCTCATTACGAAAACGCAGTGCGGACAATTGCTGATAACCGCATCATATCTCGAAGCGAGCTTCTTTAGATTTGAAAAGTGTTCCTCATACCTCTTGTCTCCTATTTCGTAGTATGGCATCCCGCAACAAACGATTTCTGAGCTTAGAGCAAAGTCGATGCCGATCTTCTCCAAGTAATCCAAAGTGCTCTTAATCAATCCCGATTCGAAAGTTCTACAACCCGGGAAATACAAAATCCTACCTTCTCTCTCTTCAACCCTTTTTGAAATTTTTGAAAGCCAAGAATCGATTTTATCAGCGTATTTTCCATTTCTAAGCCTTCTTAGATTTTCGTTCACACTTATTCCCATTTTGCAGTTCTCCTTACAAGCGTTGCAGGGAAGGCAATGGTATATCGCTTCCTCCCCACCAAAGTAGGCAATTCTGGACTTTACCGAGGGTGAAACCGTTAGCCTCCGCTCTGCGTCAAAAACTGGACATGAAAAAAGGCACATATTTGGGCAAAGCATGCATTTTACAATCTCTTCTCCGCTTCCAAGCTTTGGAATAACCTTAGCAAGTCTAAGCTTTGTTTTTAGATCCGTTCTTTCGAGAACCCGCATCAGAAATCTTGGGTTCATGGAAAAACACCCCTGTTCATCACGTTGTTTCTATCGACCAGATTTTTGATCCCCCTTAGCAATTCCAGATATCCTCCGAGTTCATCCCTCATCCAAGATCTTCTAAGCCTTCCAATGCCGTGGTGATGTGATAAGTTCCCTCCACTTTTAAGGGATGCGGTTATTGCTTTTTTCCAAACCTCTTCGTAGTAATTCTCCGGCTCCGCTGGGAATCCCGCAAACGTGAAGTAAAAACAGAGACCACTTTCGTAAAAATGCGAAGCATGGGCAGAGGCGGTAACAGTCCCTTCAACACTGCGAATTGCCTCGATAACAGCTTTGTAAAGCTTTGGTGCGGATCCCCAGAAGCAAGAAACTTCTATGGTGTCGAATACGAAGCCCAAGACACCTATTTTTGAAATCTCTGAGACGTCGAACCTCTTTTCCAGCCATATGTCTGTGTAACCTTCAACTTCTCTACCCATCGATGCACTTCTCGCTTTTTCCGCAACTCTTTTTGCGTTCTCCCCTTCAAAGATCGCTATAAGACTGAAAGCCTCGCTGTCAAAGTATCTGAGCGACTCTTCATCATCAAAAATACGCATTAGTGCTGGTTTAAACTTTAAAAATCTCTTTGCATCCCCCAACGCGGATTCGATGCTCTCGTATTCAAAGGAGAGCTTCGCAACCTCTCTCGGAAGCTCAAAAATCTTCATAGTTACTTCCGCAATCACCCCAAGCAGACCCTCGCTACCAAAGAAGAGCTTTTTCAAATCTACCCCCGCTCTCCTCGGAACCCTTCTCTCTTCGAGTATTTCTCCACTTGGGAGCACGACCTTTAGCGAAACCACGAGGTCTTCGATGTTGCCATAACCAGTTGAAAACTGCCCACTTGAAGCAGTTGCAACCCATCCGCCGACTGTTGAACAGAAAAGACTCTGAGGTATGTGCCTAAGGCTGAAACCCCTGTGGTTCAGCATTTTTTCCAGTCTACCTCCGATGACACCGGCTCCCGTGGTTACAATTCTATTTTCTTCGTCGATCTCAATCCAATCGAGCGAAAGGGTTGAGAGAGCAATTCCACCCTCGTAAGGCGTTGCGGAGTCTATAACTCCGCTTGCCCCTCCGAAAACGTAGACTGGAACTCTGAACTCGTTTGCAATCTTTAAGACTTTCGAAAGTTCTTCGATGCTCTTGGGAAAAACCACGATTTCCGGAAGTGCTGGCGGTGTTTTCTTTAGAATCCTTAGCTGGTGAAGCGGGTTGAAGTCTTTGCAATACGCTATTAGATCCTCACGATCCGTTGAAAATGCGATTTTTTCTTCTCTGAGCTTCTCGATCACTTCGATCATTGGGCTTTATCCTTGAGTTTAATTAATAAGCTTTCCGATTGTTGAAAAATGAGCTTTGAGTTGCGAGGGGCGGTTGGTATCAGGGGGTATCCTCCTCGTGTTGGGTTGCTCGGAGATCTTTGCTCTGAATCAAGATATCTTGTTTCTCCGAAGTTATTAGGATGAATCTTTTTTTGTTCTAATGAACCATAAAATACTTTTTTTCTGTGAGATGGGTGGTTAAAGTGTTATTTTTTACCTTTTTCGATATTTAATTGAGCACTCGTAGTTAAAAATCGGGCAAGTCTTCAAGCCAAAATTAAAATTTTTTTGATTTCAAATCAAAATAATTAGAAAAACTTATATGCTCTCCTTTTAAAGGATCACCATGGCTTTTGCGTTTCAGTTTGAATGCGAAATCGGAGGTGGGCTTACTCACTACATCATGGGGGAAGATTCCCCATTTTAATTTTTTTGAGGTGTTTTTATGCCTTTGAGTCATATCAAAATCGACGACTTTGGATTGGCAATCGATCCAGAAACGAACTTCTGGAGCATCTACGATTCTGAAATATCCGAGGAGATTCTGAGGTTGTATGAGCGCTTGAACAAAGAGCTGAAGGAGAAGATGCACAGATACAGATTCGAGGTGGAGTTCAACACAGTCTATGTTAACGCCACTGAGAGATGCAACGCCAGTTGCCCATATTGCTACATTCCCGAGGAGCTCAGAAGGAGAGGAAAAAAGATGGATCTAAGGGATCTGGAATTCTTTGTTGAAAAAATTTTGGAGCTCGGTGTAAAGAACGTGATCTTCCACGGTGCTGAGCCCCTTTTGATTAAAGACGAGATCTTCGATTTGATTGAAAAAAACCCAGATATGAGCTTTGGAATTCAGACAAACGGTTTTTTGATGACGGAAGAGGACGCGGAGTTTTTAAAGGATAGGAATGTTAATGTGGGGATATCTTTCGATTCTCCCGTTAGAGAAGTTGAGGATTTTTTAAGGGGAAAAGGGCACTTCGACAAAGTAAGTGAGATCATTGACTGGTTCGTCGGTTATCGAAGGTTCAACGTGATCACAACGATAACGAAGTTCAATTGCTCTCAACTAAGCGATCTAATCGATTTTCTCGCTGGAAAAGTGAGATTAGTCTTAATGAATCCAGTCCGAGGAACGAGCGAAGGAGGAAGACTTTTAAGACCAGATCAAGAAAGGATGAGTGCGGAATTCATAAGGGCTGTGGAAAGATCTATTTGGCACACGAGGAATGGTAGAAGAATAGTTATCGGCGATTTTGCAAACGCAATCTTAGGCATCGTTGCCCCCTACTCGAGAGTTCTTCAGTGCGACATCTCTCCATGCGGTGGGGGAAGAAGGTTCTTCGCAATAACTCCCAGCGGGATTTTCCCATGTAGCGAGTTCGTTGGAATCGAAAATTTCAAAATACCCTTAGAATCTCTGAAAGACCCGGTTAGGTTAAAGGAAAGCTTAGGGGCGATTAGAATTAGAACTGTCGAAAAAATCGAGGAATGCAAGGACTGCGTTTATAGAAACATCTGCGGAAGTCCGTGCCCAGCGGAAGTTTACGCAGAAAGTGGTTCACTGTTCAGCAAAAGCCCATACTGCGAGTTCTACAGGAGAATCATAGAGCACGCTTTTCGAGTCATAAAGCGTGGAGAAGTTGAGAACGTCATCGAGCTTGGGAAGATGAGGAAGGTTTACGAGGTTAGGAGTTCAAAGTCTAAATCCGACTGATTTCCCCAAATATTACGGGCTTTGATTGGAAAGAGATAAAAGATAAAAATCCTCCATAAGACTTTCAGCGTCGTAAATTCACGAATTTGGAGAGGGAAATGTCATCTCTATAGTGTTCCTGTCCAG
>CALIUJ010000063.1 GCA_938048785.1 uncultured Archaeoglobaceae archaeon | reverse complement strand
GACAAAGTTGAGATCCACCTCGACGCCCAAGGGGAGCCCGCGATTTATCCATACCTCGAGCAATTCGTTGAGGAGGTTTCGAAGATCAAGGGTGTTTCCGTGATCTCGATGCAGACCAATGGAATTCCTTTGAACGAAGAGAGAATATCTGCGTTGGAGGGGAAAATGACGAGAATAAACCTTTCGATAAGCGCTTTAAGCGAGGAAACTGCTAAGAAGCTATACGGCGCTTATCCGCTGAAAAAAGTTTTGGAGATAGCTGAAATGATAGCGAACAGCAAGATAGATCTTTTGATTGCCCCGGTTTGGGTTCCAAACTACAACGATGAGGAGATTCCGAAGATAATTGAATTCGCCCTCGAGATTGGAGCGGGGAAGAGATTTCCACCGCTTGGGATACAGAAATACATTCCATACAGATTTGGTAGAAAAGTCGGAAAGGGAATTAGCTTTAGGGAATTCTACTCGAAGCTCGCCGAACTTGAGAGGGAATACGGAGTGAAGTTGATACTAAGTCCAGAGGACTTTGGAATCGAAAAAAGGCAATCAATTCCGAATCCATTCAAAAAAGGGGAGATTTGCATTGGAAAAGTCTTTGCAGATGGTAGAATGTTTGGAGAGAAGCTCTGCGTTGCAAAGGGGAGAAGTGTTGCGGTTATAAGTGATGCGAAGATCGGAGAAACCGTTAGATTCGAAGTCCTTAGGAACGAAGACGGTATAATCGTCGGAAAAGAAGTTTAATCTGCGAATTCCGCGATCAAGGGCAAGTGGTCCGATGGCTTTTCCGAAAGCCTTGGCTTTACGTCGACGTAGCATTGAACGCATTTCTCCGCAAGCTTTGGAGAAGCAAGTATGGCGTCCACTCTCCATCCAAGTCCCTTCTCCATCGCATTTTTCACCCGATAATCGTAGAAGGTGTAGATTCGTTCATTCGGATACTTTTTCCTGAGCAAGTCCACGAATCCAAGCTCGAGGATTTTCTTGTAAGCTCTTCTCGCGTCTTCGTGGAAGCATACATGATTTTTCAGCTTTTCTGGGCTGTGAACGTCTATCGGCTCTGGAGCAACGTTCATATCCCCGCAAACCAAGATCTTTTCACCTAAATCGAACTTTTTCAGCCAATTGTAAAATTTATCGAGCCATTTAAGCTTGTAAACATATTTTTCACTGTCTATCCTGTATCCCTGCGGAACGTAGACGTTCACAAGCTTCAAATCGCCGAATTTTGCGAAGATAAGCCTATCTTCATCTTCTCCATCGAGACCAAACGCGAAGTTCTCGGCTTCTCTCAGCGACGCGATCGCAACCCCGCTGTGTCCGCGTTTTCCACGAAATACGACTTCGTAACCTATTCTATGAAAGTCCGCAATTGGAAACTTTCGATCCTCAACTTTTGTCTCTTGCATACACAGAAAATCCGGCTTATGCTCCTTTAGCCATGGAATAACGATGTGTAGCCTTGAGTTTATGGAGTTGACGTTAAACGTTGCAACCTTCATATCAAAAGTTGTCGTCGAAATTAAAATATTTGGCTCAGTCGAAGAGTATCTCAAGCACGACTTTCAGCGTCTCTTCATCGAGGTCTTTGCTCAAGCGCAAGAACTTTCCATCGACTGCAACAAAACCGCTTTTGAATCTAAAAGCCCTTTTGAATGGGTAAATCTTGCATTCTTTGCCGATTTCTTTGAGCTTCTGGATCCTATGTTCCGGGATTTCGAAGTCAAGCTTTATCGTGAAAGACAAATCGTCGCCGACGGAAACAACTTTATCGAATCTTTCTCTAAGAGTGCTCTGTAGCTCCCATGGTTTCCATCTTTTCAGATTTGCAATTTTAACCAGTTCTAAGACTGTATCCTTAATTTTTTCACCTCTTCAACGATCTTTGGCAGGTTTTCGCCAACCTTGCCCTTTATTATGTAATCCGAAACACCTTCAAATGTTAAAGATGTCTCTTCAAGGTTTATCTCGACGATCTTTGCTCCGTTTCTCTTCGCAACCCTCGGCAACTCTGCTGCGGGGTAAACGACTGCAGAAGTTCCGCAAACAAGCATCAGATCGCATTTCATAGCTTCTTCAAAGCTTTTAACATATACATCCGTTGGAATCGGCTCCGTGAAGTGAACGACGTCCAATTTAAGTGCACTTCCACAGTTTTCGCATTCTGGAACATTATGGGATTCTAAGACCTTGATGAACTTCCTTTTATCGAATCTACTACCGCAACGAATGCATCTAAGCTTCGAAACACTACCGTGAAATTCAACGACGTTTCTACTTCCAGCCTTTTGATGCAAACCATCTATGTTCTGCGTTATTACGCACATCAAGATTCCCATCGATTCCAAATCTGCAAGAGCTTTGTGCGCAGGATTTGGCTCGGCTTTTTCGAGCAGTGAGTAAAGAGGAGATCTTAGCGCTTCTTTCCAGTATTCACTCGGGTCTCGTAAGAACTTGCCATAGATCTCGTAAGCTCTTTTCTCCGCTTCCGGATCTCTCGTCCATATCCCAGAGGGACCGCGAAAGTCTGGAATTCCCGACTCAGTCGAAATTCCCGCACCAGTAAAGGCGATCGCATAGTTTGCTTCGACGAGATCTTTCGCAACCCTTCTTATTAGATCCATGGTATTTGTCTGGCGACATTTATTTAAGCGCTTTCCCAATTTCAATGATGTTCTGCAGCGTTTGCGCGGAGAGACTGAGGAGAGAAGTCGGAGATCACTGCGTTGTTTGCTGTTCTTTCTTCCAAAAAGCTGACGAGATCGCGGATAAGATAGCTAAGAGCCTCGATTTCGAGTTTGAAAGCTTTAACGTGGGAATAATTAGCGAAGGGAGCTTTAAAGCCATGCAAGAGTTCTTGACAACGAGCTACGACGTGAAGGCTGAGATAAAAAAGACTCTGCAGAAAAAGCTGATGGATTTGATCCAGAAAAAGATCTCAACTTCTCCCGACGTTCTAATCCTCTTTAACCCAGAGGACTTTAGCTTCAAGCTCGAGATCAAGCCTATCTTCATATACGGAAGATACTTGAAGAGAGTTCGAAATGTCTCTCAGACTCGCTGGCTTTGTGGATCTTGTAAAGGAGAGGGTTGCGAAGTCTGCGGGTTCACCGGAAAGAGGTTTGCTTCGTCTGTAGAGGAGCTCATATCCACGCCGGTGGTCGAGATATTTCGAGCGAAAGATGCAGTACTTCATGGTGCTGGGAGAGAAGACGTTGATGCAAGGATGTTGGGAAGCGGAAGACCCTTCGTCCTCGAAGTAATCGAGCCAAGAAAAAGGAGGGTCGAGATCTCTGAAATAGAGGGGGCGGTGAATGAATACTGCAAGGGGAAGATAGCGGTCAAAGGTCTACGATATGCAACTGCTGAAGAGGTTGAGAGAGTTAAGGAGGAGAGGTTCAAAAAAGTTTATCGAGCAAAGGTTGTTTTCGATCGCGAGGTAACCAAGGAAGAGCTTGAGTCTGCGCTGAAAGAGTTGGTGGGCGAGATAAGACAAAGAACGCCGAAGAGAGTTCTTCACAGGAGATCGGACATCTTGAGGGTTCGAAGACTTTACAGCGCAGAGATCTTGGAGCACTTCGGGAAATTCGCAATCATTAAATTCGAAACGGATGCGGGACTTTACGTCAAGGAGTTGGTCAGCGGTGACGAGGGAAGAACTGAGCCAAATCTATCAAAGAAGTTCTCTGCAAGGGTTGAAAAACTCGACGTTCTCGAGATAAAGGAGAGTTGATGCTCTGCAAACAGAACTCAGTCCCTTAGCTCAACTATCTTTTTCCTGGATTTACCTCCGGAGACTATCCTAAGCCTTGACTTCGGAACTCCGAAGTAATCTGCGAGAACTTCGATCAGCTCTGCGTTCGCTCTTCCGTCAACTGGCGGGGCTTTTAAGGAAACCAAAAATTCTTCCCCGATTTTTTCAACACCACTCTTCTTCGCGTTTGGTTTAACCTTAACGGAGATCTTCATCTTGTCACCTTGGCTCATTAAAACTTTAAAACTAAGAAGCCGACAGTTTCTGCGCTTCCCGGGCCCTCTCGGAACCCAGTACAACGCAGAACGGAGCGAGGCTTAACTTCCGGGTTCGGAATGAGTCCGGGTGTTTCCCCCGCTCCTCTGACCGTCGGCAAAGAACTTCTGTTATTCGATATTTAAATTTTTCCTCCAGCGAAGAGTATCGTGGTCGTAACGAAAAAGCTGATCGCAAACGAGAGAGATGGAGCAAGAACCCAGTTGAACGCGATCTTTCTCAGAGTTTCAGTTCTCACAGCTTTAACGCCTTTCATAAACCCTACGCTTGCAATTCCGCCAATCATCGCGTATGTCGTGGAAACAGGCATGCCGAGGGTTGTAAATCCTAAAACTGCAATTCCTGCGCCAAGGTGTGCGGAAAGTCCTGATTTCGGGTCAAGTGCAGTTATACCTTTGCAGATGGTCTCGATTACCCTTGCGCTGAGTAAATAAGCTCCAAACCAAAGAAAAAACGCTCCAAGGAGCGCAGAAGTGAAAGGTTCAAATGCCCTCGCATGAACCACAGGAGCCATTGCGGTTGCGAGCTCGTTTGCACCAGTGTTGTAGGCGATGATGATCGCAGAACATAAAAGAAGGGATTTCAAAACCCTATCGATTTGTATTAGCGAATACCTCTTGAGTAGGGCTTCCAAAAGCAAGAAGATTGTTACCGCAAAGATTCCAGCGACCAAGGGGGAGATTATCCAAGATAGAATTATCTTAACGAGCGTTTCCGCACTCAACTGTGCACCAAAGGCAACCGCAGTCCCTGTAAGGCTACCGATGATCACCTGATGAGATGAAACTGGCAGTCCACGAAAGTTTGAGAACACGATCACAATCGAAGCTATTACCATAGAGATCGCAGATATTTCCACGTTAACTTCGACGAGGTCTTTTCCCACCGTTTTCATGACCTTCTCTCCCTGCAGAAGTATACCTGCGATGACAAGAGCAAGTAGGAGCAATGTGGCATTTCGAAGAGTTACGACTCTGCAACCGATGCAAATGCCGAATGCATTGGAGGTGTCGTTTGAACCAATGCTAAAAGCAATTAGGAGAAAAGCCAGTATTGGGACAAATTCCAGCATATCAGAGGCTTAAGAGGATTATCTGTAGCATATCCATCGCATCCTCTGCGACGTCGCTCAACCTTTCTAAAGACTCTACGAAATTCGATATGAAGTATCCATCCCAAAAGCCGACGTTGAACTCTTTCAACTTTTCAAGGATTGCGAACTTCATGTTGTCCGCTTCTTTTTCCATTATTCGGACAACTATAACGCCCTCCCTAAGCCTCTCGGGGTCCTTGAGGAAGTTGGAGAAGTTCTTCGATAGGATACTACATATTTTCACGTTAAGCTCTAAAATAGAATAAATTTCTTGAATTTCTAAGAATTTCAAGTCTTCAACCTTTTGAAAGTTCATCGCGGATTCTTCTGTTGTGTTCAGAATCTCATCCACGATCTCCACGAGTCTGAAAATGTTGGGGCGTAGATACGGAAGAAAAGCCCCTCTGTAAATCTCCAAAGTTATGTTTCTCCTTATCTCGTCTCCTTCTCTTTCAAGTCTAAAAACCTCCTCAAGCAAAGCCTTGTTTTTGTCTTCAACCGCTTTTCTTAGACTTTCACAAGCCGAGAAAGCCAAGCTGATCATCTGCGATATCCCGTTTATAACTCTCTCCTCTGCTTTCATAGCAATCTCCGGACGAGGTATGCGGACATTATGTCCATCAGAGCTACTACTCCCAAGATTTTCTCACCTTCTTTTACAAAAACTCTCGCAATGTTGAAGCGTTCCATCAAGCTTAGCACGTGCTCGATGCTCATGCTCTTTTCCACGGTTATCAATGGCTTAGAAGCTATCTCGTAAGCCTTTACCTTTTGCGGATCCAAGTTCTTTACAAGGCATTTGAATACGACATCCCGGACAGTTATGACTCCATACGTGTCTTTTTCGTCTTTTGGCTTCACGACTACGCTTCTAATCCTTCTATTCACGAGCTTTTCTATCACCTCAAGAACTGTGGCGTTCGCTTCAACGAATTCAACGCGTTTGTTCATCACTTCTTCAACGTTCATAGAGCAAGTATGTGAAAAATTTATAAGCTTTTACAAAAACTCGCAACATGAGAAGCGAAGTTGTAAAGGTTGGAGTTGACAGAGTTGCGCATCGAGCTTTGTTTAAAGCTCTTGGAGTTCTCGACGAGGAGATGAACAAGCCTTTCATCGGAATTGCGAACGCTTACAACACCATAGTCCCAGGGCACATGACGCTTGACAAGATAACCCAGGCTGTGAAAGAGGGAGTTCTCTTAGCCGGTGGTGTTCCCTTTGAGTTTGGAATTCCTGGGATCTGCGATGGAATTGCGATGGGGCATCGTGGAATGAGCTTCTCACTACCATCGAGGGAATTGATCGCGGATTGCATCGAATCGATGGTCGAAGCCCACGCTTTCGATGGTCTCGTCGTTGTTGCGAGTTGCGACAAAATAGTTCCGGGAACGCTGATGGCTATGCTTAGGTTGAACATTCCCGCCATTGCGGTAACCGGTGGACCTATGCTTTCGGAAAAGGTCAAGGGAGAAAAAGTTTCGATAAAAGACGCTTTTGAAGCTGCAGGTCTTTACAAAGCTGGAAAACTGAACGATGAGGAGCTAAAGCTTTACGAAGACTTCTGCGCTCCTTATTGTGGCAGTTGTCAGGGACTTTACACTGCGAACACTATGCAAATTCTAACCGAAACCCTCGGCTTATCTTTGCCTTATTGCTCAACCTCGCCCTGTGCTTCGTCGAGAAAGCTTAGAATTGCAAAGATGAGTGGTATAAGAGCGGTTGAGCTTGTTAAAGAGGACATAAAACCCTTGGACTTCGTGAACGAGAGATCCTTTGAAAATGCGATAACGATGGACATGTTGATCGGCGGATCTACGAACACCGTGCTACACTTGCCAGCGATTGCGAACGAAGCTGGTATAAGGCTCGACCTCGACAAATTCGACGAGATAAGCAGAAAGACCCCACACATTGTTCTCCTCGATCCAGCGAGCAAGGACACGGTGGTTGACTTGGACGAAAGTGGTGGAGTTCCGATGATAATCAAGAAGGCGAAGGACTTTTTCAGCAACGAGTTAACGGTAAGCGGTAAAAGATTGTATGAGATCGCGGAAAAAGCTGTTCTTAGAGGTAGGGACATAATAATGGCTGAGAGACCCTACAGAAAAGAGGGAGGAATTGCAATCTTGAAGGGGAACTTAGCTCCAAAAGGTGCGGTTGTTAAAGCTTCCGCTGTAAGAGAGGACATGTTGAAGTTCAAGGGTAACGCGAAGGTCTACGACAGCGAAGAATTGGCTTTGAAGGCGATTCTCAATCGAGAGATCGAAGAGGGTGATGTAGTGGTGATTCGATACATGGGTCCAAAAGGCGCTCCAGGGATGCCAGAGATGCTTTTGCCAACCGCTGCGATCGCTGGAATTGGGCTACAGAGGGTTGCGTTAGTCACAGATGGTCGTTTCAGCGGTGCAACCCGTGGTCCCTGCATTGGGCATGTATCTCCGGAAGCGATGGAGGGTGGAAACATAGCCTTGGTCGAGAACGGTGATAAGATCGAGATCGACATACCTGCGAGAAAGATCAACGTTGATTTGAGCGAAGAAGAGCTTGAAGAGAGAAGGAAGAAATGGAAAGTTGGGGAGAGAAAGCTTCGTGGATACTTGGCGAGGTATTCGAAGATCGTTACCTCCGCGGACAGGGGAGCTGTGTTAGAAAATTAGAAAATTTTTTAACCTTTTGTAACGCCCAAGGGGATAAGTTTTGCGACGAGCGTCGAAATTCCCGCTCGGTGCACGACTTCGACGACGTCGTCGCTGAGCTTATAGGCTTCTGGCGCTTCTTCGGAGAGTAGACCTTTTTCCGCTGATCTAACGTAAATTCCCCTCTTTTCCAAGTTCTGTCTCACCACGTTATCTCTCATCCTTCTTTTCGCCTCAGCTCTGCTCCAAACTCTTCCGCTTCCGTGACAAGTGCTTCCAAAGGTTTCTTGCATTGCCTTCTCGGTGCCAACGAGAACGTAACTCGGTGTCCCCATGCTTCCTGGAATCAGCACGGGTTGACCAACTTCACGATAAACCGCTGGAACCTCGCTTCTTCCCGCTCCAAAAGCCCTTGTGGCGCCTTTTCTGTGAACGCAAACCTTCGTCTTCTTACCATCTACGTTGTGCTCCTCGAACTTTGCTATGTTGTGCGCAACGTCGTAAACGACTTCTAAGCCAAGATCTTCCTCGGTCATCTTGAAGACTTTTCCAAAGCTTTCCCTAACCCAATGGGCTATTATTTGTCTGTTGCACCAAGCAAAGTTCGCACTCGAAGCCATTCCCGCGAAGTAGTCTTCACCTTCTTTGCTCTTTATCGGAGCACACGCAAGCTGTCGGTCTGGCAAAGATATGTTGTATTTTCTCACAGCCCTGTCGAGGACTTCGAGAAAATCCGTGCAAACCTGGTGCCCCAAGCCACGGCTTCCACAGTGGATCATAACGGTCACAGTCCCCTCTTCGAGACCAAAGATTTTCGCGACGTCTGGATTGTAAATCTTTTCCACATACTGCACCTCTAAGAAGTGATTTCCGCTACCAAGGGTTCCAAGCTGGGTTCTTCCGCGATCTCTTGCTTTTCTGCTGACAACTTCAGCTCTCGCTCCCGGCATCGCACCGTTTTCTTCGCATCTCTCCAAGTCCTCTTTGTATCCATAGCCGTTTTCCAAAGCCCACTTCGCTCCTGAGACAAAAATTTCGTCGAGCTCCTTGTCCTTCAAGCTGATCTTTCCCTCGCTACCAACTCCAGATGGAACGGCGACGAAAAGAGCGTCGATGAGCTCCTTTATCTTTGGTTTAACCTCTTCGACCTTCAAATTGCTTCTGAGCAATCTGACACCACAGTTTATGTCAAACCCAACTCCGCCGGGGGATATTACTCCTTCTTCAACGTCGAAACCCGCAACACCGCCGATTGGAAAGCCATAGCCAACGTGAACGTCCGGCATCACCAAGGATGCGATCCTTATCCCGGGCATCGTCGCAACGTTTGCAGCTTGCTCAACCGCATCTTTCTCGAGATCCTTCATCAGCTTCCTGCTTATGTAGAAGTAAGCTGGAACACGCATACCTCTCTTGTAATCCCTATTTAGCTCCCATTTGTAATCCGTGATCTTTTTCAGAACGTCTTCCATGTAACAAATCCTTTCTTGGATTTATATCCCTTTCTCGAAGTTGTAAGACTTCGCCATTTCAATCCTTCTCCGGGTCTATCACCAAACCTTTGAAGTGATCTGGCACAAAATCCCTTGCATCGATTCCAAGGGCTTTGCAAAAGTTGTAGACCATTATGTATCCCGCAAGATGAAAGGGGGCTTCTTTAAGCTCGATGTCTCTCTCCATGCTCGCGGTGCATGGGTAAGCGCATTGATGCTGATGCACTTCCTTGTAAAGCTCTTCGAGTCTCTCTACTACGAAACCACGCATCTTCTTTGCAACGTAGTAAGCAGAGCCACAGGGATCGTTCCTCAAGACGCTCACGTTCAAAATAGTGTTGCCTTCAGCTTCTACTTTGAACCTAGGACGTCCAACTGCGAAGGTTTTACAGAAATCCGCAATTAGCTTTTCTTTTGGTACCAGAGAGCAAAAGGGTTTTGGAGAAGCAAAATCGATCCCAAGTTCAGCGCAAATCTTTGCAGTTTGGTTTCTCAGACCCGGTGGACACCATCTCTGGTCGCAGGCAGGGATTAGAAGCGCTTTAAAATCTCCGAGGTTTGGTAGAGAAATCAAGATGTCTGGATGGACGTTTATCGCAATTAAGAGATCGCAAGAAAATTCAGAAACGATTTCTCGCGGGTTTTCAACGTAAAGCCCGAGAAAAGGAGGTTCGGGAATTTTTAGAGCAAATGCGATGCGAGAAGAGAAATCGTAATCCTTGCAGTAGTCACAAAAATCTACACCGCAAGCTCCAAATCTTGCACAAAGCTTTGGGAATGCGAGGTTGCAGAGAAATCTTTCGCCAAATTTACCGCTGTGGATTACGCCAAGATCCATCAAAAATTAAAATAAAAATTTTAGTAGTTCCACTCTACAACCTGCACGTATGGGACCTTCTCAAAGCTCCAATTTCCACTCTTTGCGTCGTATTTGCTCAGCAAGAAGCACTTCCAATCCTTGTCGTTGAGCTCTGGATAATCCGTTCTGTAGTAGTAGCCCGGCCATCTTGTCTCTTTCCTCTCGAGCATGTGCCTTACATGCGCTTCTGCGGTCCAGACTCTGTGCACAAGCTCCCAGGCTCTCATCAGTTCGTGCAGGTCTCTTGCAGCGAGCTTCTCGAGATCTTCCTTCAAGAACGCGAGTAGCTCAAGCGCTCTCTGGAGCAACTTCTCGTTCGTCTTATACATCGTCGCAATACCTGCAGCGTATTCGTCCATGATCTTCTGCAATCTAACGAGTCCCTGCCATGGCAGTATGTAGTTCGGGTTCACGGTTTCATCTGTAGAGAGCTTCTGGTTCTCCATGAAGTTTACCATTGGCTGGAATACTTTCTTCTTGAACTCCTCCGCCTCCTTCATGTCTACCGCTGGATCTGGTTTCTGCTCAACGATGTATTTAACCGCAGCCTTGGCAGCGATCCTTCCTTCTGTGAAGGAACCGCTCGAGAACTTGTGTGGATTCGCTCCAGCGCAGTCGCCGACTGCGAATAATCCCTTGACTGTTGTCATCCTGTTGTATCTAAGTGGGAAGAGCTTCGCATACTCCTCTGGCATCAAGTCGCTCGGTCCGCAGACCCAGAAGCCAGCTTCACCGCTGTGTGAACCCATGATGTATGGCTCCGCAGGCATTGCTTCACTCGGCATCTCTTGCGGATCGATGTTTTGCGCTGCCCAGAGCAAAGCCTGGCTGATCGTCATGTCCAAGAAGTCTTCGAAAGCTTCGTCGTAGATGTGCTTCAGCTTCTTCTTGTCACCACCAGCAAGCTCAGCCATCGCTTCTTCGGTGTGCATGTATATCGGATGCTTGCCCTCCATGATCTCAAGCATAACTTGGTGATTTCTCAACGGTGTCGGCGTTGGCACTGCTAAGCCGTATGGCTTGTACTTCTCGAGCTCAGCCTTTCTTGTCTCGATGTAGAGCTCTCCGTAAGCGTTCTTCGCCTTGCACTTGAAGAACAGGAACCAAGCTCCAACTGGTCCATAGCCGTCTTTGAATCTGAAGGGTATGAAGCGGTGCTCGAACTGCGTAAGCATCGCACCCGCCCACATGCCCATTGCATACCCACTACCAGTGTCGAAGATTGCATACCAAGTCCTTCCAGCAGCTTCTCCAACGCTCCTCGGTCTGAAGAGAAGCGTTGCACCGCCAGTTGCAAGGATCACTGCCTTGGCTTTGAATATGTAGTACTTTGGCTCTCTTACGCTGAATCCAACCGCTCCAGCGACTCTGTTCGGATCCTTTGTGTCCATCAGAAGTTTCACGATGAAAACGCGTTCATAGATGTTCTGCTCCCCAACAGCCATCTTCGCAGCTTCCGCAATGATCGGCTTGTAGCTCTCACCATGGATCATTATCTGCCACTGTCCTTCACGCACGTATTTGCCTTGGGGTGTCTTCCAGATCGGCAATCCCCACTTCTCGAACAGATGCACGGTTCCATCCACGTGTCTCGCGTAATCTGCGACCAGGTCTTCCCTCGCCAGTCCCATCATGTCCAAGGTTACGTAGCGAACGTAGTCTTCAACGGTGTTCTGCCTTTCACTCCTTCCGGTGAGGTCGAGATAAGTGTTTATAGCGGACAAACCTTGTGCAACCGCACCGCTTCTTTCAATTGCAGCCTTCTCAACGAGCGTAACCTTAAGTCCAGCAAGCTTTGCCCAGTAAGCAGCTTCGTATGCTGCACCGCATCCAGAGAAACCGCCACCGATGATCAAAACATCCGTCTCCACGACTTCCGTCTTCACATCCTCGGGCTTGTAAAGCTCATACTTCTTCGGCACGTATACCATCTAAACCACCTCACGCCTTCTTCTTGGGCTTGTAGAGCTCATTCAGCCCAAGAACTGCGGGTTCACCAGACAGCAACTCTGTATTAAGTAGATCCATCGTTGGTTCTGGGAAACCATCAAATGGTTTTATCGATCCCCAGGGCGTGGATCTTATCGGGAACTTGAAGCGTAGGACCTTTCCATTTCTGTACTTCACAGTCCACATTATATCGCTTGTTCCACGCATTGGGACACAGCTTGCACCAAGCGGTGTATAATCTACGTAGCCCCTTACGTCAATTGCTCCCTGGGGGCACATTTTTACGCAACTGTAGCACTCCCAGCACATGTCTGGCTCTCTGTTGTATGCCTTCATCTTCTCCTTGTCCAAAACCATCAGGTCGTTCGGGCATATGTATTGGCACGCTGTTCTCTCTAAAGCCTTACAACCATCGCACTTTTCCGGGTTTACAAAACTCGGCATATTTCCACCTCCTCCACTTTTCACGAGTAAAAAAATTTAAACTTTACTCTTTTATTCCACCTCCGGGGGTGGAATGTACTCATCTTCCTTCTTCGCAGCCTCCTGAATCTCCGAAATCCTCGCAAGGACATTATCAATGATGTTCAAAGACTTTGCCTTGATCATCTCTTCAAATACCGCCCTTCTGAATGCAACTGGAACGTCTTCGATGTATCCTCTGGAGTCGATTCTCGCTTTATCAAAGGCTTTCAGGACTTCTTTCGACTTTTCTTCTGGAATTGGAACTGCGATCATCTTCAGTGCTCCACCGAACATGTCCTTTATCTCTTTCTCGAGCGGAGTTCCCTTGATTTTCTCCATCCTTTTTTCGTCAATTATAACTCCTATGAAGTGTGGCATGCGATCACCTCACGCCTTCGGGATTTCAAGCGGTGGAACGTCAACCTCGAGCTCCTGCGCTTTCAGCTTCAGATACTTGTTGTTAACAAATGGGTATCCGTAGACCTTCCACCACTTCACTATCACCTTGTAGACTTCTGGTCTGAAGATTACATTCGGCGGGAAGATTCCCTCTGAAACTATGCCCCTTACGAAGCTTCCGCTGAACTTCTGCTTCTCCTTGCTGTGTCCACAAGTTTCGCTGTAGGCAACTTCACCGCACTTGGGACAATACCAGAACTCCGCCATATTCTGTGGCAGTATTTTGAGCCCGTAGTCGACTTCGTTCGGTGGAGCTTCGAATCCAAAGCTTGGGATTCCCTTGGTCCAGAGGATTTGTGTGGCATACATGTCGTAGTATTCACCGACTGCAGCGTGATCACGACCGAACATGTGGTGCGTGCATCCCATGTTCTGCCTTATGATGCCATGCAACAGCGATTCGATTGGATTTCCGTAGCGCATGTCCCAGAGGGTCATCGTAACGATGTGCCTCTCCGGCTTTATGTATCCGTATTTGTTAACAGCTTCATGTCCTTCGAGGATTGCCTCGTCCGGATAATCGCCCTTCCTCTTTGCACCGATTATCGCATTGACAAGTATACCTCCGCAAGGCTCGACGTCGCCAGTAAAGGCAGCGCACTTCATCAGCATCTCATGTCCTACGTGTGGAACGTTTCTCGTCTGATGAGCAATGCAGGTTCTCCACTTCTTAACGTTCTTTATAACTTCTCTACACTTCGCAGGTGGGAACCAGAATCGATCATATGGTTCCTTAAACTTTGGCTCGTTGATTATCGTGTATTTTCCGCCGAAGATCACGGGTTGGTGGAATTTGTAGATCACGTATCCAGGGTGCTTGTCGTCGAATGGTTGGCGAACGACTTCAGGGTTCTTCTCTGGTGTTCCAAACGTTCTCGTTGCAACGTCTATCGGATCTATCTTGTAGATCTCCTCAATGTCGAGTGTTGCGAATGGTTGCCCTTTCAGCGTTAGCAGTAGTCTATCTCCTTCTTTAACTCCAAGGGCTTTGTAGTCTTCTTCGCTTACGTCGAAGAGAATGGGATATGGGAAAATCCATTCACTCAGCAATCTTCTTTCTTTTAGAACTCTCTCGAGCTCTTCTCTAACCATTGAACCCTCCAAAGGACTAAAGAAGCCGTAGCAAACAGACATTATCTCTCTATACACATGCCTTATCGGAACACCTTTCGCGTCGGTTGTCGGCTTGAGTTCGAACCTAACACAACCAGCAGCGAGTTTTTCTGCCCTGTCTTTGTTTTTGACAACACTATCGACAAGCTTTCCACCATGTGGTGGTGGCATTCTAAGCAGTGGCATCTGGACACCTCCAGTTTTCTTTTTGACGGGCGATTATATAAATCTTTCGAAAAATTATTCAACGATTAAAAGTTCGAAACCCCCAAACGGCGGTTTTTAAAAAAGGTGGCAATTCACCAATCTCTTAAGACGAACAATTCTTTTCTAAGGCTTTTCGATTTTTTCAAACTCTTTCACAATCGCAACTCCACGGATCTTCTCCCATTTCTTTTCGATCTCTTTGACCACAATCCGCTTCTTGTAAAGCGGTGCATCGAGGACAAGTGTTTCGTATTCCCCACCTTCACCCGCCAAGTTTATCTTCGTCTTCTTAGCAACCTCCTTTAGCTCTTGGACACATTTTTCATCAATTCTCCTGCCAAGAAATCTTTCATCAAGCCCCATTGCGGAAACGCTTACAATTAGCGTTTCGAAATTTTTCGCAACTTCTTCAAGGATCTTCTCCTGATCTTCGCCCCAAAGCGGGGCAAGCAATTCTAAACCAAGATCATCGCAGACCTTCTTAATTCTCCTAAGCTGATAATTCGAAGCAATCGCCCCACAGCAAATCGCATCTATTTCAAGCGATGAAATTCCCTTCTCAAGTTCCTCAACCTCTTTTTCTTCAACTCCGGAGACAAAGACCTTGTGCAAGGGCAAGCCAAGACAATTCGCGATTGCATCGACCATGTGAAGGTTTACGGTGTGGAACATGAAAGAATCTGCTTTTCTCGGGACCGCAGTGACAAGTATAATCTCCCCAAGCTTCGCAACTCTGTGCAAAGCCAA
>CALIUJ010000062.1 GCA_938048785.1 uncultured Archaeoglobaceae archaeon | reverse complement strand
ATGACCTCACCTCTTCTTCCGTGCATGGTTCTGGTTCGTTTAGACGCAAGTCTCCCCACCCACTATCTTCTATCCCCATCGCTTTCAATCGTCTCTTTAATTCATTAATCTCTTCCATCATCTTCTTCGCTTTGTCAAGATACATTTTTCATCACCTCTTATGGAGAATAGATGGACTCGCCGGGACTTTCTTGCCATCTGCCTTCTATCTTCTCATAGAACCATTGCACCCTCACCTTTACAGTTCAAAGTAGCACCCAATTCACTGGTTGGTCAGCACAGCGTCATTTATGAAACCTACATCCGTCAATTGCTGTTTCCTTCTGCTTGGTTCCTCAAGTAGTCTCTTCGCTCTCTCCAGACACATCCCCTTTCACTTCGGTTGATGATGGCGCATAAAGTTCAACTCCTTCTCCATGTATTTCAATTTCTTTCAGCAGCCAATCACTGAAGTGTTCGTGAGTCTTTTTGAACTCAGTGCAAGTTTCTTCCCACAAGTAAACAGGAGGGTCATCACCTTCAGAAAGGCGAAAGAAACAGAAGATATAGGACAGGTGAAAGAAAAAAACGAAAGCGTCTTCGGGTAATTCTCCAGGGAATTGGTCATCTTGAAGCACTTCCCTCGCTAACTCCAACATCTCTTGCTCTTGCTCCCAGTTCCAAATAAAAAAGTCCTCACTACACATGAATCGCATTGCGTCTCCATTCCCGACCCCTTTTCCCATCCATAGCAAAAACTCTCGGTAGGAAGAAGGTAAGGGTCTACCCAGCTTTTCTTCTAATGCCTTCACCTCTTCTTCTGTGCATGGCCTGGGCTTATCAAGACTCAATTCGCCTCCCTCCATCCCCATTGAATTCAAGAACTCCTTCATTTTGCTTATCTCTTCCATCTTTTTCTTTGCCTCTTCAAAATACAACTTGATCACCTCTCAAGGATAGGTTTTTTTACCACTTATCAATTTCCAACCTTCATTTGTCTTTGTGTAAAAATACTCTATCTCTATAATTTTTCGATAGAATTCCGCAAACGCTTTCAATACTTTATCACATGAAGGACATGGTTCTCCTTCAGAAACGATCAAAATTTTATCTATCACCTTATCCTCCTTAATCAACTGCAACACACGAGCCAAGATTTTAACCTCTGAGTCTGTTTTCCTGCCAGGCTCAATCGTTACCCCCAAAGTTTGAGCCAAATCGGCAACAGCATTCGCATCATATTCAAGCACTTCATCATATTCTTTCAGAAGACCTCTGGCTATGACAGCCCTTTCTCTCAAAGGGTTGAGGGTGGAAAATCACTTTGGCAAAGGATGGAAGTAAATGACTGCTTCCCTTTCACGATACTCTATCCGATAAAAACCACTTCCATCAGGAAGAGGTTTAATCCATTTAGGAGGCAATTCCAAATATGTCTGCTGCCACGGTAAATATGTCAAAAGGCGACAGTGTTTATCCAAGACAACAACAGAACTTTCGCCCCCACCAATCGTCGGTGCCGGAATATGCATTTCCTCTCCTTCAACTATGATCCGTTGATATGGACGAGAAGGACCCCTTTGCCAAGTCAGGTAAATATTGCCCTTGGCATCAACATCTGGGATCGGACCAATCCATGTTTTCCCTTTCTCCCCAAAGAGAACTTTAATCCAATCCGGTTTTCGCTCCTCAAAGTCAATCAACGGCTCCCTTCTCTCTTCCCCCCTCTTAAAGAACCAAACTTTCTTCAAAGGACTTCACATGTCACCTTCCCTCTCCAATTTATAGTCCCAAAGGTTTCCATCAAATTCCAAACTCGGAGTTGTTGCACCTATACATGCTTCAAAAATCTCCTTCCCATCGCTACTGCAAAGCATCCAAAGAAACCTAACGACAAAACCGGAATCTTTCTTCTCATCAAGGATCTCTCCCTCCAACGAGAACGCAACTTGATTTGGACTGCTTTTCAACCTGAATACGGCCAAATCCCATGGATGAGCATGTGACTGCCTTTCCTTCCAAAACTCTCCCAATCAATCCCCACTTTTGCTGACACTTTATCCCTTACTTCCTTGACATGCCTTGGCAACTCTTTTCTCCAATCAATTACGGGTTCTTTTCTCCCTTTTCTATAGACAAGGATTGGAAAACCCTTCAATCTGTCCGCATCAACCCAGCGAATTCCAGTCCAAATATAACCGTCTTTTGTGACCGCAACGCTTTCGCCATAGCGAGCACGAATGGGGTTCCATGCCTCTTTGAATTTTCCTTGCCTATCAAACCGCTTCAAGACCCAAAGATTTGATTTGATGGGGTCAAAGATGTAAATGCAACCGTCCCAATCAGTTCCCATCAGAGTGCCAAAGTATTCATAAGGTTCTTCATACTCCCCTCCTACAAACATGCCAATGGTGTAAGGATTTTTCTGTAGTTTACTTGCCTCAGCGCGATAACGCAAACGAAGGACGACTTTACCAGAGGCAGGTCGCAAATTTGGTTCGCCAGCAAAAGATAGGAAGGTTGATACAAGAACCCAGAAACCCAAGAAAATGCTTAACTTTGCCTTTACAGTTCTTATCACGGAGCAATCCACCTCCTTGGAATGTAACGCCTTAATTCTTCATATGTTCTCCGACGGGGAAGAACTCTATGATTTTCACCGGCCGCCTCAATGGTTTCTAATGTGACAGGTATTCCTCCTTTGAACTCGGTAGGGGTTTCCCTGACATAAACAACATGGCTGCAACGGCGAAGATATATAGGGAATTTGGCGCCATCGCGCCTTAAGTAACAAGCGAAAATCGCCTGGACGCACATAACGCCAATCAAAATTTGCATCCGGATCTTCGGAAGGGTTTGCAGGCATATCTCGCTGGGCTATAGGTGCAATGGAGATTAATGTGACGAACAAAGATACGACAGTGACTGCCAACAAGATTTTGGGCAGTGAGTTTGAAATCCTCGTCTTCTTTCCCTCCCTCTCGCTTTCAACTTTCCTCTTGACGCTTCTCAAGTATCAGGTTCGCAGTTATTATGCAGTGGATAGGTGAGTTTGTCAATACTCAAAGCCCCCTCGGTTTTGGGAATTTGAGAGCAAGATTTTGAACTTTGAGGCGCAAGCGACGGGTGATTTAACAAGGCGTTGCAAGTGCGTTTAAATCTTTTAGGTAGATTTCTGCTCGCCTTACTACAAAGGGTGATCGTCAATGGCGAATATGCGTCGCAACAATTTCATTCCGAAGGCGATGCTTGAACGGGACGAGAATGTGACTTCATACTCACCACCTGCTTTCCATGTCATGCTCAAGCCCCGCGGTCCAATTTGCAACCTTGATTGCACTTACTGCTTCTATTTGCGAAAGGAAAGCCTTTACGAAAAGGGAACAAGTTTTTACATGCCCGATGATGTCCTTGAGGAATTCACCCGACAATACATTGAGGGTCAACAGGT
>CALIUJ010000061.1 GCA_938048785.1 uncultured Archaeoglobaceae archaeon | reverse complement strand
ACATGAGCAAGGTTAAGGTTGGTGTTTTGAAGATGGGTGCCATCGGCACCGCAGTTATTCTCGAATACCTTCTCGACGAGAGGGCGGACAGAGAAGACATCGAAGTTCGTGTTGTAACGAGTGGAGCAAAAATGCAACCCGAAGAAGCGGTGGTTGCTGAGAAGTTGAAGGAGTTCAATCCGGATCTGATAATCGTTGCATCGCCCAACGCAGCGCTTCCGGGACCGAAGGCTGCGAGAGAGGCGTTTGCTGGGAAACCGGTTATCGTTATCAGCGACGCTCCTGCGAAGAAGGCGAAGGATGAGTTGAAAGAGAAGGGTTTCGGCTACATATTCTTGAATGCGGACTCGATGATAGGTGCTCGTCGTGAGTTTCTCGACCCGACGGAGATGACTTTGTTCAACGCAGATGTTCTCAAAGTCCTTGCAGCAACTGGAGCGCTGAGAGTTGTTCAAGAAGCCATCGACAAGGTTATCGACGACATAAAAGCTGGAAAGAAGCCAGAGTTGCCACAGATAATTGTGACCGCAGAAAAAGCTGTAGAAGCCGGGAAGTTCTCGAATCCATATGCAAAGGCAAAGGCGATGGCAGCGTATTTCATCGCGGAAAAGGTTGCGGACATAAACGTCCGTGGCTGTTTTGTCGAAAAAGACTACAACGTCTACGTCCCACTCGTAGCTTCTGCGCATGAGATGATGAGGATTGCTGCAATCCTCGCAGACGAAGCGAGAGAGATCGAGAAATACGGAGACAAGGTGTTCAGAAATCCGCATTCAAGAGATGGAAAGATTTTATCGAAGACTGAGCTTGTAAGCAAGCCTCAATAATCTCTTTTTATTTCATGGAAGTTGAAGCCAAGTTTCGATTAAAAGAAGGTGTTATTGAGAAATTGGAAAAGCTCGCAAAGTTCGTAGAGGAGAAGGAAGAACACGATCTCTACTTCTCCCACCCCTGCAGAGATTTTGCAAAAACCGACGAGGCGCTCAGGCTTAGGATTGAAAAGAGAGTAAAGATGACCTACAAGGGTCCAAAGGTCGACTGCGAAACGAAGACACGTGAAGAAGTCAACGTTTTAGTCGACAGCTTCGAGAACGCGTTTAAACTTCTCGAATTGCTTGGGTTCAAAAAATTTAGATGGGTCAAGAAAGTTCGCAAGATTTTTGCATTGGAAAACGCGATGATCTGTCTCGACCACGTGGAGGGCCTTGGGGATTTCATCGAGATCGAAGTTCAAGAGTTCTCGGATAAGGAGAAGATCTTCGAGATCGCGGAGATGCTTGGATACTCGAGAGAGGAGAGCATAAGGTCTTCTTATCTCGAGTTAATTTTAGAGAAGGAAAAAAATTAAATTGGAAAGTATAACGCGTTGGTCGGGCAAACTCCGATGCAAGACCCGCAGTGGATGCATTTTTCAACCCTTAACTCTATTTTTTCATCTCCATTGATGTAGAAGACTTCCGTTGGGCATATGCTCACGCAAAGCCCGCAGTGAACGCAGTTGTCGTTCCTCGCGATCGTTTTCGTTATCTCGTGCACTTCAACGCCCATCTCAGCAATCGTTTTTTCGACTTCTTTCGCCTTCTCATCGGGAACTTCGACGATTATCTCTCCTCTCCTCGCTCCCACGTCTGCTCTAAGTATGTTTATCAAAGCCCCAGTTTTTATCGCAGTTATAGATATTATTGGTTCCCTAACCGTTTTTGCGTCGAAACGCAGAAGGAGAAGCATTAGCTCACCTCCGCCAACCTGCTGATGGTTTCACTCGTCACTATACCAAGGACTTTCCTCTTTGCATCTATCACGGGCAAAGCAGAGATGTCAAACTTTTCGAGCTTTGAAATAGCTATCGCTATTGGATCCTCTGGGAACACGGTTATGACGTTTCTCGTCATCACCTCGCTGACTTTTCTCGCGCCTTTTGTAACAGCCCTTGCTATGTCCCAAGATGTCACGATACCCTTCAGCGTTCCTTCTTCGTCAACAACCGGTAAATGATTCACGTTGTTCTTCACGATGAGTTCCGCAGCCTCTTCTATTCCAAGGTTCTCCGAGATCGTTATGGCTTTCGTCATGAATTCCCTGACAACTCTGATTTCCTTTTGCTTCATAGGCTTGAAGACTTCGCTTCCCTTCACCCTTTCAACCGGTGCACTTAGGAAAAACTCTCCTTTCTCAATCAGTTTCTTCAGCTCTTTCATTATCTTCTCTGAAACATAGTAACTTGACAACGGCGAAACCCTCACTTCTTGTCCGTTTATCTCGACCTTCCCGCTCTTAAGTTCTGCGTAGCTGACCTCTCTAACGACTGGCCTACCTCTCCTTGCAACACCAAAGTCGATGATCGTAGTCTTTATCTCGCTGTCCCTAATCGCAGTTGCTCTTGCAAGATCTGCGTCGAGAATTGGTATGGGTATCCCTATGCCGAGGAATATCGAAGGGGCGTAGCCTGGGAAGTAGCAAGCCTTTATGTATTCTGGTTTCATCTCCTTAAGATTTCCCTTCACCATCAAAGTCCCGAAGGGGGGAGCGTGCTGAGTTCCCTCACCGATTATGTATCCCTTCGCCCCACAGAGGAAAATTCTTGTTCCAACACCTAAGGTTCTGAAGTCTGGATCGTTGTTCATCGGCGAAAGTTCTCCCGTGCCTGCGTAGGTAACATTTCCATAGTGTGGTAGCAACGTGCCCATGTATGTTCTGAGGACTTTGTCCGAAGAGTTCGTCGCTGCTCTGTAGCGCTGATAGGCGTTTCTTGGATTGACCATAACCGCTTGATTTATGTCTTCGAGCGAGACTGTGGTCTCTATCTCCTTCCTTGGGTAACAATCTGTGCCAAATCCAATAGCCCTGAGCTCAACTTCCTTCCCCGAAACGAGCTCTTCGATGACGTGGGCTCCACCATAGAGTTCTTTCGTTTCAGACGGTTTTGTCACACCAAGAAATGCGTCAACTGCTGCAAGCCCTGCGTAGGCTTCGACGTCGTTTAACCACACCTTCTTAAACTTTATCGGCGGATCCGCATGACCAAAGTTAAATATGGCTCCGGTAGAACACATCGCTCCAAAAGTTCCAGTTGTGACCACGTCCACATCTTTTGCTGCTTTCTCTGGCCCTATCTGCGAGACTATCTCTTTCATCTCCTTGGCTGTAACTACGACGACGTCACCATTCCGAATTTTCTCGTTTATCTCCTCCACCGTCTTCATGCTGAAAGGAGCTCGAATGTGTTTATAAATCTTTGGAAAGTTTAACATTGTGAATATTCCATACGTTCATACTTAAAAACTTGTTGCTTGAAGCTCTTAAAGGGTTTAATTTTCTCTAAGCGCTCGCTAAACGATCTTTTTTGATCCATGTATTCGCCAGCAGAACTCGATCGAGATTTTCCGCTCTGATTTTCACAACTTTTTCTCGATAAAAAAATGCGGTTTAAGCGAAAGGATGAGTTGAAGTTCAATACTCGGGATCGAAGCAGATGGAGAAGAAGACTTTCGCATCCTCGACCATGTTGTCGATGACGCAATACTCGTTTGGCTTATGCGCAGTTCCATCTGCGGTGCACCAGGCTACGGTTTCCTTGAACCCAGCACTCCTCAGAAAAGATGCACAAGTATTGCCTCCTATTCCTACAAATCTCGTTTTTATTCCTCGGAGCTTTTCTATCGTTTTTGAGAGCCTTGTTGCGATTTCAGAGTTCTCAGGGGTTTTAGGTGAGCTGGAAGTTTGCAAAACTTCAACATTTATTTTCTCGTTGTCTCTGATCTCGTGGAACTTCTTCACGTTTTCGATGAAATCCAAAACTTCTTCGACTTTGTAATCTGGAATTATCCTGCAGTCCATGTAACTCACGTCTATCCCAGGAATCGTGTTTATGTTGTCCACGTTCTTTTCCCTCTTCGTCGGTTCGAAGGTAGAATGAGGTGGGTCGAAAAGATAGTTTCTCAAGTTGAACTTCGTGTGCAACTTCTCGTCTAAGTCGAGAAGGAACTTCATAGCTCTACGCGAAGCGTTCATCTGTGGCATACTTGCGTGTGATTGCTTCCCGTAGACTTCGAACTTGAGCCAGAGAATGCTTTTCTCCGCTATCTCTATCGCATCCCCCTTCTGCGAAGCTACGTCGGGAACTATGAACATGTCGT
>CALIUJ010000060.1 GCA_938048785.1 uncultured Archaeoglobaceae archaeon | reverse complement strand
TGTCCGCCGATCTTGAAAACCATCACAGTGCCGTGAAATTCCCTTATGTATGGAAGCGCCTCGAGCAAGATCTCAACGTTCTGCATGCGCAAAATTTTTGCGTTGAGGTTAAGAGTTTTGCTGAGCCCAATTTTTATAGTTCACAATTTAAAAATAGAATCAGAAATTTATGATTCCGCCGAGGTATAAGGGAGAACAGCTAAGTCGAAAAGCTGATTAAAGAAATCAAAAGACTGAGGCGATACTCTTCACTCGCTTATCAACGTGAAGAACTTGTTGAGCTCGTAAAGTGGAGCTTTAGCCCTCCCAAAGGCTCCACAACCAACTGTTGGGCTTATCAGCCCAGCACCCTTTAGCTCGGATATAACAACCCCGGGGTCACGATCGTATTTCAACGTGATGTCCACTATGTCTTCTGCACAGATTATCAAGTTTTTAGCCCTCTTCTTTATCTCAGAAAAGATCTCGATGAATTCTTCAACCCTACTTTCACCTATGCTCGTGAAGTAATCAACTATCGCCCTTCTCCAGTCCATGGATCTGAAGAAGAACCTTATTATGTACGGTATCTCCATGTCTCCGCCAAAATGCCTCGAGATCCAGGCAAGGGATCCTTTTTCAGATTCTATTGGTGTTGCGAGTTTTAAATCTTCGAGTATAAGCATAAGTTCCTCGTCGAGCTCTTCCTTTGGTATAAAACCTTTTTCAGCGTGTTTTTTTACCAATTCCACTGCTTTGCTTGGGATCAGTCCATAACGACCAGCGCACCATAGGGACATGATCTCACGCAATCATAACACTCCTTGCACTTTTCTTCGTCTTCAGAACCTTATTTCCGTTGCGCATAATTGCGTTTGGAACTGGGCAAACCCTATCGCAAATTCCGCAACCCTTGCAACTGAGAATTGCTATCAAGGAAATCCCTCATAAGGCTTTTGACCTTCTCACAAAGCTCGTTGAGCATCATCTCGATTTCCTTAGCCACGACTTCTTTCGGCATCGCTTTGTAGGCGAAGTAGTATCCACCCCCTTCGATCACCCTCTTTTCCCTATAGGCAATTCCAGAGATCAACAGTCTTTGCAGAGATTTGTATACAGAGTTCTCCTTCTTACCCACGAACCTACTTATATCTTCAATTTTTTCGAAACCCATTGTCAAAGCTTCGTAAACTCTGATGTCTTCGGAGTTAAGACCAAAAAAACACTGCAAAATGCTTTTACAGTCCAGGGTTTTTGTTATCTGCTTCAGCGAAATCATAAGTTAATCGCTTTTTCGATCTCATCTCTTACCATTTTTTCTGGCATCGAACCAACGAAACCGCCAACTACTCTGCCTTTTTTGAAGAACAACACTGTTGGAATGCTTGAAATTCCGTATTCGAACGCAAGTTCTTGGTTCTCATCGACGTTTATCTTGTAGAATTCCACGTCTTTGAACTGCTTCGATAGCTTTTCGAGCACCGGACTTAGGTATCTGCAGGGCATGCACCAGTCTGCGTAGAAGTCAACGACTACGAGTTTATCACTCTGTATCGCGTTCATGAACTCCTTCTCGTTTATCTTCCTCATACCATCCACCCCTTAAGATCCTTCGAGTCGAAGTATTTAAGTATTTATCGGTTTTTACCAAATTGAGAAAAACCTATGTGTAGATCGAAAGCACGTCGTTATCGGAGAGAACGTGTTCGATTCCGACTCTTTGACCTCCAAATTTCACCGATCTACCCCAAACCTTCGCGTATTTGAAGTTATCGACAAAATCCTTGTGAAGCTTCCTACAAACGTCCGCAACCGTTGCACCCTCTCTTAAGATCATTGGTTTATCCAAGTTTGCCCTCTCTCCGGGAGGTTTCAGATAAACCTTTATGAACTTCAGCTTTCGATATATCTCCTCTTTCAGCAATTCAAGGTTTATTCCCTTCTCCGCAGAGACCTTTATAGCATCGCATTCAACGTCCGCGAGGTCGATCTTGTTAACCACAGTAATGGAGGGTATGTAAACACGATTCCCGTTCAAAGCGTCGATGAGCCTTTCGACTGTTATGTCCTCTTTTATCAGAACGTCTGCATTGTGTATCCTATACTCTTTGAGTATCTCTGCGATCGTTTTTGTATCTACGCTCAACGATACGGTTGAGCTGATCTTTAGCCCACCACGATCTTTCCTTTTTATCACGACGTCAGGCGGTTTTTGATCAAGCCTTATTCCAGATTCGTATAGCTCTTTTTTAACGATTTCTATGGAGTCAAGTCTAAAGACATCCGCTACGATAACTATGAGGTCTGCGATCCTTACTGCGGACAAAACTTCCTTCCCTCTCCCTTTACCACTTGCAGCACCTTCCACGATTCCCGGCATGTCTATGATCTGAATCTTCGCATGTTTGAATTCTAAAACACCGGGAACTGGCTTAGTTGTCGTGAAATCGTAATCCGCTACCTCGCTTTTCGCTCCAGTCAAAGCGTTCAGCAAACTCGATTTTCCAACGGATGGAAAACCAACCAAAACTACCGTCGCGTCACCTTCTTTCTTTATCGAGATCGTTTGTCTTGCACTCTTTGCCTTCTCTTTTTCAAGCTCCTCCTTGAGCCTTGCAAGCTTTGCCTTTAGCCTTCCAACGTGATGCTCGGTTGCTTTGTTGTAGGGTGTCCTTTTTATCTCTTCCTCGAGCTGTTTTATCTGCTGGGCTAAGTCCACGTCAGTAAATCTGGGTTTCGAATTAAAAGTTCACCGCAGATCCAAGTTGTCACTGACTACTGTAACACCACCCTTCATGGAGAAGGTCAGTTTTGCTATGTAGTTGTGGTAAGCTATGAAGGAGTCTTCGCTCTTTATTATCTCTATGTGGACGTCGTGAAAAGTCCTAATACCCTCGGGAACATTTCCAACGATCGCTGTTAAAAGAACCCCTCTATCTATCTCGATCAGCGCTTCAATCGCCTTGGAGACATCGTAACCATAAAACGGCAGAAAGTTCACACCAAAAGAGATAACAAGTTTGTTCTCAGGTATATATGCCCTTATCTCTTCGAGCTCATCTATGTTTACCTTCTCAACAACTCTGAGGTAGGCACACTCTTTTTCGGTGGCGATGACTATGGCTTCTCCGCTGGTCGGGAAACCGTATTTCTTTCCGAGATGGTTTATCCTTTCTACTGCAGCGTCGGTCCATAGTATCCAAAAAGCGTCTCCAAACTTTTGAACCAACCAAATACAGACTGTGTAGAAGCTATAAATGTCTGGGAAGGTTATGAGTATCTTGTCCCCTTCTTCAGCGGTTTCAAGAACGCTCTGGATTATTTTCATATTGTGGACATGGAGGAGAAATAAATAAGATTTTCCTTACGTAATAAAATTTCTTTTTTGTAATTACATTCTCGGCGACCACGCCATGCTTCGGCTGTTTGGGATTGCGTTTGAAATCCCTGTATTAAAGATGGTTCTCTTTTGTTGAAAAATTTTTGCAAGGCTATGCGCAGGCCGGGATTCGAACCCGGGCTAACGGCTCGGAAAGCCGTTGTCCTACCACTAGACTACCTGCGCTTACAAGAGCTTTTACTCATGGCTTAAATTCTTTTCGAAATCCCGAGTAAATTGGAAAAACTTTAAAAGCAAACGCAAGGCTTATGAGGAGGTGAGACTTTGAAGCCAAGAGAGATAGCGTTCTTTCTGGTGTTGCTTTTTCTCGTGGCAATCGGCTTCATAGGCGCTTATCAGATGCATTCTCAACCATTTATGCCAGTGGAACCTTTTGAATCCGCTATTGGTTATCCATGGCGGTTGCTCGTGGCGATCTACGTTTTCTTAGTCCTCATCGGAACCGCAGCGATCGCATCTGCAGGGGAAGTTTTGAGAGTCAAAGAGCTCGAGGGCATTTTGAAAGAGGCAATTCTGATTGCAATCGTGACCATAGCGGTAGGGTTGGTGACCATAGCAATGGATCTTGAGAGAGTAGAGCGCGGTAGCTACGCCTTGCTTGGACACACAAATGCTACGAGCGTGATGTATTGGATGATAATGTTCTACGTTCTCGAACTGCTT
>CALIUJ010000059.1 GCA_938048785.1 uncultured Archaeoglobaceae archaeon | reverse complement strand
GGAGTGAGGGCTGAAATCGTCCACTTGAAGCAGTTTTACAGCGACATGATAAGATTCGAGGAACAAAGGAGTATTTTTGACTACCACTGCATCGTTTTTCCAGGTGGATTCTCAGCTGGCGACTACGTTCGAGCTGGAGCGATATTTTCTGCGAGGGTTAAGAGTGTCTTAAGAAAAGATCTCGAAGATTTCATAAAATCTGGCTACCCTATCTTGGGAATCTGCAACGGTTTCCAGATTCTCGCAGAACTCGGAGCTTTGCCGGGCTTAGATGAGGACAAACCAATTTCCGATCGACCAGAGATGGCACTGGCTATAAACGACTCCAGCAGATTCGAGTGTAGACACACCTTGCTCAAAGTTGAAAGTCGAAGATGCGTTTTCACAAAGGAGTTGCAAAAAGAGGTCCTTAGAATCCCGGTTGCTCACGCAGAGGGAAAGGTTGTTTTTCCGAAGGAGCGTGAAGAGGAGATTCTCGAAAGGTTGATAGAGAATGAACAAATAGTTTTTAGATACGTCGATGAGAAAGGAAACTACGCTGGCTATCCATGGAATCCAAATGGAAGTTTTTACAACATCGCTGGAATCTGCAACGCAACGCACACGGTGTTGGGAATGATGCCACACCCCGAAAGGGTTACCTTCGATCACAGAAACCGAAGCCTTGGAGACGGATACTATATCTTCAAGAACGTCGTGGATTACCTTGAGAGGCTATGAAGATCCGAGTTGTGGATTACATGACGAGGAACGTTTACACCTTAAGTCCAGAAGCTACCGTGGCGGATGCGATAGAGTTGATAAAGAAAACTGGACACGACAGCTTTCCAGTTGTAGATTCGGAAAACAGACTCGTAGGCTACGTTTCCGCTGTTGACATCGTCGGCGCGAAGCCAGAGACGAGGATAAGGGATGTAATGTCTAAACAGCTATACGTTGCCCGAGACTTCATGGATCTACGAGACGTCGCAAGGGTGATGTTTAGAACTGGACACTCAAAGCTCCCGGTTGTAGACGAGTCGAACAAACTCGTAGGGATCATATCCAATGCAGACGTGATAAGGAGTCAGATCGAAAGGGTCGATCCCTTGAAGGTTGAAAAGCTGAAGAAGACACTTGAAAAAGTTCACGGTGTGAAGGTGAACGTTGAGCGTGGAAAAGTCGAGGTTTCAAAGCTAATTCCAACGCAGAGCAAGGTTTACGCAGATGAACTGCGTGGTAGAATACACGAGATAAAACGCGGACTTGCGGAACCCGTGATCGTGATCAAGAAAGATTCGCGCTACTTTCTCGTCGATGGTCACCATAGAGCAGTTGCTGCAATGAAGCTTGGAATAGTGGAGCTCGATGCTTATCTGATATCCGTGGACGGAAGCGTTGAACTTGGAATTGAGAAGATGGCGAAGAAGAAGGGTTTGAACTCGCTAAGAGATGTGGAGATAATAGAAGACGTTCCGCATCCGCTCGTGGAGATCACGTTCAGGAACATGGGGTAGATATGATAATCTGGGTTGCAAATCTTGAAGCGAAGAAGTCGAGGGCTGAGGGAAGAAAGATTGCGAAAAGATTTGCGGTGCCCAACGTTCGATTTCAAGAGCTGATCCAAGCTTGCAAAGAGCTTGGGTTGGATTTTCAAGCGGAGAACAAGAAGTATCCGAGGTGCTGGTGGGAAGAGGGGGGTAGAGTTGTCGTAAAAAGTGGGAACAAGAAGCTGATGATCGAGGTTGCTAAAAAGATAGTTGAGATTAGAGAGAGAAAGAAGAAGAAATGAAGTTTTCCCTTCTCCTTTCTGGAGAAAACGTGGATCTCGCGATCTTAGAGGCTTTGAGCCTCGCAAAAGCTTTTGGAAGCTTAAAAAGCCATTCGATCGATGGAAGGGTTCTAACGATAGACTTTGAAGGAGAAGAGTTCTTTAAAAGACTTGCTTTCTCCCATGAAGCAATTGAGCTGTTCGCAACTTGCGATTTCAGCGAACTCGAATCCGTTTTCTCTGAAATTGAGATCCATCGCAGTTTTTGCGTTCGTGTAAGCGGTTTAAGTGTTAAGACCGACGAAAGCTTGGAGAGAAAACTTGGGGCGATTTTGTGGAGAAAGGGCGCGAGGGTGGATCTTAGGAATCCAGAAGAAGTTGTGAGAGTCTACATAACACCAAAAAGTTGCTACGTAGGCTTTTTAAGGTTTAAGCAAGAAAAGAAGCAGTTTTCGATGAGAAAACCAAATCTTCGACCTTTTTTCATGCCAATAGTTACTCTCCCAAAGCTTTCAAGGGCGATCGTGAACCTCGTTTCTTTGAAGAAGGGGAGAGTTCTTGATCCAATGTGCGGAACTGGCTCTTTTCTGATCGAGCTCGGCTTACTGGGCTTCGATTTTTGCGGAATGGATTTCTACCGAGACATAGTGGAGGGTTGCAGAAAAAATCTGATGTTCATGGGTTTTGAAGCAAAGGTGTTGCAAGGCGACGCAAAACAAATGCCTTTCAAAGACGAAACCTTCGACGGTGTCGTGACGGATTACCCCTATTTTAAGGCGACGAGAAAAGCTCCAAGCGATGACCTCTACGAGAAGAGCCTTGATGAGATCGAGAGAGTTCTAAAAAAGAACCGCAGAGCTGTGATCGTAACAAACTTAGACATAAAAGATTTTCCAATGCATTTGGTTGCAAAAGTGAACCACAGAGTCCACGGATCGCTCACGAGGAGGATCTACGTTCTCAAGAAATGATTTAAGCGAAAGTGATTTATATCTCTGCAAAGCCATTGATCAGCTCCGGTGGTGTAGCCCGGTCAAACATCCAGGCCTTTCGAGCCTGTGCCCCGGGTTCAAATCCCGGCCGGAGCACTTTAAAATTTGAATTTTTGGAGATCGTGGGGTTGCTAATTAAGGTCTCACATCTCCGTTGTTGGCGAAACTTGTTCAAGATGCTCAGAAACGGGAAAGGAGTTCTTGAGAAAAATCCTTTCTCCGCTGGATGTAAAGGTTGTTTTTGAAGAGCTCGAGTTGACACAAGAAGATTTTTCTTGCAACCCTATGAAATCGAACGAAATCTGGATCAACGGTAGACTTTTAGAAGATTTGCTTTGAGTTAAAGATTGCTCAAACGCCTTGTTGCGATGTTTGTGGCGATAAAGATCGATGGAAAAACGGAACTTACAATCAAAGCTGGTCTAATCGCGGTGACTCAATTGCTATTGAAA
>CALIUJ010000058.1 GCA_938048785.1 uncultured Archaeoglobaceae archaeon | reverse complement strand
TGGAATCGTTCCAACGTTCAAGTAGTAAATTGGTCTCGCCTTCTTCTTTCTCCCAAAAACCCCTTCTCTTTCATCGAACCATATCTTTGCGTAAACGTTCTTTCTCTCAAGCTCAGAGAACTCACCAGATAGGTAGCGAAGGACCGAAACGAAGTCTTCTCTTTTCAGATTTCTATAAGGATAAGCGTTCCTTACCAAGCTAAGAGCTTCTTCAACGCTCCACTTCTTCTCGACTGCCATTCCAACGACGTGTTGGCAAAGGACGTCAAGGCAGTTCTCTGGAATCGTAATCCTATCGAGGTTTCTTTCCATCGCCTCTTTCGCAAGAACGGTGCATTCAACGAGGTCATCGGGGTCCAACACTATTATTCTACCAACGGAAACTTCGTGCAACTTGTGTCCACTTCTTCCGATCCTCTGCAAAGCCCTGCTTATGCTCTTCGGCGATCCAATTAGGATCACGAGGTCTATGTAACCTATGTCTATTCCAAGCTCTAAGCTCGTAGATGAAACGACGCATTTCAGCTTTCCGTTCCTCAGATCCTCTTCGACTTCCAAGCGAACCTCTTTCGACAAGGAGCTGTGATGTGCCTTTATCTCTTCGTCCTTCAACCTCTTCTTCAAGTAGTAAACGACCCTTTCAGTAGCGCTCCTCGTGTTCGTGAAGATCAGAGTAGTCCTCGATTTCTTCACGAGTTCCGCGATCGTTTCATACAGCCTTTCGCTTATTTCTTCAGCGGTCAGGTTGAAGAAGTCGTTTATCGGAGAAATCACCTTTATGTCCATCTTTTTCTCAAAGCTCACGTCTGCGACGTAGCAGTCTCTTTCGATTTCGAATTCCCTTCCGACCAAGAACCTCGCCACTTCATCCAAAGGCGAGATCGTTGCGGAAAGACCGATGCGAACCATCTTTCCTAGCTGAACCCTCTGCAGTCTTTCCATCGAAACCGCCAAATGCGTGCCACGCTTGTTCTCAGCAATCGCGTGTATTTCGTCAACGATGAGGAATTTCACGTTCCTGAGATTTTTCGAAAACTTTGGGGAGCAGAGAACTATGGAAAGCGTTTCTGGCGTCGTTATCAATATGTGTGGAGCCTTCTTCGCTTGCTTTTGTCTTTCGCTCGCATCCGTGTCGCCAGTTCGGACTGCGATCCTTATCTCCTGCAAATCTATGCCTTTCTTCTCCGCAATCCCGTAGATCTCGTTCAAAGGCTCCTGCAAGTTCTTCCTTATGTCGTTGTTCAAAGCCTTCAATGGGGATACGTATACAACGTAAACTTCATCTCCAAGCTCCTTTTTCTCAGCCTTCTCGATGAGCATGCTGATCGCGGTCATGAAAGCTGCGAGCGTTTTTCCGCTACCGGTTGGTGAAGTTACGAGCACGTTTTTACCTTTTGCAGATTCAACGATCGCATACCTTTGTGGCGGTGTGAAGGTTTTGAACCTCGAGAGAAACCACTCCCTGAGCAATGGATGCAGTGAAGTCAAGATCTCTTCGTCGCTGTATGGCTTAGCTTTGAATATCATCTCCCCTACTATTAACGAGACAGAAGATAATCGTTACCCACCGCTCACGGGTGGGAAGATTGCTACAACGTCGCTCTCTTTTAGCTCGAGATCAAGATCTCCGCGGAAGTGCTTTCCATTTACCATTACGTGAACGATTTCTCTCAGCTTTTCCCCCTCGAAGAACAAGTCTCTGAGCTTTGGAAATTCTGCAACGAGCTTTTCGAGAAGCTCCCTTAGATTTTTGGCTTCAATTTCCAACTCGCTCATCCCAGCAAGTTCTCTAAACATTGCGAAGAGCTTAACCCTTGGCATTCACGAACTCCTCCATTCTATCTATCGCTTCCTTCAGCTTCTCGAACTTAACAGCGAAAGCCATCCTTATATAGCCTTCCCCGCACTCGCCAAACGCGTTTCCCGGCACGACCGCGACGTTCTTCTCGAACAAAAGTTTTTCAGCAAACTCTTCACTGCTCATTCCCGTCGAAGCTATGCTTGGAAAAGCATAAAAAGCACCTTCTGGCTTCTTTACTTCTAAGAACTCGTTTAGTCTCTTTGTCACATAATTTCTCCTTCGCAAGTACTCCGCTTTGGCTTTCTCGACTTCATCGAGCGATCTTAAAGCTTCGATTGCGCCAATCTGCGAAGTGATTGGGGCGCAGAGCATGCAGTATTGGTGTATCTTCAAAACTGCGTTAAATATGTCATCGGGAGCGATCAGATAACCAATTCTAAGCCCGGTCATCGAAAAAGCCTTGGAAAAACCATTTATAACTATGCAACGCTCCTCCATCCCGTTCAGCGAGGCAATCGAAAAATGCTTGTAATCGTAGCTAAGCTCGGCGTATATTTCGTCAGAAATAACAATCAAATCGTGCTCAAGAACGCTGTCTGCGATCTCCTCAAGCTCTTTCTTCGTGTAACTAACACCAGTTGGGTTTGCTGGGTAGTTTAGAACCAAAGCCTTTGTTCTCTCATCCACGTATTTCTCGATCATTTCCTTCGTGAGCTTAAAGCCTGGATTCGTCGGTATAGATATTGCATCCCCGTGGCATATAGAGACCAAGGGCTTGTAGCTGACATAACAAGGTTCTGGAATCAAAACACCGTCTCCTGGATCTAAGATCGCCCTTATTGCCAAATCTATTGCCTCACTTGCTCCAGTTGTCACGAGAACCCGATTTGGAGAAGTTTCCAAGGAAAATCTCTTGTAGTATTCCACAATACCTTCCCTGAGCTCTGGAAGACCAAGGTTCGAGGTATAAGATGTGAAGCCCTTTTCCAAAGAGTATATCATCTCCTCCCTTATCCTCCAAGGCACAGGAAAATCTGGCTCGCCAACTCCAAGGCTTATAACGTCTTCTCTACCAATCACGAGGTCAAAGAATCTCCTTATTCC
>CALIUJ010000057.1 GCA_938048785.1 uncultured Archaeoglobaceae archaeon | reverse complement strand
TCAGAGTTTAAGTCTGTAGAATTGCAGCATAAAGCTTGGAGGAATATTGACTGATGATTCGGGAAGCTGACAAACCTTTTCCAAGTCCTCTAGGCTTCCCGCTTGCAAGGCTAGTAAGGTTTAAATAATGAGCGGGTAAATATCGTGAACATGGAAAATTTAAAAATTGAAGACAGACAGGGAGTTAAAAAAGTTTTAGCTGTAATCTTATTGTCCATTTTTGTTCTGAGCATCATACCCTTCGCGGAGGCAACTCCACCTGAGAAAGTCGCCGTCATAGTAGGCTTTAAACGAGAGCCAAACCCGCAGCTCATAAGATCCTATGGAGGCGAGGTAAATTACGTTTACCGATACATCTTAGCCATAGCCGCTTCATTACCACCATCCGCCATTGACGCTTTGAAGAAGAATCCTAACGTTGCCTACGTTGAGCCTGATTACGAGGCTCATATTATTCCCCTAGCTAAGCCAGCACCACCTACTCAACCACTTGAGACGACTCCCTGGGGAGTTGAAAAAACAGGGGCGCCCAACGTTTGGAGCGAATATACTGGTGCTGGGGTGAAGGTAGCTGTCTTGGACACGGGTATAGATGTGAAGCATCCCGACCTTAAGGTTGCTGGCGGCGCGACCTTCGTCACTGGTTCTAAGAGCTATAATGATGATAATGGTCACGGTACTCACGTGGCCGGCATTATTGCTGCGCTGGATAACGAGATAGGGGTGGTTGGAGTAGCACCAGGGGCATCGCTTTACGCGGTTAAAGTGTTGAACAAGCAGGGTTCAGGCTTCATAAGCTGGATTATTGCAGGCATAGAGTGGAGCATCGACAACGGGATGCAGATCATATCCATGAGCTTCGGCTCAACAGCGGACTCGACTGCGCTTCACGAGGAGCTTAGAGTAGCTTACGGTAAAGGGATAGTGTTGGTGGCGGCTGCTGGAAACAACGGGCCGGGTGAAAACACTATAACCTATCCGGCGAAGTATCCTGAGGTGATAGCTGTAGGAGCAACCGACGAGAATGATGTCGCGGCTGAGTGGAGCAGTAGAGGCTCAGAGTTAGAGTTGACCGCTCCAGGAGTCAACATTTACTCCACCTATAAGGGTGGTTCTTACAGGGCGTTGAGCGGAACATCCATGGCCTGCCCGCACGTGACGGGTATTGTGGCGCTAATGCTGTCGAAGAATCCCGAACTGCAACCGGATGAAGTTAGAGGCATACTGCAGGAGACGGCGAAAGACCTAGGTTCACCAGGTTGTGATTCAACATATGGGTATGGTCGCGTTGACGCCTCCACCGCTGTGACAGAAACGCCGACACCATCCACTTAACAAGCCAAAGATCGGAGCATTCGAAAAAAGGGCCGTGGGGATGTCTTTAGGTGAGGGAAGCTGGAGAGAAACTTATCGTTAAGGTTCTAACGGATAAGTCTAAGTACAAACTCAGTGAACCAGTGCGGATGACGCTGAAAATCTTGAATCGTGGAGTTCTACCCGTGAAACTCATCTTCACCTCGACTCAACGCTACGACTTCATAATTTTAAAGGGTGATGAGGAGGTTTGGCGCTGGTCCGAGGATAAGGTGTTCGCCATGGTTATGGGCTCAGTGTCCTTGAAGCCCCTTGAAACGCGAACCTACAGGGAAACTTGGAATGCAACGGGAGCCTCCCCTGGAGAGTATAAGGTAGTTGGAGTGGTTACAAGCCGACCAACCCGTAAAGCAACTTGTACCTTTGAAATAAAGAATTAGGCCTTGAGGACTCTAACTCGGCTCAAGGTACTAGCGCGTTGTAGGAACTAGTTGTTTGCGGCGTATCCGATAGATGGGGGAGCCTAACGAGCGATTAACCAGTTAACTTTTCCACATCAATCGCTCATACTTTCCCTTAAGGGATCCCGAGCTTCTCCTTAACCAGAGCCATGTCTTTCTCAAGCACGGTTAATCTTCTGCTAAGATTGATTTCAGGTCTTCTCTTAGGCCGTCAATCTTTACTCCTAAGCCTTCAATCTTTTCAATAGCCACTTCCTGTTTTTCGCGCGCGTGCGGCTTTCTCAAAGTCTCCAACGAACATGACACTGTACCCTGCTTCAGCCAGTAATGTTGCAAAAAGCTTGCCGACGCGCTCGTCAACGAGAAACTTTAAAGCTTTACTCGACGACAGGCAGTATCTGCGCGCGTTCTCTTTCCTTTGAAGATTATCTTTACGTCAGTGCGTGAAGCTTTCCTACCCTCCTAATGCTGACCTAAACACTTAAAGCACTTCTGATTGTGCACACTATCTTCAATCCTGCAACTCTTTCAAAAGGTTGAGCAGCCTGTCAGGCGCAAAGAGCATTTCAAATCAATATTCTATCGCACATGTTTTCTCAAGCATTCTAGTTAGAGGATTGGCTTTAAAACCTAGAAGCTCCAGGGTCGTGTATCCTATTACGGGTTTCTCATCATCCCCGCCAACAGCGATTAAAACAGGCCTTTTAACGCCGCCTATCTCGACCTCTCCTGCGGCAAGCCCCCTTTTCACAATCCTCCCATCTGCGAGTTCAACTTCAGCCTCATACCTCGCTTGAAGCCCCAGCTTAGAGGCTATGAAGCCCGGAACCTTTGTAAAAGTAGCCCCGGTGTCTACGATAGCTTCCAGTTCAACATGTCTCCCGTCAACACCGTAGACCTTGAACTTTACGAGTGTTTCATGCATGCTTAATTAAAAAATAGACGAAAATCCTATTTAAACCTGGCTCCTCCAGCAGCTTTGGTCAGCGTATGCGCGTCCCCACCTTAAGAGATAAAAATACATAACTTGGAAAAAAGAAGCAGGTATTGGATTAAACCCCTAGGGCCCTCTTGGTTACGTAAACAACCTCCCACCCCTCAGACTCCTCACATGTTGAGCAGATCGTCAGTAACCTCTTCGCAGACAACGACCCCAAGACTCCTAAACCTGTTCTGCGGACTCTCAGAATTGAGATTCTGAAAGTCTTTCGCTCTCAATTTTGAAAGCACACTTCAGGATTTTCTGAATGCTGCGCATGACAGGCGGCTTTTCCCGTTCTTAAACCATTAATAGCTTCATTTTCCTAGTGAATACAAAAACTTTATAAATTGTTACCATAAGGAGTACAATTTATGGAACTAAGGTATATCAGGGACTATTTGATTTCGTTTCAAAAAAGACCTTTCCCGAGGATAATTGAGAGAGAATTACAAGTGAAGCCGGTTAAGGGGAAGGCTGCGGTGATAATTGGGCCGAGAAGGTCTGGTAAAACATACTATTTTTTCCACATGATTTCAAGGCTGGACAGGAACGAAACCATATACCTCGATTTTGAGGAACCCTTTTTGAAAGGAGTAAAACCGTTGGAAGTTTTAAAAATAGTTTTGGAAGTGTTTCCAGAAGTAATTGGCACCACGCCTAAAAACGTCTTCCTAGATGAAGTTCAAAACGTCGAATCGTGGGAGCCTCTGGTTAGAAGCCTATTAAACAGAGACCTAAACGTCTTTATAACTGGTTCTTCCTCAAGGCTTTTGAGCAGGGAGATAGCTACTGAGCTCAGGGGACGAAGCGTTTCATATTTGCTGCTTCCCTTCAGCTTCAGAGAATATCTAGTGGCAAAAAACATCAGTATTGAACCAGGTCTTCTTGAAAGTTTAGGAAGGGTTAGAAGGGAGTTAAGAAATTACTTGGAAGAAGGGGGTTTCCCTGAAACAGTCTTAGAGGAGGAGAAAGAGAGGATATTAAGGGAATACGTAGACCTAGTTTTCTTCAAGGATTTCGTTGAGAGGCATAAGGTTAGGAGCATGACTCTCGCAAGACTCCTGTTTAACCACATTATGCAAAACTTTTCAAGAGAAATGAGCACCCGTTCTTTAGAAAGAAAACTAGTATCTGAAGGGAGCAGGTTTAACATTGGAACCCTCTACCGATACGTGGAAAACCTAGAGGACACCGTCTTCATCTTCTTTTTAAGAAGATTCTCGTTGAAAGCACATGAGAGGGAAACATGGCCTAGAAAAGTCTATTTGGCAGATACTGGGCTAACGAGGGTCTTTAGAATCTCGCCAGACTACGGTAGACTCATGGAGAACACCGTTTTCCTACACTTGTTAAGGGAGACTAATAAGAGCCCGTTGTTAAGCTTCTACTACTGGAAGGACAATCAGCAGAACGAGGTCGACTTCCTAGTTAAAGAAGGTTTGAAAATAAAGCAGTTGATGCAAGTAACCTATGCTTCAGGCAGGGATGAGGTGGATAAAAGGGAGGTCAAGGCATTGTTGAAGGCAAGCAGAGAGCTAAAGTGTAAAAACCTGCAGGTGATAACTTGGGACTATGAGGATGAAGTAGAAATAGAAAATAGAAAAATAAGATTCATACCCCTATGGAGACAGCTGTTATCAGGACAATCAAGATCCTTTCAACAGTTTCATGATTAGGATCATGCCCGTTCAAGTATGCGAAGATAACGTCGTTTTAGCGCGCGCTATCTTTATGCTTGAACAGTTCATCGAACCTTGACCTGAGAGTATAGAATTCGAATAAGCCGGTCATCGTCATGATTTCCCTAGTAACAGAATCTTTTTTAAAGAATGAGAACAGGATATTCGTATCGACAACTAATTTCACGGACATCCACCACTATTCTTCATCAAGTAGGACAGGAGGAAGAAATATTTTATTCTACCCATCCTTTCTGCTTCCAAAGCTTTAAAGACGCCTTATTGACTTCCCTGCCGAGCGTTAAACACTCTTCCTCCATCAAATTGCTTCTGGCAAGCCTCTCATCCCATTCCTTCAGCAACAATTCTCTCGCAACCCTGAGCCGCACCGCCATGTCTATATCCTTCTTTAACCTGGCTAGAAGCTCCTCGCTAACCTCCGTCGGAATCCTAACAACGATCTCTGTCATACTCATTATAGGATTCTCGCCAACCAGTATTTAAGTTTCTAAAAACCAGAAGAACGCTTAGAAACCTCGTTTCAAAAACTCAGTTAAACGCGCGCTTGAGCTTCCTTTCTGCTTTAACCAACAGGATGTTAGCTTCTATAGATGACAAGTTTATCCCTTTCAACATTGACTGGGAAAGAGAAGCCCTTTTCTAGCATGCTCCTCCATTCTTCTAAACTCATTACAGTCAACTCTATAAAGTGTCCCTGAGAGGCGAGCTCTATCCAGCGGTCTCCTAGAGAGGAGGAGATTTTGTTAATCGCATCTAGCACACAATTTTTATCTCCTTTAACAATCACTAATACATCAATATCGCTGCCTGAATGTGATGTACCCTTGACCGTTGAACCAAAAACGCTAACTTCAACCAAAACGTCATCTAAAAGAGTCTTTAAATCTTTAAGAAAAGATCTCGCAACATCAACCAAATTAGTTTCCACATACATTATAACTACAATATTGGACTCTGACATTTAAACTTTTATCCAAACGTATTTAATCGTTCCCGCTTTTCCTTAAGGCTTCCTTAACCTTCTCCGGAATACTTGCAACCGCACGTGCTAAAAATAAATTTTCAACATAATTAGAACCCCGTGAAATGTTTCTCAACTAAATCTCACCCTCTTTCCTCAGTTCCTGCTCGAATTACCCCAACTCGCACACTAGAAGAATATTAGGAAAAACTGTTTATGAATCGAGCTTGCACGTTAAACTCCCATGACCCTCCTGGCTATGCACACCACCTCTACATCCTGCAATTCTTTAGCGCGCTGAGAGTTGACACGTTAGAGGCTTGCTAGTATACGGGTTAATCCTTAATTTTAAAACTTTCCCTATTCTTCTTGCAGTCTCTCGATTAAGCTTTCTGAACTATCTCTTTCAAAAATGTCGTTACCTCGATCTCGTACTACGTTCTCACTAAAGCCTACCCTATTTCTTCAGTTCCTGCTCGTATTGGGATTATTCGAACACTGTCCTCTTTAACTATGAGGAAACTGTTTTTCATTGGAATTCCGGATGCGAGTATGTTTTCGACCTTCTTAGTTATGTGCTGTGGCGATTTTGGAATTATCCTCAGCAAGATTACGCCACTTTAAGTTTTTCTCTAAACACAAGCCTGCCGAAGTCAACGTCAAACGTTATGATAATTCTACCTTGCTTACTTGCTAAGTCAAGAATTTCTCTATCACTTAAACCTGGCGAGACTTCTGCGATAGAAATTATGTCAACACCCTTCTGCCTAAGTATTCCCACCGTCTCGACAGGTATGTTTTCATCTGCAAGGAACATGCTCATGGGAGAGGATATACTTTTTCCTCCTTCAAAATCTCAGCAGCATATTTTAAAACAGCAGCTATATCCTCCCTCTTAAGCTGAGGATAGTTTTCCAGTATTGTTTCAACAGTCCAGCCGTTAGCGAGAAGCTCAAGAATGAACTCTACCGATAGCCTCGTCCCCTTTACGATTGGTTTTCCAGCTAAAACACCGGGGTCGATAACTATTCTCCTCCTCCATTCCTCAGCCATAAGCATCTAGAAAATGATGGACTATATAACCATTTTTTAAAGCATCTGAAAGCAGAACAATATCAGATTGACTAACACCTCTTGGCGCGCGCCGTACCACTAGCACACACTATAGCACGCGCTGTGCTCAGCTCAAGCTCCTTTGAACCGCGATTTTCAAGGCTCCAGCGTCCTGCGAAGCTAATTCACCGTTAATACTCCGGTTGAAAACCTTGTTTTCCCAGCGCATGAGTAAAGCCTTAAACAGCAATCCACTCTAAAACATGTTATTATGAGTTGAAGTTAACGAATACATCGTTATTGATTCTGAAATCTGCCACGGGAAGCCTACTTTCAAGGGAACCAGGATAATGGTCTGGCAGGTTTTGGAGATGCTTAAAGCCGGCTACGGATTTGAAGAAATTTTGAAGGAGTTTCCGTCCCTAACTGTTGGACATATTAAGGCTGCTTTAGATTTTGCCGCCAAGAAGGTCGCCGGCGAGAGTCTTGTCCCAGCTTAAAATTCTTGCAGATGAGAACATAGAATCCAGCTTAATAAGATTCTTAGAAGGGAAGGGGTTCGACGTAAAGCATGCACCCAGAGGATCGAGAAACTCTGAGCTGCTAACTCTTGCTGAAAAAGAAGACAGGGTTATTCTGACACGCGACCATGATTTTCCTAGATTAGAATCCTAAAGCCTGTTTCCGGCACCATAGTGCTACCCGTATACTCGATAACCGAGATGGAAGAGATATTGTTGAAATTCTTTAAAAAATTCACGTTTGAGAAAATAAGGGTAAGGCTTTCCTGCTGACAAGAGAAGGCTTCTTTGTTTTCAAAGAAGGAGAGGAAAAACATTCTGAAAAGCAAGATAAATGGAGCCGAAAAACAATATCCCTACCGTCAACCGTCGCGTTACCTATTCATTCTTATCAGCAGGGCCTAAAAAAGACAGGAGAAGCACGCGCTTCGAGGCAAGTATCCTAAGAATCATCAACTCGTTCTCTCAGAACACTCTTTCACATCCTTTTGCGTGCGCGCCTTTCAGCTTCATTATCTTTAACAAGCCGATAGTGCCTAAAATCTTAACCCCCAAGTTTCTGGCTACTTTTTCCCTTCAGATCATCTATCAAGAGAATGGCGTTCTTTTCAAGGGCAAGCGTTATTGCCTCGGATTCTCCTTCGTCTACCACTAGTCTAAGTGCTTTTACCAAGCGCTTATTGCTAGGCTCTTCAAGCTTCAAAAACCCCAAACTTGCGAAATATTTCCCCTCCTTAACACTAAGCTTCCTCGCTACAGCCAGTGGAACCATCACAACCTGGAACAATGCATTAAGCATCTCTAGGACATCTGCATGCTTTAATGCTATGAGTGGGGAAGTGTCTGATACTAAAATTGCAGTGGAAGTAGTATTGGCGGCGTTAGATTTTCTCTGAGAGGTCTTGAGCATTTCTGAGTTCTTCTCCAAGCTCCTTCAAGTCCCAGTTAATTATGCTGACTTTCCTCCTGGAAAGCTCTCTCATAAAATCCTCTACGCAGAGATCTGCCAAGGAAGCTGCTTGTTTAAGCGTCACCCTGCTTTCTTGGAAAAGCCCTATGGCTAACAACAGCCTGGCCTCACTCTCACTCAGCTCAAGATCCTTTGGAATCGCGATTTTTAAAGCTCTAGTGTC
>CALIUJ010000056.1 GCA_938048785.1 uncultured Archaeoglobaceae archaeon | reverse complement strand
ATGATAACTGTCTTCTTCTTGATTCTCTCAAGCTATCACGAAGTTTACGTGCTATACAGCTTCTTAGCAATTTCGGGCTTCCTAATGATACCAGCTTACCCATTGATAATGGACTGGATAGGTAGATTCCATGGAAAAGAGATCCATGGAAGCGCAACTGGCTTCGTTGGTTTCGTAAGTAGGATAATTTCCGTGATCTTGATGTTCTTAGCTCCGAGCTTTATAGGCAGTGCAAAGGCTTACTTCATTTTCTTGGCGATGGCTACAGCCTTAGCGTTCCTTTTCGCCTTAATGCTACCGAACGACAGAAATTTTAGAGCGTGCCACGATAAAGTTTGATCGCTGGACAACCAAGGCATTTGTTGTGAACGAATCTCCTGCAATCGACGCATGAAACTCCACACGGCGGTTTTTCTTTTTTCTCCGCAATTACTTTTATGTCCAAGAAGGGCTCGTAATAAATTTCTTGCACAGGATACACTTCAAATCTTCTGATCCCTTTTTGAGCTCTAAGAGAACAGTTTTCTATTGTGATGCTTTCGAGAGACTCGTGGTCTTCGGAGAAAATGATCGCAAAGAGATTGTAACCCCCAGTTGTCACAAAAAATTTTAGGACACGTGGACAGTTTTTGAAGCGCTCAAGAATTGCGTTCATCGCATCTGCGCTCTCTATTTCGATTGCGAGAATCGCCAGGCAAATTTCTTCAGCATTTATCATCGCCTTGATTTTTACGTTGCTGTTGAGCAACTTTTCCACTCTTTTCTTCGCACCCATCGCTGTCATGCCAACTTTTTCCGCTATCTTGGAAAAGCTCATTCTGCCATTTTTTTGTAGGAGCGAGATTATGAGTCGGTCTCTTTCATCCATGATTAAACTCGTGCACCAAATATTTATCGTTTTCTTTTTAAAAATTCTTAACCCAAGCAGTTTTAAAAAGTAATCTCGCGTTCTCGATACCTTTTTTTACATCGGAGCTTCTTGGTATTCAATGGAAGACTTCGAGATCTGGGTTGAGAAATACAGACCAAGAACGCTCGACGAAATAGTTGGGCAGGATGAGATCGTTCGAAGACTAAAGGGATACGTGGAAAAGAAAAACATACCACATCTCCTCTTCTCTGGTCCCCCGGGCACGGGTAAGACTGCGACCGCAATCGCTTTAACCCGTGACTTGTTTGGCGAGCATTGGAGAGAGAACTTCATCGAGATGAACGCAAGCGATGAAAGAGGAATAGATGTCGTTCGGCACAAGATAAAGGAGTTTGCAAGGACTGCACCGATTTCTGCACCTTTTAAAATAATTTTCTTAGATGAAGCTGATGCTCTAACAGCAGACGCGCAAGCAGCGTTGAGGAGAACTATGGAAATGTTTTCAAAGAGCTGTAGGTTTATCTTAAGCTGTAATTATCTTAGCAGAATAATAGAGCCAATCCAAAGCAGATGCGCAGTTTTTAGATTTAAAGCGGTGCCCAAGGAGGCGATGAGGAAAAGATTGCTCGAAATCTGCGAAAAAGAGGGTGTGAAGGTAACAGAGGATGGAATCGAAGCCCTTCTATACGTTTCAGCGGGCGATTTTAGGAAAGCAATCAACGCTCTCCAAGGTGCTTCTGCAATCGGTGAACTGATCGATGCGGAGAAGATATTTCAGGTTACCGCAACCGCGCAACCAAAGGAAATAGCTGAGATACTCGATACCGCGCTCAAGGGAAACTTCGTTGAGGCGAGGGAAAAGCTATCGAAGCTCATGCTCGAATATGGAATGAGCGGTGAAGACGTCGTTTCGCAGATTTTTAGAGAAATCGTATCCTCAAACTCGATAAGCGAGAAGATGAAGGTTTTGCTCATCGACAAGCTCGGGGAAATAGACTTCAGACTTACAGAGGGAGCAAATGAGAGAATTCAGCTCAACGCATTCTTGGCTTACTTGTCAACGATTGGGAAGAAGTGATTGGGAGAACTACAAGAGACGAAGAATCGAAGATTTCGAGAGAGAAAAGGGGGAAGGAAAGGTCGATGAGGACATACTCCCATTGCTCGAGAGGATAAACTCATTCGAGTCCTACGTAACGCTTTCAAGCTGTAGCGGTAGGATTGCAGTTCTTGAGCTTGAAGATTTTGGAAGAAAGCTGAACTCGAGGTTCTTGGGAAAGTGGCATAAATCCGTGAGCTTCGAAGAAGTTTTTGAATCTTTAAAGAGCTGTAGAAGGCAAGGATGGCTCATCCAGTTTCCACCAATAATTCACGTTGCGTGCAAGGATTTCAGCTCCGCGGAAGATTTGCTTAGGATTGCGAACAACGCGGGATTTAGGAGGAGTGGACTGATATCTTTACGAAACTTAGTCGTTGAAGTGGCATCGTTGGAGAGAATTGAAATACCAATTGCGATCGATGGGAAGCTCTTGGTGGATGAAGTTTACTTGCGAAAGTCTGTTGAAATTGCAAATTTGAAGCTTGAGAGGGGAAAGAAAAAGCTTGAAAAGCTTTTTTGTTATCTTAACGAGCTCAAGATCGAGAAAGAGCTCGTATCTTCTCGTAGAGAGTCGGAAGGAAAAGACCCACGTCTGTAACTATGCCTATGGCTTGGTGAGTTCCACGATCCATGAGCTTCATCACAGTCGCGGGATTTGTGTCGACGCAGATAGTTTTGACCCAAGAGGGCAATAGATTTCCGACTGCGATGCTGTGCAAAGTCGTTGCGAGCATTAGGACGAGGTCCACATTTCTAAGCGCTTTTTTCATCTCGCTCTTTGCGACCATCACGTCTGTAATAACCTCTGGCAAGGGACCATCGTCTCTGATCGAACCCGCAAGGATGAAGGGAATGTTCTTTTTAACGCACTCAAACATTATCCCGTCTTTCACGATACCCATCTCTACTGCCTTCCTTATTCCTCCCACTGCTATTACCTTGCTGATCGTATACAGATGATGCCTGTTCCCACCCGGCACGGGTTTTCCAGTTTTTATGTCCATCCCAAGAGACGTGCCGAATATCGATATCTCTATGTCATGCACCGCCAAGGCGTTGCCAGAAAGCAGTAAGTCGACAAATCCATCTCTTATCATTCCCGCGAGCGCATCCCTTGCTGCGGTGTGGTTCACAGCTGGACCGGCAACGACTGCGATCTTACCATCGGATTTTTTGAGCTCAAGAATTTCCCTTGCAATCATCTCTATCATTTTTTCCGTGGGTCTTTCAGAGGAGACCTTTCCACCCATGAACTCGAAGTAAGTCGACTTCCTCGGTCTCTCCGGCGGAATTATGCGCACACCTTTTTCACCAACTACGATGAGGTCCCCCTTCTTGACTTCGCTTATCTGCAGACAAACAGCCTTCTCGCCCCTTATCGCGACAACCCTGTCCATCGCTATGTCTTCAACCTCTATCCACTTGCCCTTGTGGTGAACAAAGGTTCTGTTGTTTGTTGTTACGTAGAAGTTCTCCGGTAAAACTTTGTCTGCTGGAGCTGAAGCCAACTCAACTTCTTCTGCTTCCGGAATCCTCGCCCCTACTTTGTGCAGTTCCTTTAGGATTTGGTTGAGATGTTCTTCGTTTTCACCGAAAACGATTATCCTCGCATAGCTCGTGTCTTGTTTTCTCTTTCCAACTCTAAACTCGACTATCTCGAACTCTCCATCGAGGTCGAGGATTGTGTCGAGGACCTTTGGAAATATCATTGAGTCAATCAGATGCCCCTCGAACTCGAGCTCCTTGGCGATCATGAAATTCGTTGATGTATCGGATTAAATAATCTCTTGTTTCGAGGATCGAGTTCACTTCCCTCGTTTCTATGGTGAGGTAACCTCCATAATCTCTCAGTGGAAAAGTGCTAAGATCTATTTTTCCCCTGCCAAGTGCTAAGTGCTCGTCTCTTTCCCCATTGTTGTCGTGCAAGTGCACGTTCACAACCCTCTCGAAATTCTCGATGAAGAAGTCGCACCTCTGCAAGTTGAAGTGCCCTATGTCAAGGGTCAAAGCCAAATCGGTTTCTAAAAGGATATCGCTAAGGGCTCTTTTTATTCCACCCTCTATCGCTATGGTATTCTCAAGCGCCAAGGTTACTGGGCTTTGTTTGACGAAAGCCTTTAGTTCTTTGCGCAGAACTTTTTCATTGTGCTCTTCGTAGAGCTTTGGATCAAAGTAGAAGTTTCCATTGTTTATGAACCCCGTGTTCCATCCCAAGTGGAAAGTTACGACCTCAGCTCCGCATTTATCCGCGAAGTAGATTACTTTCTTCATCTCCTCATAGCTCGCTTTTCTCATCGTCTCGCTTATCGAGATAAAATTCGTGCTCGTCGCAGGTGCGTGTATCAAGAGCTCAACCTCGTAGCTCCATACGAGCTCTATGAGTTCGTTGTAGCTCAACATCTCTATGGAGTAGATCGGGTGATCCATTAAAATTTCTACATGATTTAAATCGTTCTCCGCAATGAATTCGAAAGCCTGCTTTGGGCTGTGGCGAACATCTGGCTGGGCGCCGATTTTCATAGCTCCACCATAGTTCCGATACCCTCTTTTGTAAATAGCTCTAAGAGAATCGCGTGTTTTCTCGATCCGTCGATCACATGAACCTTTTCTACTCCACCACGCAACGCTTTTGCGATTGCATCAAACTTTGGCAACATTCCCCCCTTTAACAATCCCTTCTCGTTCATCTCCTCGAGTTCCGAGAGCTTCATTCTTGAAATCAAGGAATTCCTGTCGTTCACGTCTCTAAGAATTCCCGGCACATCGGTTAGCATTACAAGCTTTTTAGCCTTTAAAGCACTTGCAATGTCGCCAGCGACGTTGTCTGCGTTTAAATTGTAGATGTTTCCGTTTAAATCCGCGGATACAGGTGAAACTACTGGAATAAATCCGTTTTCCATGAGTATTCGGAGTATTGTCGGGTTTACGAACTTCGTTTCTCCAACAAAGCCAAGATCTATCATCACGTCTTCAAAACCCTTTTTAACCTTCATCATCTTCTTCTCAGCCACTATTAAGAGCCCGTCTTTACCGCTAAGTCCGACAGCTTTTCCACCATTCTTTATGAACATCGAAACTATCTTCGAGTTTATTTTTCCATCTAAGACCATTTCTACGACTTCTATTGTCTCTTTATCTGTAACCCTAAGCCCATCGACAAATCTTGGCTTTAATCCAAGCTTTTCCATTTTTTCAGAGATCTCTGGTCCGCCACCGTGCACGACCACGGGCTTTATTCCTATGTAGCTTAGCAGTAATATGTCCTTCACGGTCTCCTCCAACACCTCGTCGCTAACCATCGCATGTCCGCCGATCTTGAAAACCATCACAGTGCCGTGAAATTCCCTTATGTATGGAAGCGCCTCGAGCAAGATCTCAACGTTCTGCATGCGCAAAATTTTTGCGTTGAGGTTAAGAGTTTTGCTGAGCCCAATTTTTATAGTT
>CALIUJ010000055.1 GCA_938048785.1 uncultured Archaeoglobaceae archaeon | reverse complement strand
GTTATTGCCACTCCGGGCAAACTCAAAGTCCATGAGATCTGCATATCAAGCCCAATCTATAAAAGTTTTGTCTTTCAAAAGCCCTAGACAAGTAAGTGCCCCCGCCGGGAATTGAACCCGGGTCTAGGAGTCCGCAGCCCCTAAGGATATCCGCTACCCCACGGGGGCTAAAGGGAGATTTGGCTAAGTGGATAAATACGTTTTTCTATTTTGCATTTGGCTGGTAAAGTTTTTTGACATCGATTTATCACCATAAAATGCGAAGATTTTTTAGAAATCTTTAAAAAGTCTTTTCGAAGTTTTGATATGGACAGTGTAGTAGATTTTTGGACCCTCCTTCTCTTGCCCTTTGTATCTTTTTTGATTGCGTTTTTTACTTCTCCTGCTGGTGTAAGCGGAGCCTTTCTTCTCTTGCCTTTCCAAGTAAGCGTTCTTGGCTTCACTTCTCCATCTGTGAGTGCTACAAACCTCGTATACAACCTGATCGCAATTCCAAGCGGAGTTTATCGATACATTCGCGAAGGTAGAATGGCATGGCCAATTGCTTCGATAACAGTTTTTGCAACCTTGCCCGGAGTTTTTATTGGTGCAGTTCTCAGGGCGAAGTATTTCTTAGATCCACGCCTGTTCAAGTTTTTTGTTGGTCTTGTTTTGCTTTACTTAGGGTTCCGAGTTCTCAGCTCGGCTTTAAAACCAAGTGAAAAAATAAAAGAGCTTGAAAAGAAGTTAAAAGAACGCATTGAAACGATGAAAAAAAGGGGGCTTCCAAAAGAAGCAGTAGTAAGAACGAAAAAAGTCAGCTTTTCTAGAATAGAATACGAGTTCTGGGGAGAAACCTTCTCATTCAACGCCCCAGCCCTATTTGCGGTATCCTTTGTAATTGGAATAATAGGTGGAATCTACGGCATCGGCGGAGGAGCTATACTCGCACCGATTCTCGCGAGCATCTTTGGTTTGCCCGTTTACACGATCGCAGGCGCTACTTTGCTCGGCACCTTTATGACCTCTGTTTTTGGAGTTGCGAGCTACTACGCGATAAACTACCCCCCTGACTGGGCAATCGGGATCTCCTTGGGTGTTGGGGGCTTCTTTGGTATGTATTTCGGGGCAAGATTTCAGAAGTATTTGCCAGAAAGGACGATAAGATTTAGCCTTTCCGCAATCATATTCGCGACCGCTGTTAGCTATATTCTCCAGATATTTTTATAATTTTTAAATAAAATTTATAGCTCAACGTACGTTGCATCAATTATGCCGTCGAGCTTCGTCATCTCCCGGAGAACATCATCACTCGGAGGATCATCGACGAGCAGAAGCATAAGCTGAACTCCCCCCGGCTTGTCTCCGGTTCTACCCACTATCATCCCCGCGATGTTTATGTTGTTCTTACCGAAAAGGGTCCCAACCCTTCCTATGACCCCTGGTTTGTCTTCGTGCAGAGAGACTATGTAATGACCCTTCGGAATGAAGTTCACGTGATATGCGTCGATCTTGAGAATTCTGTATTCTTTCCCAAAGCACGTTCCGGCGAAATACATCTTCCCTCTGTCGCTCTCGAACTCGACTTCTAAGAGGTTCTCGTAATGCTCGCTCTTCGAGGTTGAACTCTCAATCTTTATGCCACGGTCTTCCGCAATTGTCTTTGCAGAGACGAGGTTTATGCCCATACCCAAGGTTCTCTCCAAGAGACCTTTGAGCAAAGCCCTTATCACGAATTCCGTGTTCTTTTCCGCTATCTTTCCGCTGAAAATAACCCTGACTTTTTTGATCACTCCACCAAGCCTTGCACTGGCAATTTTGCCCATTTTCTCTGCGAGGGTTGCGTATGGTAAAAGAAACTCAAATTCTGCTGGTTCAATCGGTGGAAGGTTAACTGCATTCTTTGCGGGTAATCCCTTTGCAAACGCTACGATATCTTCTGCGATTATCTTCCCCACGCTGATCTGCGCCTCTCTCGTTGATGCGGCGATGTGTGGAGTTGTGACAACATTCTCGAACTTAAAGAGTGGGCTCTCAAAGTTTGGAGGTTCCGCTTCGTAGACGTCGAGCCCAACACCTCGAATCTTACCATTCTTAAGCGCCTCGATAAGAGCTTCCTCGTCTATTATCCCTCCCCTCGCCGTGTTTATTATTATTACCCCGTTTTTCATAATTTCGAGCTCTTTTTTACCTATGAGCTTGGTGGTCTCCTTTGTTTTGGGAACGTGAAGCGTGATTATGTCCGATTCCCTCAGCAGTGTTTCGAGGTCTACGAGCTTGACCCCGATTTTGTGAGCTCTCTCTGCGGGAATGTAGGGGTCGAAAGCCAACACGTTCATATCAAGCGCTTTACAGCGTTTGGCAACTTCATATCCAACTCTTCCAAGCCCTATTACTCCTACGGTCTTTCCACGAAGTTCTGTGCCCATAAACTTTTTTCTATCCCATTTTCCTTCCTTCATCGATAGATATGCCTGCGGAATCCTTCTGGCTACTGCGAACATCAGTGCTATTGCGTGCTCCGCTGTTGAAGTCGTGTTCCCACCGGGTGCGTTCACAACGACAATTCCGTGTTGCGTGGCGGTTTCAACGTCTATGTTGTCAACTCCAACCCCCGCTCTTGCTATCATCTTCAATTTTTTTGCTCTTTCGATGACTTCTCTGTCCACCTTTATTTGACTTCTCACCACAAGGGCGTCGTAGTTTTCGATTATGCTCAAAAGCTCCTCTCTTTTAATTCCAATCCTAACGTCGACGTCAACACCTTCTTTTCTCATGAAATCGATAGCTTCGTCGCTGATCTGTTCCGCTACGAGGACTTTCATACCTTCAAGTGGTCCTTAGGTTTAAAAAAATTCCTTATTAGCAGACACGATTGGGTTGAGAGAGAAATTTATAACTCTGAAATTCTTTTCGATCCAGAGGTGGGCACATGAAAGAGATTTGGCTTGGAGACGTTCACGCGTGGGAGAATGAGAATGGTAAAAACTGCGTCGTCATGGGTCACGGTTTTGGAGCAGTCAAGGAGATGCTTTTGCCATACGCGGAAAAGTTTGGGAAATTCTTCTCTCTACTTCTCTTTGATTACAGACATTTTGGAAGAAGCAGAGGAGAGCCAAGACAGTTGATAAGCGTGGAGAAGCAGATAGAAGACTGGAAAAGAGTGGTTGATTACGCGAGGAGTAAATACGAAAGTGTAGCGCTCTGGGGTAGCTCGTTCAGTGGTGGACACGTGCTCGAAATCGCTTCAAGATGCGACGTTGAAGCAGTGATCTCTCAAGTTCCCTTTGTCGATGGGTTAGCGGTCGTTAAGGCTATGGGCTTGAGAAGCATTAGATTTGCAGTTCTTGGATTCATCGATCTGATTCTATCACCTTTTGGGGGATACAAAGTTCCAATCGCGGGAGAAAAAGGGTTTCTGCCTGGAGAATATCTAAGGCTGGTCGAGGAGCATAAGAGGCGCTATTCCACCGACATACCATGGGAGAACTCGACTTTTGCAAGGATATCGCTTTCAATTCCCCTATATAGACCAATAAAGAAGGTAGACAAAGTAAAGTGTCCCGTCTTCTACTTGGTCGCAGAAAACGACGCAGTAACCCCTGCTAAGGCTACTTTTATGGCGGTGAGAAGGACAAGAGAAGCGGAAGTCATGAGTCTGAGGTGTGGACACTTTGATGTTTACCTTGATTTCTTTGATGAGACTTCGAACCGAGAACTCGAGTTTCTAAAGAAGAACCTTGGATAGCGTAATTCGCTTGCGAAATGTTTATATCCCGTATCTTTTTATTTTTCTACACCACAAGTCCGATGTCTTTCGAGCAAAAGCCTTATAAATCCAAAGAAGTAATGGTATATTACACGATGACGTAACCGCGGATCCAGCAAGGACCCCGACTGAGCATAGCTCTGAATGAGGGGTAGGATTCTAATCCGCGGTAAAGCGTAAGGAGGACCGCAAAAGTTTTGCGGTCTGATGTGGGGCTTGTCAGCAGAGCAAACTGGCAGGC
>CALIUJ010000054.1 GCA_938048785.1 uncultured Archaeoglobaceae archaeon | reverse complement strand
GCGGAGACAATTTTTTCATCTTCAAGTCTTATAAATTTTTTCAACGAAACTCCGTTCGCGGTTCTATCGAGTTTCGGAATTTCTTCCGCTTCAATCCAAAAGACTTTTCCATTGTCAGTGAATATAAGAATCTTTTCATTGCTTTTGCAAGTCTTAAAAACAGCTATTTCATCGTTTTCATCGACTTGTATTGCTAAAACTCCTATTCCTCCTCTTTCCTGTTTTCTAAACGCATTGAGATTGACTCTCTTTGCCAAGCCCGTGGATGTTACGATCAGCATAGTCTCCTCGATCTCATCCAACTCCTCCGATCTTTCGAGTATTTTCGTTCTTCTCTTGTCACCGTATCTCTCCTTTATTTCTCTAATCTCCTTTACTATGATTTCATCGATCTTTCTCGGATCAGCGAGCGTTTGCTCCATATCAGCGATGTTTTTTACAAGCTCTTTGTGTTCAGCTATCAAAGCTTCGATTTCAAGGCTTGTCAGCTTTTGTAACCTCGTTTGAAGGATCGCCTCAGCTTGCTCTTCGCTGAGACTGAATCTTTCCATCAGCGATTTTTTTGCTTCTAAGGGTGACTTCGAGGCTCTTATAATTGCGATGGTTTCATCCACGTTCTCAATCGCCACCTTTAGACCATTGACTACGTGTAACCTTTCCCTCGCCTTCTTTAGCTCGTGCAAGATTCTTCGTTTTGTGACCTCTCTTCTGTGTTCAACGAAGCACTTTATCAGATCGAGGAGGTTCATCAACTTGGGTTCGTTGTTTTGCAACGCGAGCAAAATAATTCCGAAGGTAGTCTCAAGATTGGTATGGTTGTAGAGCTTTCTAAGAGCTGAATTCGCAGATCCTTTAAGTTCGAGCACGATCCTTATCCCTTCTCTATCGGACTCGTCTCTAATCGCCTTCACTTCCTCCAACTTTCCCTCCTTGACCAACTCTGCAATGCTCTCGATCAAACGAGCTTTGTTGACCATGTAGGGGATCTCCTTTATCACAATGCGATCTTTTTCAACTTCGACTGTTCCACGGACAACGATTTTTCCCCTTCCCGTTCTATAAGCTTCTTTAATGCCATCTAAGCCGATTATTTCACCACCAGTTGGGAAATCAGGACCTTTTACAAAACGCATCAATTCTTCGATCGTCGCATTTTGGTTTTCAATGTAAAAGATTATTGCATCGCAGACCTCTGCGAGGTTGTGGGGAGGAATGTTAGTAGCCATCCCAACTGCGATTCCGCTTGAACCGTTTATAAGTAGATTTGGAATCTTTGTAGGCAAAACAACTGGTTCGCTCAGCGTTGCATCGAAGTTTGGCATGAAGTCGACAGTCTCCTTTTCTATGTCTGAAAGCATCTCTTCAGCTATCTTCGCAAGTCTCGCTTCTGTGTAGCGCATCGCAGCTGGGGGATCGCCATCGATGCTTCCGAAGTTTCCCTGTCCCTCAACCAATGGATACCGCATCGTGAAATCTTGCGCAAGTCGAACGAGCGCATCGTAAACAGCAGCATCGCCGTGTGGGTGGTACTTACCAAGGACTTCTCCGACAATTCTCGCACACTTTTTGAAGGGCTTGTTGCTGTGGAGCCCAGTTTCGTGCATCGCGTAAAGAATTCTTCTCTGAACCGGTTTTAGACCGTCACGAACGTCTGGCAATGCTCTTCCAACGATTACGCTCATCGCATAATCGATGTAGGAGCTTTTCAACTCTTCTCCGATGTCTCTAAGGATTTCCACAATAAAGCTGTGCTGGAAAGATTTAAATCAGTTCCCCCCATTCCTTGGGTATGGATGAAAGACTTTTTGCAATTGTCGAAAGAACAATTAAGAGGATTCTTTCGCCTTACCCAATAACTCCCGCCATAGAGGTCGTGAACTACTTAAACGAAGCGGTTACAAGAATTGTGGCTGGGATTTGGGAAAGGTATCAAAACAAAGACACGAGTTTCGACGATGCGATCGAAGATCTCATGCGATACTTGGCGACAGACCGAAACTTTTCTCCAAGCGAAAGCATTCGCATTTTAGGCGATCTAAAAAGGGAGATAAGAAAGGAAATGCATCTTGGTGAGAGAGAAGCGATTAGACTATACGAGATCATTGACGAAGTTCTATACAAAGCTTTCGAATTCTACTACAGTTGTAGGGCGAAGATTTTCGAGCTCAGACTTAAGGAAAAAGATCGAGACATAGAGATCATGCGCAAGATCATAGAGCTCTCGAACATCGCAACCGAGAAATTCCGAAAAGATTAATAATTCTGCGAATTTCTTTGAGTATGAAACACATAGTCTCGATCTCGGATCTAAGCTCGGAAGAAATCCTCTCGATCCTCGAGCTCGCGGAGAAGCTAAAAAAAGAGCGTAAAATGGGGATTTTTAAAGAACAATTAAAAAATAAAACTCTTGCTATGATTTTTGAACTACCTTCTACAAGAACTCGTGTTTCTTTCGAGGTTGCGATGCTCGAACTCGGTGGTAATGCCCTATACTTGAACTGGAATGACCTACAGCTTGGCAGAGGAGAGCCGATAAAGGATACCGCGAGGGTGATGAGCAGATACGTCCACGCGGTTATGATGCGCGTTAGAAAGCATGAGACCATAGAGGAGTTCGCCAAATTCTCCTCGGTTCCGGTGATCAACGGACTCAGCAACCTCGAACACCCTTGTCAAGTAATCGCAGATCTCTTGACGATAAAGGAAAAGAAGGGGGAGCTAAGAAGGGTTAAGATAGCTTGGATTGGAGATGGAAACAACGTTTGCAACTCTCTCATCTTGGCTTCGACGATGTTGGGAATGAAGATCGCAATCGCTTGCCCAGAGGGCTTTGAACCAAATTCTGAAATACTGAGAAGAGCAAAGAAATTTGGACACGTAGATATTTTCAGAGATCCGAAAGAGGCGGTTAAGGATGCGGACGTCATTTACACAGACGTCTGGGCGTCGATGGGTCAAGAAGCTGAAAGGGAGAAAAGGTTAAAGCTCTTTAGAAATTACCAAGTCAACGAGGATCTCGTTTCGATTTCAAGAGATGCGATTGTGATGCACTGCTTGCCAGCGCATAGGGGGGAAGAGATAACAGACGAGGTTATAGAAAGCGAGAAAAGCGTGGTTTTTGATCAAGCTGAAAACAGATTGCATGCACAAAAAGCGATCTTGTTAAAGCTCATTTCTTAAGGGGAAGATACATGTCGAACTCGTGATAAGGTGCGACGATCTCGAATCCGAGCTTTCTGTAAACGTGTATCGCTCTTGTGTTCGATCTCTCGGTTACAAGCGTGATTCCATCAAATCCAGCTTTCTTGCAGTATTCGATTATTAGCTTCATCATCTCTTGCCCCAGACCTTTGTTTTGGTAGTTTTGGTGAACGAATATCGTAAGATCAACGCGATTTCTTTCGTCTGGAACTATCACAAGATGCCCAATTATTTTCCCATTCTTTTCTGCAACGATCGCAAAGCCGTTTTTGCCAAGGTAATCTACCCAAGTCTCGATCCCGCTTCTCGTCAACGGTGGCAAGCCGAGACATCGATAATCTGGGTCGTATTTCTCATACATCTCGATCAGAGCCTCACGATCCGTTTCGTGATTGTATTGCCTAACCAGAATCTCTTCTCCCGTCTTGTCTTTAACGATCTTCGGCTGAAATTGTGGAAACAGCACCGTTGCCATCGTATTAATTTGCCTTCGAAGTTTTAAAATTTTTTTGTGGTATATTAATCCTAATATTGTGATTTATACTAAGATCTGCGTTTTTAAAAAGCAAACGTCTGTTCATGAAAAAATTTTATCAATAAACGCTCCTACTCTCGATTTCACCCACAAGGTTTGTTTTTACGAGCTTTTTTGCTGTTTCGAAGTCATAGTTTCCGAGTAAAAACATGAGCTTGACGAGCGCGGTTTCTGGAAGCATGTCTTCACCCTCTATCACTCCCGCTTTGAGCAAGTCTCTACCGGTGTCGTAAACACGATCGCAAACCCTGCCAAAAAGACATTGGGAGGTCATTACCACTATTGAATCCTCACAAACTCTTTTTAGCGTTTCAATCCAATCTGTTGAAACGTGCCCTAAGCCTGTGCCCTCGATTACAAAGCCATGATAGCCTTTTGAATGGAAGAAGTCAATTATCTCAGCGCTTAGTCCGGGAAAGAACTTTATGAGCACGACTTTTTCCTCAAGCCTATCTTTGAGCTCAAGTTCTCTTTCTCCACGCCTAAACCTCGAAGACAACCAATCGATTTCCAGAGATGGATAATATATCCTTGCAACTGGCTTTGCGTTTATCGATTGAAACGCATCCCTTCGAGATGTGTGCATCTTTCTAACCTTAACTCCTCGGTGCGCATAGCAAAAATCGTCACTCGTTGAGCCATGCATACAAACGAGCACTTCGCCAACATCGCTGACGCTTAGCTTTGCGGAACAAAGAAGGTTCATGGTTGCGTCACTGCTTGGACGATCACTGCTTCTCTGCGCCCCAACGAAAACGACTGGCTTTGGGGTTGAAAGCATGAAAGACAGCGCTGAAGCAGAGAAGTGCATTGTATCCGTGCCATGCGTAATGATGACCCCTTCGTAGCTCTTTAGCGACTCGTAAACTCTTTTCGCAAGTTCTATCCAATAAGCGGGCTTCATGTTCTCGCTCAAGATGTTGTAGAGCAATTCTGCAGATACGTTGCAAATCTCCGCAAGCTCTGGAATCTCTGAAATTATTTCTTCAGCGGTGAATTGGCTCGTGACCGCACCAGTTCTATAGTCCACCTTGCTCGCTATCGTTCCACCTGTAGAGATTATCTTAACATCGGGCAAACCCTCTTTTCTAAGAATTTCTCTCTTGAACTCGACCTTTTCAAGCTCTCCGAGAACTTCTATGAGCTCGTATTCAACAAAACCCACGTTGTAACCATTGTCGAGCTTTAGAACTAAATTGCCAGTAAAGCTCGGCATTACAATTCCTTCGAATACTTTACCCTTTGCCCTAATTCTGACTCTCTTTCCAGTTAACAAGAAAGACCCCTCCGATTTTTTCTACTTCCCTCTCCAGCGACTTCATTCTCGCCTCGATCTTTCTTTTCAACCGCAGAACTAATCTTTTTCGTCTCAAAACCTTTTCCTTACGAGCTTTTATCATTCTCGTAACCTCTTCTTTCGCGGTTCCGCCGATGATCTTTCTTCTTTCAACCGCTTTCTCCACGTTTATAGCATCTCTCAGTTTCGATTCATCTACTTTGATGTCGTAACCGAATTCTTTGGCAATCTCCTCGATTTCTTTAGCGCCAACTTCAAATCCCCTTGAAACCAATTTGGCAACTATTCTGTGCGCATCTCTGAAAGGAACTCGGAAATCTCTAACGAGCATGTCTGCGATTTCAGTTGCAATTGAAAATCCCTCGCTTGCTTTCGTTTTTAAAACTTCTTTGTTGAATTTCAACCCCCTCAACATCCCGTTTAAAACTTTTAGCGAAGAAATCGTCGTTCTCAGAGACTCGTAAAGAATTGCGTTCATCTCTTGAAAATCTCTGTTGTAGCTAAACGGCAATCCCTTGTAAATCGCCATTGCAGAAGTTAGAACACCAATAATTCTCCCAGATTTTGCCCTAAGGAGCTCCGCAACATCCGGATTCTTTTTTTGTGGCATGATAGACGATGTAGAGGAAAACTCATCTGGAAGCTCAACGAAGTTGAGCGTTGAAAATATCACGAGTTCTTCAGCGATTCTCGAAGCGTTGAGCATCGTCATCGCACAGCTGAAAATCGCCTCGATTAGAAAATCTCTCGTGGACACTGCGAACTCGCTGTGCTCTAAGACGCCATCAAAGCCAAGAAGTTTTGCTACGAAGTCTCTGTCTAAGTCATAGCTCGTGGATGCAAAGGCGGAAGAGCCAAGGGGACAGAAGTTCGACCTTTTAAAAGCCCCTATCGCTCTTTCAAAGTCGTTCTCGAATAGTTCGTAGTAAGTTAAAAGATGATGAGACAATCGAGTAGGTTGTGCGAATTGGAGATGCGTGAATCCCGGCATGATCACGTCTTCTCTCTCCGCCAATTCCAAGATCGTTGATTGAAGTTCTAAGATTTCCTCAGCGATTCTGAGCAAGTTATCTCTCGCGAACAACCTAAGACAAGTTGCAACTTCGTCGTTCCTCGATCTTCCCGTGTGCATTCTCTTCCCCTCCTTTGTTATCTCAGTCACCTTTGATTCAATCGCCTCGTGGATGTCTTCGAATTCTCTATCACAGCCTTCCTTGAGAACTCTTTTCAGCGCATCTATTATTTTCAGCGCTTCTTCTTCTGTAACGTAACCGCTTTTGCACAAACCAAGCACGTGAGCAACGTCCACGAGAACGTCGTAGTAGAATATGTTTTGATCGTGATCCATTGAGCTCGTGAACTTCAGAGCTTCCACATCCATTTCCTTTAACCTTTCTTTCCTAAACATCAAACCCATCTCTCCCCGTTTTCGAATATCTCCTTCTTCCATATCGGAAGGTCGCTTTTCATCAGCTCCACCGCAAGGATTAGCGGGACCCAGATGTCTTTCCTATGCTGTCCAGCGACTGCGATGTAGACGATATCCTCTCCCGGCACGACTACGCCGAGCTTGTGGAAGATCTTGGCATTTCTAATTCCTGAAAATTGCTTCACCCTGTTCTCAAGCTCAGCGACTTTTTCTGCAAGGATTTCTTTGTAGGCTTCGTATTCGAGCATCTTCACTCTCTTTCCCTCCGAAATTCCCCTCGCAACACCGATGAAGATCCCAATTGCTCCACAGTCCAAGGCATCTTTCTTTACCTTTTCAACCACGCTTTTCAAAGTCTCAATCTCTGGAGCTCTTAGGACTTCTTCAAGATCTTTGGCTTTCGGTATCTTCACACCCATGCCCTTTTCAAGTCCTTCGACTTCAACATCGAATCCCTTCAATATCGCAAAATCGAAACCAAGGTCTGCGAGACATTCTAAAGCCTCTCTAAGATTCTTCGTATCCGCGATTATCTGCATTGATTCCCCAATCTTTGCGCAACACTCTTCTCTACCATTTTTGGTGACGAGAACTGCTTTTCCAATTCCCTTTACTTTTTCAAAGATCTCTTCATCTCCAACAGCGATCTTCAAAACTATTCACCTCCATGGAGCACAAAAGTGGTTGAACGACGTGGCGTTTGAAAGCTATTTTTCCTTCCTCGATCTCAATCTCAGCACAACTTGCGATGGACATCCTCGGTTCAGTTGGACTTCCCGGACAAATAGCAACTACTCCTTTCCTCCTTTCGATCACAAATCTATGTAGGTGTCCAAATATTAAAACGTCAACTTCAAGTTCCATCGCCTTGTAGATCAAGTCGTGAAACTCGTTTGTGTAATTACCAGCATGAATTACCCCGAACTTGACTCGCTCTAATTCAAACTTTGCGATCTCATCCAGCTCTGATTTAACGTTCTCATCGTCCATGTTTCCATGAACCGCGACTAAGTTGAAATCTGCAAATCTCTTGTAGACCTCGTAACTCGTGAAATCGCCCGCGTGAACTATTAAGTCTGCAGATTTTAGCAGTTCTTCGAGCTTCTTTGGTATTTTCCACTGTTCAAGGTGGGTGTCCGCGAGCGCGATTATTTTCATCACGTAGCATTAGCGATTCACAAATAAATTTTTTTAGCCTCGAGGACTACGGCTGAGATACCATTCCCATATCTTCTTTACCCCGCTCAGCAGTGTTGAGTACTTCTCTTCCGCTTCGATCTCTCTCCAAGGGCGAAGCTGTAGACATTTTGCAACTATGGTTTTTTCCTCGATTTCGGTGAGCTTCGCATTGCCGAGCTTAGAATAGTAAAATCTAACGAGAGGTCTTACGAGATCTGAAACGTATTCATAAAATCCAAACCCCTCAAAGTATTTCTGAAGCCTTTCAATCTCCACGGATCCAAATTTCGGCTCAAAAAACTCGATCTCCTTCTTGAGGGTCTTTAATATCCTTACCGCAGTCTTAACTTCGAGATCGCTCAGCTCGTCACTCAAATACTCTATGAATCTCCGGATAAACTCCGAGTTCATTTTTTCAACGTCTGTCAAATCTTTTATTGGCTTCAAAACGATCGCAGTGTATTCTCCGCTAACCTCATTTCTCTGCGGAGTTATGTGCACTGGAGTAAACCCGTTTTTGAGCCAGAAATTCATCAAATCGTCGGAAATTCCAAAGCCTGAACCAACCCAATCCAAAGAGTTGCGATTTGCCCACTCCAATATCTTTTCGAGGGCGAAACTTCCGATTCCAATATCCATCGCATTTGGGTGTGTGGCAATTCTGACAATCCTTATCCCCCTCTTTTTTGCAAATTCGTAGTTCCAAAAGTGCTTTAACGCAAGATCTGGAATTATCTGCCCCTTTGGTTTGTATCCTTGGCGAATCTTTTCTATCACCTCATCGCCAAGACCACCTTCGATCGCAACGTGGAGCGAGCAAACTATTTTTCCTTTGACAAAAACAGCAAAAGGAAAGTGATTCGGTGTGTCGAGGAGAATGGCTAAATCAGATGGACGATTGCGGTAGTGTGCAAGCACGTATATTCCAAAGAACTCTCTTAGCATTCTTTCATCTTTCATCAACTCTTCTTTTTCGAGCATTCGAAATTCAAGTTCACGCGCTTTTATCTTCTCGATATCTTCGCTCTCCAATTCCGCAGGTTGTGCGTTGAGCAGAAGCGTATCGTATAACCAAGCCTCGATCGGGTCTCCGTTGCCGTATCTTATTGGCTCAGACATGTGGATCTTTTCAACTTCAACGCTTTCATCTCTTTCAATTTTCTTGAGAAAACGGACGTTGAAACTCCTTCCAGTTCCTTCGTAGCCGTGGACAGTTGTTGAGAATATCATGTGCCTCGCACTCGCTGTGATCTGAAGCAAAACAGGCGCCTCAATCCCGGCAGCTTCGTCCACTATCAAGATGTCTGCAAAGTCTCTTTCCTCAATTGCCCTTCTTGGTATTACGTATTCAACTCTCGCATACTTGCTGTTCAAAACTGTGATCAAGTCTTCCTCGCTTTTCTTCACGAAGAAATCCTTCATACCTTGCCTCTTCATCGCCTTCATCAGAAATCTGAAATACGTCTGCACGGCTTGTGGGGTCGGAGCAACGACGAGAACTCTTACAGGTCTTTTTAGGATTCTTTCAAGCCTTGAAACCAAGGCGGGCGTTACAATTCCAAGAACCGCTGTTTTTCCACGACCTCTATCTGCGGTTATCACGATCGCCTTACGGTCTCTCTCTCGTTCGAAAAAGCGCTCAAAAAGCGAAACAACTCTGACCTGATCCTGGGTTGCGCAGAGTTTGTATAGCTTCTTCTTTATCTTAGTTTTTTCCGGGATCACGATCTCTTCTCTTGGAGCCATTTTTTTCTTGAACTCGTATCTCTTCACAATTTTTTCAGAATCAACATCGTAAATTATCACTCCCTCTGCTTCCAGTGTCCTCTCGATGAATCTGCGATAAAACCTTCCAACGACGTCTTCTATCGTAAAGGGTTCGCTGATGAGATCCTCATGCCATCTACTCTTCATGTTGAACCATTTTTCCAAAGGTGGCGAAATTGCAACTATTGCACCGCCCTCTTCGACGGTTTCAACAACTATTCCTATATCGTTTGGATGGAAACCTTCGGTTAAATCCAATAAAAGTGCAGAAAAAGTTCTTCCAAGGACTTGAGAAGAATCTTTCCAATGAATCCGCTCCCCAGCAAAGTTTTTTACGAGCTCAAGGAAGTTTTCCCTACCGACGATAAGAAGATCTTTTTTGGCATTTCTCTCCAAATTTTCAGCAATTATTCTCTCTGCAATTCTTATCGCTTCCTTTAAATTGCTCGAACAGAGAAAGACCAGAAACCTATGCCTATTTTCACACGCCTTCTCCATCGCGAGGTCTAATTCACGAAAAAGTTCGGTCATTGACATAATCTTAGGTTCAGCAATTAAAGCTTGCCAAAAATAGATAAAAATTTGGGTTTAGAACTCGGGCATTTCTTCAGCGCCCGGAGCCTTCCCCTTCTCCTTCTCTTTCTCAAGTCCCTTCGCTGCGATGACGTCGTCGACTCTTAGAATCATGACCGCAACTTCTGTTGCGGACTGAATCGCTTGCGTCTTAACTCTCAAAGGCTCGATGACTCCGCGTTCTTTCATGTCCACGACTTTGCCAGTTTCAACATCTACTCCCGAGAATTTCTGCCCTTTTTCGTGTGCGGATTTTAGATTTACGATCACATCGATTGGATCGAGTCCAGCGTTCTCTGCGAGGGTTCTTGGGATTATCTCGAGCGCGGAAGCGAAGGCTTCGATCGCCAACTGTTCTCTTCCACCAACGCTTGGTGCCCATTGTTTAAGCCTTAGGCTCAACTCCATCTCCGGCGCTCCAGCTCCTGCAACGACCTTTCCATCTTCAATCGCACATCCAACGACTCTAATGCCATCTTCAATACCTCTTGCGATCTCGTCGACCACGTGCTCAGTTCCACCTCTTACAAGGATCGTAACAGCCTTTGGATTCTTGCAACCCTCGACGAATACCATCTTCTCATCGCCAACCTTTCTCTCCTCGACGAGCTCA
>CALIUJ010000053.1 GCA_938048785.1 uncultured Archaeoglobaceae archaeon | reverse complement strand
TCCTCCAGGGACACCCGGTAAAGGAAACCGAGGAGAGGCAAAAATGCTGTCCCCCAAGGGCTAAAATTTCCCCGGTGTGGCTCGTGTGGCGTACAAAACGGTAGATGCCTTTCTGCAAAAGCTGTGGTTTTCCACCAGAGCAATATCCGGGATGCAGTGCTTGTCCAAAGTGAGGATGGGGACGAAGCGTAGCACAATTCCCGTCAGCATGAATAGAACTCCAACCTGCTTTGTGGAGCCAAAGCTGGCTCTCTCTTTCTAGACCTCTCGAAAGTCTTGAGGGGGATGGCAAAGATCGTACACTTCCAATGCACACCACCACGAGTTTGCTTCAGCGATCGACAATTTGCTGGGAATTTCGGCTTTTCAATAAGAGTACGTAAAGGTCTCACAAGGGCATTTTCACGATGCATCCTTCTCTTCCCCGGTAATTTTTTCCGTGACGGCTTCAAGAAGCGCTCGAGCGAGGAGCATCGCTTCTTCGGCTTCCTTTGGGTCGGTATAGAAACGGGAAGGAACCCCACCCGGAAGGCTGTTCGGATAACGTGTTGGGATATGGTACTGGTCGAGTTTCAGAGATACGCTTTGAGTGCCTTTTCGGCTGCCTGTTGGAAATGGAAGAGGACAAGGTAGAAACGCCCTCTCTGGCGAAGGAACTCAGCGTCGTTGCACGCATCCTGAGCTTGCGTGAGCCATCGCAGGGCTTCTTCACGAGGGGTTTTCCTCATAAATCACCTTTCCCGATCGAAGTATTTCCTGCAAGCACGCACTCTCCGGAAGCATTCTTTCGAAGTCGTCCTGAGAGGAAATCACAATGTCAGTGGCTACTTTCCGCTCAACGTGCTGATAAATCTGGTCCATCCACGCTTTGCTTGTTTGTGAGGATGGCATAATCACGAGAAGGTCAAGGTCGCTCTGGGAATCAACAATCCCGCATGCCAGAGAACCAAAGAGGACAATCTTCAAGGCACCCCATTTTCGCAGTTGAGTGGTTATTCGCTTCAGGGCATCCTGGAGCTTCTCTTCTCGAGCCCTCTTTTTGGCTACAATTTCTTCGAGTTTCATGAAAATAGTGTATCTTTGGGATCTTCTGTGCCTCAGCAAAACCCTTGAGCCTCCCTTCCGTTTCCCTCTCCACCCCCTCCCGGTGGACCTTCGGGAAGAACCCATCCGGATAGATAAAGGCATCTTTTCAGGCAGGGGGCATTGCCGAAAAGCTTTAGCCTCTCCAGATCTAGTCGGTGATAGGAGTGAGAGTATCTCGGTCATCGTTTTTCTTGTTGCTTCCTTCAGGATGGACTGAGGGGTATTCCTGGTCCATGGGGTACTTCATTCATGCACAAACCCTTCCACAAAATTCCTTACACTATCACTTTGAGCCTTATTGAGGTCGTGTCCAGTCAGAATAGGGGCCCCTTACCTCAAGGCATGCTTTCATGACATCAATTGTCGCGATACTACAGGATTTTTCCTGTGGAGGAAAATCCCTCACAGGAAAGCATACTTCACCGTGAGGTAGAGGAAGCTCAAAGAAAAAAAGAGAAACATGAGCATGCCAACGTCGTTGAAAGAGAGATCCAGAGTCCGTATCCTTTCGAGGACTTTCGATTGCCCGATTGTCCGCACGACGAGAAAGCCTCCAAGAAGGCTTGCAAGAAAAATGCCCCCCTTTTGGAGGTAGGAGAGGGGGTCAAGGGGTAACTGCTTGCCAAAGAAAAAGATAGTCAATTCCCGGGCGAATAGGCCGCCAAAAAGAGAAAGAAAACCCATTACCAAAACAGTACTGTGCTGCATGGTGGGAAGAAGGGGAGAAGGGGGTATTGGGTGAATTTGGGGATCGAAGAGGATGGCGCTATAGCGGATAAAACAGGTGATGGTCCCAAAGTTGGCTACGAAAAAAGCCAAGGTGGTAAGGGCATCTTTTGCACCGTAAGCTATCCAGTACTTGGACATACTTCCGCTAAAGAAGGGGGCACCGGTGATTCCCAAGATAGCAAGGATTGTTGCCGCAGCCACAAGAGGCATGCGCCTTCCGACTCCTCTAATTTTCTCAATGTCTCTTGTGCCATAGGTTTCAGTAATAATACCGGCAGAGAGGAAGAGGGTGGATTTAAAAACGGCATGGTTAAGGATATGGTAAACCGCACCCCAGAAGGCAAGCTCATGGTCCATATTGAGACCCATGGTGATGAGTCCCAACTGAGAAACGGTGGAGTAGGCTAAAATGAGCTTGATATCCTTTTGAGAAAGGGCCAATAAAGCGCCAAAAAAGGCCGTGAGCCATCCCAAAAAGAGAAAGAACTCTGTTATCCCCAAAAATGGATCGAAAACATTTCTGATTCTGAAAAAGAGGTATAAACTGTTTTTGACAAAGAGGCCGGAAAGGAGGGCCGATACCGTTGAGGGGGCGCTGGGGGTGGCGTGGGCTCGGGGAAGCCAGCTAAAAAGGGGGAGAATAGCAGTCTTCAGACTTAAGGCGGTAAGGAAAAAGGCATAAGGGAGGATTAAGCTCCGTGTGCTGGAAAGAAGGGCCATTTGGTCCTTGGCTAGGGCAAAGTCTAAAACTCCAAGCATCCGGTAGAGAATTGCCACTCCAAAGAGGAAAAAAACCATGGCGGTGAGATTGGTGAGAAGATAGAGCATGCCATCATAAATGGACTGTTTGTCCTTTTGGAACATAATGAGGATACTCACTATAATGGTCGATACTTCATAGAGGACGAAGACGTTAAAAAAATCGTGGGTAAGGAAGATACCAATGATTAAGCCCTGCAGGGTGCAAAAGAGCATTAAAAAAAGCCGATTGGCATGTCCACTCCGATAGTCAAAAACGAAGAGGAAGAAAAAGAGAATCGTGGTGAGAATCACGAATACGGCAGAGACGAGGTCCCATTTGAGGGCAATGCCGATGACTCTACTCCATCCGCCAAAGCACTCTATGGATAAAGGAAGCTCTAAGAGCCTCAGTTTCGCAAAGTTATAAAAGGAAGCAAAGACAAGACCAAGCTGGAATGCGAGAACGCTTTGTTTGGCATACGTGCTGTTGAGAAGGAAAAGTAGAACTCCAAATATAATAGGGGTGAGGACGAAAACGTGTCCGGGAATCATCCGTCTTCTTCAATCCTCTTTTTCATGACCTCTTTCCATTCATCAGTACCATACTTGTAGCGGAGATGGATGTACATCACGAGTGCCACCGCCGTTGAGGCAATACCGATAACGATCGCAGTGATCATGAGTGCTTGAGGAAGGGGGTCAACCATCTGCTCGGGCAAGACATCCCCAATCGGGGGAAGCATTCCCTCCCGAAACCCACCAGCGATAAAATAGAGGATAACTGCTGTTTCCATGATGACCAAAGCAATGATGGACTTGATTGCGTTTCTTTTGACCACTAAAGCATAGAGACCGATGAAGAAAATCACAAAGCTCACTTCATCAACCACTGTGAAATCGCTCCTCTGTGCCTTTTTCCTTCCCCTCATGGAACATGAAGCGGAAAAAGAGGATTGCTAAACCACAACAGACCTTGAAACCGATAAGGATATTCATGAGAACAAGGTACGAAACCATAAAACTATCGCCAATAACTCCTCGCAAAAGAAAGAGCATTGGAGAAACTACGATTCCTAAGAAAAAAGTCTTTTCAAGGATTTGGAGGGTAACGATATCGATATCAAAGAGTGGTCGAGCAAGGTAGCGGGTTATGAAAACCGTAGCTAAGATTGCTCCTCCCTGAAATCCTCCCCCGGGGGTGAGGTGACCGTTCACGATGATGTGAAAACCGTAAAGGAGGATAAAAGGGTAGAGCAAACCGATCATACGCGTTACAATCTCAGATTGAGGGTGAGGGGTTACTCTTTTTTCTGGTTCTCCCATTCCTCTTCCCTCCAAGAGAAATAGATCACCGCAATGACACCAACAAGAAGAAGCAGGGCCTCAAACAAGGTATCAAAAACTCTATAGTTGAGGTAAATTGCGGTCACTGCGTTGCGTGCCCCGGTATCGGGGGTAAAAAATCTAACGTAGTAATCCCACGCCGGTTTTCCAACCTCTTCCATCGTGTCTAAGTAGGTACGCAGAACCCCAAAACCCACAAGAAGAAACATTCCACCCCAGAATACCTCTTGATAGCGAGTAAACCGATTCCTAAAAGACCGGAGAAAATACCCATCCGATAATCCATTTCTTGAAGGATTGTATCTTTTTATAGCGATTAAATAGAGAACGGTTGCCAAAGCACTCCCGATGACGGCTTCGGCTAAAGATACATCGGGAGCGCCGTAGAAAAGATACACTATTGCGTTAAGGAGCGAAAAAATACCAAGGTAAATTATTGCCGTTTCGGGCTTCTTTACTTGGATCGATAAAAAAGCTAAAACCACCATTACCAAAAGAAAAACGTTCGTGATGGCCACTTACGCATCATCCTCTGGGAGCGGATACCCGCTTTTATAGGCCGACCGAGCAATGGAATGGGTAGCAAGTGGATTGGTGAGCACGAAGAACCCTACGATGATGAGTACTTTCAGAGTGAAGAAATTGAACCCTGATTTCACCATAATTCCTGTCATTAGGGTAATAAACCCTACGGTGTCTACTTTGGAAGCGATTAAAACACGAGGATAAAAATGCCTAAAGCGAAAAAGACCATAGACTCCGCACACGATAAATCCCAGGGCAATGACGATGAGGATGTTCCCCAAAAGTACCCTCATAGCCTGTCCCCTTTTTCTACAAACCTTGCTATCATCACTGTCCCTACAAAGCCAAAAAGAGCATAAATTAAGGCGATATCGAGTAAATATGATTTCTTAAGGAGAAGGGCAAAGATTACAATGATCATGACCATCTTCGAAGAGAGAAGATTGAATCCCAAAATTCTATCCCACGCTGTGGGCCCCAAAATCGCCCTTAAGGTAGAAGCACCCCCTAAAATAGCCAAGATCCATAAGACCACTTCCTCAAAACTCACCTTGTGCCTCCTTTCAGGAGATTTTCCAGTTTTTCCCGAATATCCTTTCGCCACTGCCACTCATTCTCTTTCGGGCAATGAAGACACAGAACTTGCAAATTTTTCCCTAATTTGTCCACCGCAACTGTCCCTGGCGTCAACGTGATGGAAACAGCCAGAACACAGATGAAAAAATCGTCATCTAAGTCACTTTCATAGTTGACCATTCTCACCTTGACTTCATTGGCAAAAAGGCGATACAAGGCCATGCCTCCAGAAAGGTAAATTTGGAAGAGCAAGGTTACAACATACTTGAGAAGGTTTATCCCGTGATTTGCGTAAAACATTCTATATTCCTCTTTGAGAAGGTATTTTTCCGTGAAGAGTAACGCGGTTATGCTTCCTCCCATGCCGAGGATGATCTGGAAGAGACTGAATTCTTCATTCAAGAGAAGCCAAAATACCGTAAGGAGTGTAAGAGTACCAAAAGAAGAGGAGCACTTTCTGAAGAGGTTGAATAACGTATGACTGGTACGCATCATGCCTCCGATCGTATTACGTTCACAGATTACTCATGCTTTCCAGGTAGAGTATAGCATGGATGCTATTTGCTTCAAAGTATTGAGTCGTATTCATCGTACTGTGCACAAGGAGTAACCAAAGGAGACCAAAA
>CALIUJ010000052.1 GCA_938048785.1 uncultured Archaeoglobaceae archaeon | reverse complement strand
GCGTCTTCATCGATTCCATTCACAACTAAGCTGAAGTTGAAACCGAATTGGATCAATTGACCGTTGTAACTCGAATCAATCTTAACGTAGTGCTCAGACCATCCTTGGAAAGCGTTACCGCTAACGGTGACGTTATCGCTTTTATCCGCGTTTCTCCCACCGAAGAACCAGATCACTTCGCTGTAATTGCTCTCGTTGCTCTGGTAGCTTTGCTCAGCCCATATATGCGCTATGCTGAAACCAGAGGTGTAGTTTAAGCTTGCGTTCGTCGCGTTGATCGTTTTAGAATTTACCACGACGAAGTAAGTCTTCGTAATATCTCTTAGAGCTGTAAGCGAAAAGTTCCCGTTCACGTCTGTGATGTTTCTCTGCCAAACTCTATCGTTGTTGTCAGGTATTCCATTTCCGTTTCTGTCTTCTACGAGCAAAACCTCGACACCTCTTATTCCACGATCTTCGCCATCGTTCCTTCCAAGTGGATATAGATCGTGCAAAACTCTGCCGTTGATGTTTAAGAGCTGTGGGGGCTTGAAGTATAATCCATCGCTTAGGTTTACCGCGAGTCTGTAGTGGTTCCCTCCAACATTGTAGTCGTCAACATTTCTGATCTGCGTTACTGTGATCCGCCAAACGCCAAGAGTTCCGGAAAACGTTCGCGATCCCCATACATTATTACCAAAAGGAGTCCAAGAAGAAGTCTGACCATCTGGCGAGGTAACGTCGATTCTCAACGCTGGGTTGTTTTGGTTTCCATCGGGATCGTATATAGAAAGTGAAAAGCTATCCGCAAAAACGTAGTAATTTTGGGATAGATTTAGAAAAGTCTCTTCTCCAACGATTACGCTGTCAGGTGTGCCATAGAAACTCCGTCCCCCGACATCCCAGCTGCGGTTCACCCTTATGTTTATATCATCTGTTCCATTTACTCGAAAACCGTAGTAGTTCCCATTTCCCGAGCCCCAAGAATCTTCCAAGATTTCAACTCTCCACCATCCGTATTGAGCATTTGTGCTTATCGTAAAATTGTTCCATGCATTGTTTCTAGATGCAGTATGGTTACTGTGAAGAGTTCCGTTTGGATAGTAAACTCTAACATTAAGCCCGTCTCCATCGTAAATGCTAACGGTGAACGTGTCTCCAGAGGGGACGTAGACCCAGTAGGTATGGACTTCGTTGCGCCTTCCATCTCTGCATATCGAAGATCCGTCGAGCCCTGGATAACCAGCCCAGCCAACGCCACCGTCGTCGCTTATAATTCCATTCGCGACACCATCTTCGTCTCCAAATCCACCATCTTGGAAGCGAAGGATAACTGTGTTGTTCTCAACTTCCGCATCGAAAAAGCTCCATTGCAAGCTCGAGGAGTTGAACTTGTAGAACCTCGCTTTTCCATCGTCGCCGATCAATCCCTCAAGCGATGGATACGTGATGCGAATCTCAACCTCTTCTCCTTTTCCAACTTGGATCTCGAACTTCAAAAGCCCGTATGGGAAATCAGCTGGCTTAGAGGGTAAGTTCTCTGGATCTACGAATGCCAAGTAACTTATTTTTCCAACGCTCTCCAATTCGATTTCGAAGCTCTTATCGCGCTCAACTTTCAGCTTTCCCCTCTTTTCTTCAACGATCTTCTCGACCTTGAGCTTTGGCGTGTATAACTTCAGCGGATCCACTATGACGCCGTTCGCAACACCGTCTTCATCTTCTCCATCCTTGAGCTTCAAGCTCACGGATCTCCTATCGTTTCCGATGGTGTAATCAACCGCAACAAGCTCTCCGTTTATCTCTTTCCAGTAGTAGAAGTGCAACCCTTCTGGAATTTCGAAGGGTAGTGAAATCTCGAGGGTAACCTCTTCTCCCGGCTTTAATCCAGAGATCACAAAGCTAAGATTTTCCCCATCAAAATCAAAGGACTCGAACTTCCCTTTGTCTATTGAAACTCTGAAAATCATTTTTTCGAACTCAAAACTCCTGAAATCGGATATTTGCTTCGTTTTTAGATTTAAAACCGAGTTCCGGCAGATCAAAGTAATTTCAGTCGCATCTTTTGGTAAATTGATCTCAAAGCTGTTGTTTTTCACTTCTACAAAGCCAGACTCGTTTGAAGGTAAAACAAGGAATTCCAACGAGCCTATTGACGAAAAAGCAGTTGAAACCTCTCCAATTACTTTTTGATTCAAAATCCTCGCATCCAGTTTGCAAGAATCGACGTAAAATCTTTTCTCGATTTCATCGAGTTTAAGCTCATAAACCCCAAACTTCTCTGCTACGAACTTGTGAACAAAGCTACCGTTCACTTCTTCAAAATCGATTTCGAAGGTTTCGTTCTCAAAGATCAGGTGGCTTTTCTCTGGTTTGAAGTTCGCAACGATTTCAACCACTTCTCCCAAGAAAAACGTTTCTTTCACAAAAACCCTTTTCTCAACTCTAACTTGCGCATTTCCACATCTAAGCTCTAAAAATTCCCAACCCTTGCTGAAATGGATTTCGAAATCTCCAGTTTCACTAACATTCGCTTTCCCCTTCTCCAAAGCGCTTTCAAACTCGACAAACTCTGGTTTAACGAAGTTCCAAGAAACCCTTCCAACAACCTTTTGCTCGACGATCTTTGCCTCGATTCTATAATCTTCGACAAAGAAATCTTTTTTAACGTTTTCAGCTTCAAATCTGTGCTTTCCAATCTCTTCAACGACGAATTCTGCGATATAGGTTTCATTCACTTTCGTGAAGTTCAGCTCAAAGCTTTTGCTTGGCGTTATTACCAGAGCTTTTTTAGGATCAAACGGCAAAGTCACCCTCACAACATCGCCCAAGAAGTAGAGCTCTTTCAGATATTCGACTTGCTCCACTGGAACTTCGATCTTTAACTCAACTCTAACTTGCGCATTTCCACATCTTAAAGTTGCGTTGTGAAAACCTGGTGGCAAATCCAACTCTATCTCGAAGCTCTCGTTCACAACTTTCGCATATCCCTCGATTCCAGAAACGGTGTAATTCACGAAGTCAGGTTCTCTGTAAATACATCTGGCTTTGCCAACGATCTTTTTTCCATCGAAGCTCGCGTTTATCTCGCAGTTGTCTACGATGAACTCCTTCGCAATTCCATCTATGAGCACCTTGTATAATCCGGTTTCGTTCGCTATGAGCTTGGCACTCCTGTTTTCGAACTCAAGAAATACTTCTCCCCAAGGAGCCAGTATTTTTCCATCTTTTGGATCGAAGTTCAGATTTATTTCCACTTCATCGCCCAAGAAGTAGAGATCGCGAACTTGAACGTCTTTTCTCTTGACAATCGTCTCAGCGTTACCGCATTTGATCAAAAGCTCATCACCAAGGACCTCAAATTCAAAAGATCCGTTTATTAGTTCAACTCTAAAGCTTTCATCTTTTGCGACGACTTCAACAAATTTTGGAGCAAAGAAATGCCATGAGACGTTTCCTTTGACTTTTTTACCATCGAAGAATGCTGAAATTTCATAGCTGTCCACGTAAAAGCTCTTTTCAATGTCTTTCACTATCACACGATACTCGCCCAAGATGACTTCTTTATTCAGCTCGAATTCTGCAACGCCGTTCTTGAAAACGAGTTCGTAGACTCTTTCGTTTGGATCGATCAACTTCCCCTTTTCTGCGAAATCCGCTTTTATCTCAACTCTCTCCCCGGGAAAATATACCTCCTTGATCCCGAGGCTGAGATCAAATTCCCTCTCTGCTTTTAAATGCCCGTACTCAGCTTCTACTAAAAACTTCGTCAAATTCAGCTCTCTCGGATCGAAATGACCTTCGAATTCGTTATCTTCCACCTTAAGCTTTGCATCAACTTTTTTTCCATCTAAGACTGCAAAAACGAGCCCATCGTATACTATTGAGAAGTCCACTCTTATCTTCTCCTCCAGAAAACTGTTACCACATTCCGCCGAGACTTCATGCTCCCCAGTTGGGATTGGAATTCGAACGAATTCAACATCCTCGCCTTGAATCGATCCAATGGAATACCTTATTCTTGGCTCTACGAAGAAAGTCTTCGCACTTAAGTTCAAGAATCCATCGAGGTATTCAGCTTTAAGCTCGCAGAAGTCTACGATGAACTCCCTCTCGATCTCATCCAATATTAGCTTGTATTTTCCAAGAACAACGTCTTTTTTCAGCTCAACTTCTGCGGTAAAATTATCTACCTCGCCTTTGAAATTCAAAGGTATCTCGTTTCCACTTGGATCGAGTAAGGTCGAGTTCTCTGGTTTGAAGTTCGTTCTTACGATGACGTCTTCGCCAACGAAATATACGTCGCGAATTTCAACCTTCCTTATATCCGCTACTTCGCTCTCTCCAATTGCTACGAGGAACGCGCAGAGAATGATTACCGTGAACAATATCCTCTTCATTTTAAGGCGATTTATTCTCGTGGAGTATTTAAAACCTCCCCAGTTTTGGCTGAAACTCGATCTCTTAAAATAGGTTTTTAAGCGCTCTCTCGATCAGAGTTGCAATCCTCACTCTTGCGAAATCTTCGAAACTTTTCTCGTCGTTAAGCAGTCCCATATCCTTCGCTTTTCTCAAGCTCTCTCCGTCGATCAACTCCGCCCTCTTCTGAATCGCTGAAACAAGCGAGGTGAAGTCATCGAGGATCTCTTTCTCAATTTTGTAGAAGCTTGACTTTATAAGGAACTCTATCGCCTCTCTCGCAATTCTATACTCCTCCCATATGAAATCACCGCCTGGCGAGTAGAGCTTGTGCTTTATCGCAAGTCCGAGATCTCTCAGTTTCTTCGCTAATAAAAGTGATCTCTTGTTTAGTACGGAGTTCAAAAGAAACTCGCAGAAGGCAACCTTTGGGTGAGTCGAGTTCGCTATGAATGCGCTCAACGGAATCTTCTTGCACACAAAAAGCATAGTTTTGAGGTCCTCAGCGTTTTCGACGTTCTCGGATTTTATTGAGAAAGAAGTCGAAGCTCCGAGGGCTATCAAGTAATTCAATGGATTTACGAGCTTTCTGAGCTCCTTCTCCTTTGCCAAAATCCTCGAATAGATTATTTTTTTCGCAATCACGAAGCCCTCTCTTGTGAGCGTAACGAAGAACTTCGGTTCGATCTTAGATCTCGAGTAGGAAGTTGCAAACCCAAGGATTTTCAGCTCTTCGTATTTTCCATCGTCGAATGCTTCCTTTGCGATGTAAAGCGATGCAATGCTATCTTCAAGCTTTTTTAAGCTTAAACTCGACTCAAAAGGTTCAAAGTTTCGAATCTCGACCCCAAACTTTTTGCAAAGCTCTTCTACTCGAACGCACTCGCTGCAATTTCCAACCATCATTCTCTCTTGGAATGGAAAAGAGTTCAACCTTTCCAAGCTCGACTCATAGTTCTCGCAGAAATCAATTCCTATCGACTCTTTTCCGAGGATTGCGATGTCTATCCAGCCAATTCCAACTTTGAAAGGCGAAATCACCCGAAACTTCTTTTTCAACCCCTTTGCGATTTCATCTCTCAGCAAGAACTCCATCGCATCATCTCCGCAACTCCCTTAAAATCTTTATCTGAACACATGCCTCTTTTCAACCTTCATCCTTATCAAAGGCTTTGTCAAGTGCCTTCTTGCGCATGGAGGAACTTCATAAAATCCGGTTTCGAGCTTTCGTCGCATTTCAACTCTTATTTTCTCAAAAGCCTTTGTCTTGCACTTCTTACATCTGAACCCCTGCCCCTTACCTGCGGACTCCATTCTCCTTCCGCAGATCGGACAACTTGGGTTCATCTCCGCGAATTTTTTGGCGAGACTTATAACTCGAATTTTTTCCAAGTTCAACGTCGAACTCTTCACGGATCCATAGACTTCGATCAAGTCTCCTTCGATCAAATCTCTGACAACGTTCCTAAACTGCTTCGTCGGTTCAAATGCTGCGCAAGTCAAATTGCCATTCTTCGTTCCTATTTCAAAGAAAACGTGCCCGCCAATGATGTCGTAGGGTTTTTTCATCACTCTGCCAACGACTCGATACGATCTGAACTCCTTGATCTCCTCGCCCTCAACTATGTGCATGTCTGTGGCGTGATTTGTTATGAAAATAGCCTTTTTGTCCCATTTCTCTGTTTTAAGCATTTTTATTGACTCCTTTAAGATTTCAACGTTCTCTCCACGAATACCAAATAGCACGGGGCAAGGAGTTCCCGGAACCGCCATAACGACGTTGTTGCACCAGTCAACGGTGTCGAAAATCGTTGGATAGTATTTGAAGTCAAGCTCGTAAAAGCTGTTCTCATCAACGACCCTTGGTTTCCCAAATTTCTCTGGAAAACGATATGCTATCAGCTCGTAGACGAAATCTTCGAGATTAGCTCCAACCGATGCAAGGGCTCCGATTAATCCTCGACCGTTTTTGTAGCTTAAATGTGGAATCGAGTGCCTCTCTATTATTTCTATGGCATCTTCAATCTTAAGAACGTCTTTTATTGCCCTTTCAGCAAAGCTCCTTAAGAGCGGAGCTTTATCTTCTCTCACAAAAACAACTCCTGGGTTTGTTTTCTCGTCGCTCAATTCCGCGTGTCTTTTGATGATCTCGTCCGCAATCTCCATTGCTTTGTCGAGGTCTTCGAGATCAACGAGGAAGCTTACCGCACCGTTACCGCGGGTTTTGTATGGAATCGTAGGGTTGAGCCTTATAAGCCTTGGAAATCCGATCAATTCTCCAAAGTCTTTTATCGCATCGATTAAGAGAAGCGCGATGTAAGTTGTGCACATTCCCTTTACGCTGTCCGTGTCATCGATTCCTATCCAGAACCGCATAGAGCTTCGCAGTGATTAGATCAGACTTCGTTCTCTCTATTGCAACCCTTGCAACGTCAAGCTTCGCCCTTAAATTTGGAACGAGCTTTTCTGGAAAAGATGCGAAAGAAATGAGTTCGTTGTAAATCCTTTCCATCTTTTCCAAGAGATCCTCAGCTTCTTCAATCCTTCCCTTGATCATCTTTGAAAGCGCAAGTCTTCGAATCTCTCCCACGAGGTCCGCAAGCCCGGTTATGAATGCGGAGTCCAGAATCTCACAGCTCAGCGAGAAATCAAATTCTTTTTTCGCAATTTTTAGCAAAAAGACCGCTTCAACAAATTCTTGCATCGAGTCATGCGAAATCGCGTAGATCTCCGGGAATTTCTTGAATTCCCTTATCTCCTCTAAGATTTTCAAAGCCCTCTTCAAGTTCTCCTCCGCTTCATCGATTCGATCGTTGTGTATCGAAACGATGGCTTTGGAGGACAAGATCCTTAGGTCTCTGAGTATGTTTAAAAGTCTCTCTCTTGCACTTTCAAGTTCTTCAAGCCTTTTTCTGCTGGAATCGAGATTCATAGCGACAAAAGACAAACCCTGCTCTCCCTTGACTCATCCACTATTTCGTATCCAAGCTTTTCGAGTTTTTTGCTGAAATCAACGATCTCTTCGTGGCTTGGCATGTTTTCTAAGCCAAGTCTAAGCCTCGAGTATCCCAAGAACATGTATGCCTTAGCTTCAACGAAGTCTGGTTCCGCGATCCTTATCAGCTTGTCGAAACCATTCAAGGCTCTTTCGTGCATGTTTATGCCTTTTATCAGCGTTAGTCTTATAACTTTCTTGGACTTCGATTCTCTCATGGTCTCGAGACTCTCCAAAACTCGAGTCCAAAGACTTTTGCTTGGGCGATTGAGCTCAACGTGGCTTTTTTCATCGAAAGCGGTTAGACTTATGTAGAGCTGTGTAGGGTTAACGAGCTCAAGCATCCTTGGATTCGTCCCGTTTGTGACCAAGAAAGTCGTAAATCCCCTTTTTCTGTAGCAATCTACGAGCTCTGGTAACCTTGGATAAAGAGTCGGCTCGCCTACTAAGCTTATCGCGACCTGATTTGGCTTCTCCGCTTCCTTGAGCTTTTCAAGGTTCACACCTTTCGTGCCATAGAATCCGCTCAACAGTCTTTTCTGAGCCTTTATGCTTTCTTCTACGATAAACTCAGGCTCATCCCAACCCTTGAACTCCTTCAAGAGCTCCAAGGGTCGCCAGCAGTGGACGCAGAATTGGTTGCATAGAAGCGCAGGCGTCATCTGTAGGCATCTATGACTTTGGATTCCGTAGAACTTCTGCTTGTAGCATACCCCCAAGTCCTTCAGCGACTTCTTGAGCCAAAGGCAAGTCTTAACCGCGGAATGCCTTCCAACGATGCAATATCCCTTGAGCTCTGAAATCGACTTCATTTCAGATACTTGTTCACGAGTTCAATAAAATCTTTCGCTCTATCTCCAGCGATCGCAGAAATCGCAGCAACGCCATCGACTCCAACTTCTAAAACTTTTACCACGTTTTCAACGTTTAATCCGCCGATTGCAAACACTGGGATCTTTGAAACCTCTACAATCCTCTTCAACCCCTCTATTCCTATTGGATCCCCTGCATCTTCCTTTGTCTTTGTTGGAAACACAGGTCCCGCGCCCAAGTAGTCTGCGCCCTTCTTCATAGCTATTACAGCTTCATCAACGTTTGACACGGAAACGCCGACAATACCGTCGAAAATTTCCTTTACAACTTCGCACGGTAAGTCTTCTTGACCCACGTGCACGCCATCTGCGTCGCAAGCGACAGCCAAATCGACGCGCTCGTTGATTATCAGCATGGCGTCGTAACTTTCCGTAAGCTCTCTGAGATTTCTTGCAACCTTTAGCCTTTCTCCGTCTTTCATCTTCTTTTCTCTGAACTGTATTATCCTAACGCCTAAGTCCAAGGCTTTCTTTGCCAACGCTTCGTGACTTCCAAAGCTTGAATCTGTTATGAAGTAAACGCCACGCATCGCAAAGATTTATTGCAACGAGGATAAAAGCTTTTGGTGTCTCTGAAAGAAGCTTTGAAAGACAAGCTGAGCGAAGAAGAGCTAAGGATTTTGCGAAGGGGCTTTGAGATAATCGGTAATGTAGCGATCATTGAAATACCCGACGATCTCATGCACAAGAGCGAGCTAATTGTTTCTGCAATTCTATGGAGGCACAAAAATGTTAAAACTGTGCTAAGGAAAGTTGGAGAAGTTAGTGGAGCCTTTAGAGTGGCGAAATACGAAAAGCTCCATGGAGAAGAGACTGAAACGATAGCGAAGGAATACGGATGCAGATTTCTCGTCGATCCAACGAAGGCTTATTTCTCCTCAAAGCTCTCGATTGAAAGAGAGAGGATTGCAAAGCTCGTTAAAGATGGAGAAAGGGTCCTCGTCATGTTCGCGGGCGTCGGACCTTATGCCATAGTGATTGCCAAGCTTTCAAAGCCAAGGGAGGTCGTTGGAGTAGAGCTGAACAGCGTCGCGGTCGATTACTTCAGGAAGAATATAAAGCTGAACAAGTTAAACAACGTGGTCGCGATCGAGGGCGATGTTGCGAAAATCGTTCCAAAGCTCGAAGGAAAATTCGATCGAATTCTGATGCCTGCTCCCTATTCAGCCAAGGATTTCGTGCACGTGATCAAGGGAAAGATCGTTGAAGGTGGTTTTGTGCACTACTACACTTTTGAAAGTGAAAACCACGAAGACGAACTTCCAAAAAAGGTCGAGGAGGTTTTTTTGCAAAATAAAATGGTCGTAAAAACAAGGTTCATGCGAAAGTGCGGAAATTTTGCGCCCTACGTGAACAGATACGTCTTAGATTTGGAGTTTATCCGAGAAGTCTAACCTTTGTCCCAATCTTTGTCAAATCTTCGAAAAAGCTCGGATAGGAGATGGAAACAACTTCGCAGTTCTTGCATCTGACTTCTCCAAGCAAGCCCAAGAGAGAAAAAGCCAATGCCATTCTGTGATCACCAAAGGAGTCTACAACGCCGTGAAAGCTCTTTTTTCCTCCATAAATCTTGATTCCATCTTTTTTCTCTTCCACTTCGACACCCAAAGCCCTTAAATTCTTCGCAATCCCAGCAATTCTGTCTATCTCCTTTATCCGCAAGTGCTCTGCGTTGTAGATCTCGCTAACACCATCTGCGGTTGCGCATAAAACTGCGATCGTCGGAACGAGATCTGGCGTGTCTCTCGCATCGAAATCAATTGCGGAAAGATCCGATTTCTTTGCAACGATTAAGCCAGAATCTTTGTCCCATTTAACATCGGCGCCCATTTCTTTTAGAACCTCCACGATCCTCTTGTCTCCTTGTCTCGAATCAAAGGCGTTCAAAATTCTAACCTCTCCAGCAAGAACCCCTGCGGCGATCATGTAGCTTGCGGATGAAAAATCTGCGGGAACTTCGATGTGTCTAAGATTAAATTCTTGCTCTCCGGGAATAAAAAATAGGTCCCCCTCTCTTTCCACCTTTACCCCGGATCTCTCGAGAACGTCCAAAGTTACCTCTATGTATGGTCGTGACTTCGTCGAAACCACCTTTAGTTCGCTGTCCCCCTTAGCAATTGGTAGCGAGTAGAGCAGTGAGGATATGAACTGGGAGCTTTGAGCACTAATTTCGATTTCACCACCTTTTATTACTCCTTTGATCACAAAAGGAGCTCTAAAAAGATCATCACCTTTTGCATAGGCTCCAAGCTTCATCAAAGCTAAGACGAGCTCTTTGTTCGGTCTCGTTCTCAGCGATTTGTCACCGTCGAGAACGCTTTTCATCGAAGAAAGGGAAAGAAGTCCGGTAAAAATCCTTAAGGTGGTTCCAGAGTTTTCAAAGTTGAAGTATCCGCCTTCAACCTTCTTCGTGCCTACGAAGCGAAACTCTGAGTCCACCTTTTCGAATCTTGCCCCAATTCTCTTGCAAGCTCTCAACGTTGAAATCGTATCCCCAGAGATCAAAGGTTTTGAGACGACCGCTTTCTTTGACAAAGACGCAGAAATGAAGGCTCGATGTGTGTAGCTCTTCGAAGGCGGAACGTTCACAGAACCAAGGACTTCACTCCTCTCAACGATCGCATCCATGGTTGACAAAGGTTTGCAAAGTTAAAAAGATTTTACTCCACCCTGAATATGAACTCGAAGCTCCCAACGACAACCCTTAGGTTTCCCCCTCTGCTCTTTGCGTAGACTTCCCAACTCCTTTCTCCGCAACAATCCACGTTCGGAAACTTTTCTTTGGTCTCGTTATCGTAATAGGCAAGCAATATGGAATTTCCTTTTTTCTCCGCTATACTTTTCGCGATTTTTTCCGCGCTCTCGAAATCAAACTTCTCTCCAACCACTATCTCTTCCATGTTGGGAGATCTATTCGAAAATATTTAGCCTTTTACCACTTTTCCGATCTACTTCACAACCTCAACAATCAACGCAGGGCAAACCCTCTTAACTCCTTCGATCTTTTCAATCTGCTCGTGAAAGGCGATCATCTCTTTCATCGAATCACAAACGACTTCTACCATTATCACGTGGTCTCCCGATGTGAGGAAGAGGGAAACTACGTTCTTGAATTCCTTTATCTTTTCAACAACACTCCAAAGGCGCTCCGGATCAACATCGATTCCCGTTAGCGAAGAGAACAAGCCAAACTTCTTGAAGTTGAGAACAGCTTTGTAGCCAAGAATTGCTTCGCTTTTCTCCAATTTTTCGATTCTCTTTCTGATCGCAGTCTCGGTTACGCCAAATATCTTTGCCAGTTTGCTCTTCTTTATTCTTCCATTCTTCATCAGCTCCAGTGCTATTCTTAAATCGGTTTCGTCCACAAGTAAACAATGGTTTCGAAATTTAATTCTTTTGGTTTTAAAATCGAACCAAAAATTTTTTATATCGTAACTCTAAGATTTGGATGGTGATAGAGATGGTTCTGCTCGGTGAGAAATTCCCAGAAATGGTGGTTAAAACGACACACGGAGATCTAAAACTGCCAGAGAGCTTTGCAGGGAAGTGGTTTATCCTATTTGCGCATCCCGCAGACTTTACTCCGGTTTGTACCACGGAATTCGTGGCTTTCCAAAAGAGGTTCGAGGAATTCAAAAAGCTGAACTGCGAACTCGTTGGCTTGAGCGTAGATCAGACGTTTAGCCACATAAAGTGGGTCGAGTGGATAGAGGAGAAGCTTGGAGTCAAAATCGAGTTTCCAATAATCGCGGACGATCTTGGAGAAGTTTCAAGTAAACTTGGATTGATTCATCCAGCAAAGGGGACGAACACGGTTCGCGCAGTCTTCGTGGTGGATCCAAATGGTGTCGTTAGGCTAATTCTCTACTATCCGCAGGAGATTGGAAGAAACATCGACGAAATTCTTCGAGCAGTAAAGGCTTTGCAGTTGAGCGATGCGATGAAGGTTGCGATTCCAGCGAACTGGCCAAACAACGAGTTGATTGGAGAAAAAGTGATAATACCGCCTGCAAGGAACGTGAAAGATGCGATGGAAAGGCTTGAGAAGATAAAGAAAGGCGAGCTTGAAGGCTACGACTGGTGGTTTG
>CALIUJ010000051.1 GCA_938048785.1 uncultured Archaeoglobaceae archaeon | reverse complement strand
GTCAAGGGAAGCACCTTGAGTCTGAATTTGAGCAATCATCTCAAGAACTGGATCTTGACCGGCAAAGCGTGGGATAAAGAATACTGCTGTAATTCCACAAAAGACAACAAGCACATACTGCACAAGCCTTGGGGCAAGATAATCCCGAACGAATCGCATGGTATACCCTCCACGCGGCCCCCTTTCGGGGGCCGCAAAAGACTACTTTTTCGGTTTCAAGAAAGGCAACATGTACTTGAAGTTTGGCCAGTGCTGGTACGGTTGTGTGTAGGGGTTCTCTGCTCCAGGGTAATTCTCCCAGTAGTACTCGTCCCAGGCTACGGCACCGCAATATCCATACGTGGGGATGGTAGGCATCTCTTCGACCACAATTTTCAGAGCTTCAATACCAAGAAGGCGGGTTGTCTCAACATCGGCAAAGGGGTCGGTTGTCTCGAGTTTTGCAATAACCTCATCGAGTCGAGGATCAGACCACCGAGCTGCACCACCGGGACCAAGAGTAACCGCCTGTCCTATAGGGACAACAAGGCTTGAGCGCCAGGGGTCGAGAGTCCTCGAAAGGTCCACACCAGCTCCCCAGGGTTCAGCTGCTGGCCACATGGTTCCAACCTCAAATTCACCCATAAGGTGGAGACTGCTAAAGGCCTCTGTTGCATTCACTACAGCATCAATGCCAAAGCGTCTCCACTGCTCTGCGGCAGCCATAGCGTTCCGGTAGTGATGGTGTGCAGGATTTGGATCAGTCACAATGGAAATCTTCCAGGGGTTACCGTTCGGCAGGTACCACTTACCATCAGCACCCTTGGTAAAGCCGTGCTTTTTGAGGAGTTTCTCAGCAACATCAGGAGCGTACTTCCACCAACCAATACCAAAAAGTTCCCGGAGCGCCTTGGGATCTTCTGGAACTGGGTATCCCCGTTCCTTTGCCGCTATAGCAATGCGCTGTGGGATTTCTGGATCAAAAGGCTTAAATTTCTCGCCATTTCCAAGGTCGAGTTCAAAGTTTTTGAGCCACTCTTCCATCGGATTGAAGAAAGCCTCAATATAAGCGGGAACAGGCGGCAGATGAATAGGACTTACCGGCGCCATAAGGTCGAAGGCTGTGGCCATATAGTCAACCATATCGATTGCCAGGGCTAGAGCCCACCGAACGTCCTTGATGTTATATGGTTCCACCATGTTGTTAAAAATAATCCCAGTAATGCAGGGGTCGATGTTCACCACCCAGGGCCACTCTTTGCGCCAGGCTCGGGTGGTTTCACCTCGCTCCAAAACGACCCGAAGTCCTTCAGGAGCAAACTGAGCCATATCAAGCTCGTGTCGGAGCATGGCGAGAATCTTGGCTTCTTCTGTCTCAAAAGCCTGGAAGAGAACATACTTTGGCTTTGGCTCACCATAGAGCATGCCTGTGGGCGTTCTTTCCCAATCCTCCCGTCGTTCCCAGAGCGTCCAAAAACCTGCAGGATCGTAATCGAGAAGCTTATAGGGTCCGCATCCTACAGGTGGGTCGAATTCGAAAGTTACTGGATCCTCAACTTTTTCGAAAATGTGTTTCGGCATGATCCGAAGGCATCCCCATCGATCGAGGAAGTGAGTGTGGAAGCGAGAATTTGGGTTTTTAAGTTCCACAACGACGGTATAGTCATCAGTCTTGTACACCTTATCTACAAACTCAGCCATTGGCCCATGGTAGAGAAGGCCCGGAGTCTTCATGTGGAGATCAATGGTGTACACTACATCGTCTGCCGTAAACGGTACCCCATCGCTCCAGTACACACCCTGGCGAAGCTTCACGGTCATCTTGGTAAAGTCCTCATTGTACTGCGGAAGTTCAGCTGCCAAGCCACAGATAATCTCGCCTGTTGCGTAATCTACCGTCCAAAGCGGCTCACAGACGAGCTGTTGCAGCCCACGATCCTGCCACCGCCATCCCGCCCAGAGGTTGAAGTTACTTGGTGTCCCAACACGGCCAGTGAGTTGGTCCACAATAAGGGTTTCGTTTCGGGGAACATTACCTGGAAGCTGAGCAAAAGCAGCACCAGCAAAAAGCACAAGGAGCCCCAAAACAAGCACAACACGCCTCATCTGAGTCGCCCTCCTTCTTGAGTTTTCTCTCCTTTTCCATCACCTTTCACCAGGAACCCGTCCCACAAAAGAAGGTTGCAACCAAGAATAACCCTTTTTCCCTCACCCCCTTGAATCTGCTTCACTAGAATCTCTGCTGCCATCTTTCCCAACTCCCCAAGAGGTTGTTCCACCGTGGGAATTGGGGGGTCCGTGTATTTGACCGCCTCAATGCCATCAAAGCCAAAAATAGTGAGGTCTTCGTGAACCCGGATACCCCGCTCTTTTGCTACCTGCAATGCACCAATAGCCATCTTGTCATTGGCACAGAACACCGCAGTAGGAAGAGGACGCACCGCAAGGAGTTCCTCCATAGCCCTTCGGCCACTTAAGCGGCGAAAATCTCCTTCCAGGATGTACTCCCGTCGAACAGGAATTCCATGCTCCACAAGGGCATCGAGATAGGCACGGTAACGCTCCTCAGCATGGCGATGTTCCCGAGGTCCCCGAATATGAGCAATGCGAACGTGACCCTGGTGCACAAGGTACTCCACAGCCTTCTTTGCCCCACCATAGTGGTCAATATCCACGTAGCTTATCCCTTCCCCTTCCACCCGTTGATTCACCACCACAAAGGGAAACTTTTCCCGCACGAGGTCACTTACTTCCGCATATTGCACCGGCCAGTGGGAGAGAAGAACCAGCCCCTCAAAGAGGCGGTTCTTTGCTATCTCAAGGAGTGCCTCACGCTTGTCAAGAGGATGGCCGTTGAAGAACTCACCCTTTACCACCATTTGGAGATAGTACCCAGAAAGGGATATCGCGGTGAGAAGGCTATTGATGAGTTCCCCATAGAAAGTGGAGAGCTTTCGGTCTTCCCGGATAAAGGCACAAAGAAGAACAGTATTCGTTCTTCCTTTAACAAGGTTCTGAGCAAGAACATTCGGGCGGTACCCGAGTTTTTGTACCGCTTCAAGAACTCGACGTTTCGTATCCTCCGATACTTGTCCTTTATTGCTCAAAACAAGCGACACCGTTGCTGGAGAAACCCCAGCAAGACGGGCTACATCTTTAATGGTGACTGGCATAGGAAAACTCCTTAAAACGTTTTAGCTTGAAACTAATTGTAGCATAAGATTATCTTAAAAGTCAAGCGAATGCTTTTTGAGAAAGTAATAAAACCGTTTTAGGAATCTGGTGTTCCCGAGTTACTCCATCTTTCCCCGGATAATCCCAAAGAGGGCCAGTAAAGTGGCGAGGATAACGAGAGTGTCTCCAAAAGTCATACCAAAAGAGATATGGATTCATCCGAAAATGCTCGCAAGAACTGTGCCGACAATGGGGAGAGCTCCGATGAGGATTTCCATCGTCCCAGAAAGGACCATGTGGGGCATGAGAATAGCCACAAAAAGCGTAAGAAAGGAAAGACAAATAGCGTGAGCATGGCTGAAGACTTGCCCTTCCAGAAAAGCTGAAGTTCAAAAAAACGAGAGAGATTCTGCTTCTCGAGGGCCTTCGAGCCTCTTGAAGGTACCCTTCGTAGCGAATGTCAAGGTACACCCCAAGAAGACAGAAGAGGAGAACCCAAACAAGGCCAAAGATAAGAAGTGCTTTACGCATGAAACCCCCTCCCTGAAGGTGGTTTCTAGGAGTATCAGTATTATGCCACCCAAAACCATGGTACAATAGACTTAAGACCTTTGGGGGAGCTCCTGTTTGGGGCTGAGAGGAGGACAGAAAGTCCTCGACCCTTGGAACCTGATCCGGGTAATGCCGGCGGAGGGAAAGGAAGTAGAAAGATACCTCAAAGAAATCCCTCCGAAAATCGGAGGGATAATTTTTTGAAGGAGCGTGAAAGCCATGAAGGATGTAGAAATCTCCAGAGTTATTCTTGAGAGTTTCTTTCAAAAGTTTGAAGGCCTCTTTGACCTTGATGTCGCCATTGTGGGAGCAGGACCAAGCGGTCTTGCCGCTGCATATGAGCTTGCCAAAAGGGGCAAGAAGGTAGCGATTTTTGAGGAACGGAATGCCCCTGGCGGAGGTATCTGGGGAGGAGGCATAATGTTCAACGAAATCGTTATCGAAAAGGAACTCGAAACATTTCTCAGAGAACTCGATGTACGGTATAAAAGCACCCCAGACTACCTTGTGGTTGATTCTTGCCACTTTGCTTCTGCTTTGATTTACCACGCCACAAAGGTTGGAGCCACTATTTGCAACAACGTAAGCGTGGAAGACGTCGCCCTGCAGGGAGGGCGAGTGTGTGGCGTTGTAATCAATTGGGGACCAGTGAGAAAACTCGGACTCCATGTAGACCCCATTACGGTAAAAGCCTCGTACGTTGTCGATGGAACGGGACACCCAGCAAACGTTGTTTCGCTTCTTGTCAAACGAGGCCTTCTTGAGAAGAAAACCGAGTTCCCTATGAACGCTGAAGAAGCAGAAAAGTTTGTTGTTGCCAAAACCGGAGAAGTTTTTCCAGGGCTTTTCGTTTCGGGAATGGCAGTATGCGAAGTCTACGGTGGACCTCGCATGGGGCCTATCTTTGGAGGGATGGTACTTTCAGGGAAAAGGGTAGCACAGCTCATCCTTAGTAGACTACTCCCATCGGAAGAATCTCCATGCCAGGAGCAATGAACCAAAAAGCCAGAGAAGGAGAACGAGAAAATCAGTGGTACGGCCAAACTGGGAGGGAATGTTCAAAGCCACGTTGCGCAAGGCATCGCCAAGATAACTCAGAGGAAGAGCTCGAGTGACAAACTGGATAGATTGAGGCACAATTTCAGGTGGAAAAAAGATGCCCGAGAGGAACATCATGGGAAACTGCATCATTTGGATGAGCCCAGAGGCGCTCTCTACTGTCTTAGCAAAAGAAGTGAGAAAGTATCCAAGACTCACAAAGGTTGCAGACCCAAGAAGGACCCAAGAAAGAAGGGGAAAAACAGCACCAGAAAAGGGCACTCGAAAAACTACCCACCCAGAGAAAAGAATGACAATAGTCTGCACAAGAGCAATTCCCACCCTCATCGTAATCTCGCTCCAGAGTATGATTTCCCGACGAAGAGGCATAGCACCGAGGTATCGTGTCACCTTTTTCTCTCGAAGCTCCACAAAATCAAGAGAGCCAAAAAGACCGAGCTGCATAAGTGCCATTGCTAGAACTCCTGGGAGAAAATAGTCAATTTGCCTAAAGCGCGGAGAAGCAATAGGTTGCACCACTATTTTCCAAGAAAGGGAAACACCGCGTTTTTTGAGCTCTTCCCGAAGGAGAGAGTTCTCTATAATCTTAGCAAGGATTCTCCCTTTCTCTACACTCTGGGGTGTGGTAAAAAGTACACAATTTCCTCCCTCCAGAGAAAGAACAACATCGCGCTGTCCTTTGCGTAAGGCATCTAGCTCTTCCACCTTAAGTCCTTTAAAAAAGATGAGACTCTTGGCGTCTTCTGGCAAGGAAAACGAAGCAGAAGAATCAACTGCTACACCCACCCGTACATTCCAAGAATCTTTAGCATCCCCAAAAATGAGGCCAAAGAGGAAGACAAAAAGAACAGGAAAGGCAAGAAACCAAAAGAGAGCCATTCTGTCCCGGATAGTATTTTTGAAATGGGCACCAAGGAAACGAAAAAAGACCCTCATTCCCTAACTCTCCTTCCAGTAAGTTTCAAAAATACATCCTCAAGGGTTGCCTCCCGAACAACGACACCTTCAAGAGGGATATCTTTGCTCTCAGCAAGTTGGTTTAAAGCCACAAAGGTCTCGGGAAGGTCCTCCGTGTAGATGGTTACCGTGTTCTCATCTTTTCGGAAACGTGTAACCCCAGGCAGAGAAGCAAAAGGCAATACGTCTCCATCAAAAGGGATTTCAATGGCCTTCTCCCGAAAATGACTGGCAATGAGATCCCCAGGCTTTCCAAGGGCGATAATCACTCCGTGGTCAATAATAGCAACGCGGTCACAGAGGCGCTCTGCTTCATCGAGGTAATGAGTGGTGAGGAAAATGGTCTTTCCCTCTCCCTGAAGCCTCCGTATTGTGTCCCACAATCCTCTCCTTGACTGGGGATCAAGACCCGAGGTCGGTTCATCAAGGAAAATGACCGCCCCATTTCCCACAAAGGCTAAAGCGACGCTGAGACGCTTAAGTTGCCCACCACTCAATTTTTCCACTCTAGTATGTGCTTTTTCGGTAAGACCAACAAGGGCAAGAAGTTCACCAATTGGTCGGCACTCTCGGTAGAAAGAACTGAAGAGCAAAAGTGTCTCGAAAACAGTAAGACGGGGAAAGAGATGCACTGTTTGGAGCTGAACCCCAATACGGGATTTGACTGCAAGCGAGTCTTTTTCCGGATCGAATCCAAGAACTCTTACCTCTCCCCGGTCACGACGAAGAAGACCGATAATAGTCTCAACCGTCGTTGTTTTTCCTGCACCATTGGGACCAAGAAGGCCAAAGACCTCCCCTTCTTCAACCGCAAAGCTTATGCCCCGGACAGCATGCAAAGGACCATAGAATTTGTGCAGATTAGAAACAGTGATAACCGACATGTGCCCCCTCCTCAAAGGACACCCCATTATACCATGCAAGTCTTCCCTTAAGGAAAAATCCCTGGTATAATTCCACTAAAGCCGGCACGTAAGGCCGGACACAAACATAGTTTCTATTATTCGTCCGGTATCTCAAAGGGGAACCGGAACGGAGGTGATTGTTGTGAAAACCCGCGATATTACTGTATCCGCCCTCCTTGCTGCCAGCGCCATTGTCCTCGGCGCTACAGGTCTTGGATTCGTTCCTGTACCCACTCCTGCTGGTCGAGCTACCATCATGCACATTCCCACAATTCTTGCCGGTATCCTCGAAGGACCGTTTGTAGGAGGAGTAGTTGGGCTCATTTTCGGACTGTACAGCTTCTTCACGACTGCGGTACCCTTTCTCCGCGACCCTATCATTGCTATCGTTCCACGAATACTCATTGGTGTTGTGGCTGCACTAACCTTCAGGGTAACGCGAAAAAGCGGCATCGCCGCAGTGACAGGGACAGTCACCAACACAGGAGGAGTCCTTGGTCTTGCGGTTCTACGGGGGTATCTTCCTGGAAAAGTAGCCTTAGGAATAGCCGCAACACATGGCATTCCTGAGGTCATTGTTGCCGCAATTATTGTGATGCTCATTGTCCGGGGACTGAAAAAGTACTTTGCGTAATTACGCTTCTCCTTCTCCAATCATGCGGTTAATAGCTATGACTCCAAGGAGAATAAGACCCCAAAGAGCGCTGGCAAGATGTGAGCTCAAACCAAGGAGATTAAATCCGGTAGCAACAACCTGGAGGACAATAATAGATACGACCACCCCAGGGAGGCGACCAAAACCTCCTCCTGGATCTATGCCTCCCAAAACACAGGCAAGAACAGTTAAAAGGAGATAGGATTCCCCATAATCAGCCTGTGCAGCGTTGAAACGAGAAATCATGACCAGTCCAGCAATGCCGGCAAGAAAACTGGAGAGAAGGTAGGTCTTAAAAAGGACTGCTGCGTTATTTACCCCTGCAAAAAGCGTTGCCGTAGGGTTTGAGCCAAGGAGGTACACATAAGTACCAAAACGTGTCCGGGTCAAGAGGAGATACAGGAAAAGAGCGCAGAGGAAAAAAACTACAAAGGGCATAGGTATGCCAAAAAGAGTACCGTTTCCAAGGAAAAGGAAACTTCCAGGAAAACCGGCAATAACGTAACCACGGGTGAGAACAAGAGAAACCCCTCGAATGAAAATCATAAGCCCAAGAGTAGCAATGATTGCTGGAACGGAGACCCAGGCAATGAGGAAACCCTTAAGGATTGCAAAAAGGAGAGCAAGAGCAAGGCCAAGAATTACAGCAACACCAATGGGAAGGCCGCTTCGGGTCATACCGATGGCAGCAATAACGCCACAGAGGTTAGCCGTAGCAATGATAGAAAGGTCAATACCCCCAGTAAGCATAGGAGTCATTTGGGCAAGGGTAAGAATGCCAAGGAGGGGAAGCTGAAAAGCAATGGACTGGAGGCTGTCAAGGCCAAGGAGTCTCCCCTTAGTGAGCATTCCAAGAAGAACAATAAGAAAGGTTACCACTCCTACAAGGATAATGGACTGTGTCTCTCGTCCTCCGCGTGCGCGTTTCATACCCACCTTCTCCTCTTTCGCTCAAGACTCTGCTGGTACGCACTAAGGGTAGCAGCAAGAACGATAATAAGTCCCATGATAACCTGGTGCCAGTATGCCGAGGCTTTCATAAGGATAAGGCCATTCTTAATGAAAGCAATAAAAAGCACTCCAAGCACCACTCCAAGAGGAGAACCAGCGCCACCAAAGACACTCGCCCCACCAAGGATTGCTGCCGCTAAGACATCAAGCTCTCTTCCTACGATGGCATTGGGCTGAATCATCTGGTTCAAAGCAGCGTGCACAAACCCAGCAATTCCCGAAAGAAAGCCAATGTAGCAGTACACAAAAAGCTGAATGCGGAAAATGTCAAAGCCAGCCCTTCGAGCAGCTTCACTGTTCCCCCCAAGGGCGTAGACCTTTCGGCCTATGGGGAGGTAACGCAGGACAACCCAGGTTGCAAAGGCAATGAAAAACCACGCAACGGTGAAAATAGAAAGTCCATAGTCCACGCCCTTTTCAGAAATGAGGGTCAAAACCTTAAGACGGGCGAAATCTCGGAAAGGACCAGGAAACCCATAAATCCACCTACCTTTGCTCACCACCATAAGAAGGCCATAGAAAACGTTGAGGTTAGAAATGGTAATGATAACTGGATGGACCCGTGTTCGGTTCACTAAAAAAGCATTAAAGGCTCCTAAGGCAATACCAATAGGTATGGGAATGAGAAAGGCAAAGAAAACACTTTCCACCATATACTTTGTGATGATAACCCCCATAACGTACTGGGCAACTGTAGCGATAGCCGTAAAAGAAACGTCGATGCCTCCAGAGACGAGAACAACAAGCTCCCCTAAGGCGACGATGCCAAGAAAGGAGTTATTTCGCAAGACGTCGAAGAGGTTCTCTGCGGTAAGGAACTTAGGATTAAGGATAAAAAGCACCACCGAGAGAACAATAAGAACACCAGCAAGGTAGACTTCAGTTCTTCCAGCAATACGCCCAAGCAAAATAATCGCCCCTATCCAACGATTTCCTTTCGAAGAACTTCTTCCGTTACTTCAGAGGGTACATACTCTCGAACAATACGGCCCTCTTTCATTACCAGAATCCGATGGCAGACCTGGAGTACTTCATGTTCTTCGTCAGAAATAAGAAGGATACCAATGCCCCGATCCTTTGCAAGATTCAAAATCATTTCGTAAATACTCTCTTTTGCTGCAACGTCAACCCCATGAGTTGGTGTATCGAGAATGAGAACCCTTGGAGCGGTGAGAATCCAGCGCGAGAGAACAACTTTCTGCTGATTACCCCCAGAAAGGGAGCGAACCGGTGCATCCACTGCCGGTGCTTTAATCCCAAAGTTTCCAATGGCTTTCTCCGCGATGGAGAGCTTTTTCGCCGGACGCAGAAGACCCGAGCGTTCCACCAAGGTATCAAGGATTGTGATCACAATGTTATCAGCAACAGGCTGGTCAAGGACTAGACCCTGGATGAGTCGGTTTTCCGGAACGTAACCGATACCATGCCGAATGGCATCACGATTTGAACGAAAACGCACTTCCTTACCATCAAGAAAAATCTTCCCCGAATCTGGGGGATTGAGGCCAAAGAGGGTGAGAGCAACTTCAGTTCGTCCTGAACCACGGGGGCCAATGAGACCAAGGATCTCACCCTCGTGAAGCGTAAAGCTCACATCGGCATACTCGCCCCGTCGGGTGAGGCGCTCAACCCGCAGAATCTCCTTTGGACCATCAAGGGGAAAAGTGCGAGACTGAGCGACAATCTCCTTTCCAGTCATGAAGAAGGAAAGACGAGCCTTGGTGAGTTCTTCCTTTGGAAAGGTACCAACTTTTACCCCGTCGCGGAGAACCGTCACTCGGTCACTGATTTCAAGAACCTCGTCAAGCCGATGACTGATGAAAACGAAGGCGATATCCTGAGCCTTGAGTTCACGAATAAAGCCAAAGAGGCGCTGTACCTCTCGAAAGGTTAAAGAGGCAGTAGGCTCATCGAGAATAATGAGTTTCGCTTCGCTGGCAATAGCCCGGCATATAGCCACGAGCTGCTGATCAGCGAAAGAAAGCCTTCCTACAACCGCACGGGGATCAATGTCTACCCCAATGCGTCCAAGCACTTCCCGGGCTCTCCCCTCCATATCTTGCCAGGAAACAAAACGGCGACCCCTCTCAATGTACTCGTGGGCAAAGATATTCTCTGCAACCGAGAGATTGGGAAAGAGGGAAAGGTCTTGATGCACCACATGAATTCCAAGATGAAAGGCAAGATAGGGGGTGAGGCGAGGGATTTTCTTCCCCTCAACGACAATTTCCGCCCCCGGGTCAGGTTGTACGACTCCTGTAGCAATTTTCACTAGGGTACTCTTCCCCGAACCATTTTCCCCTACAAGACCATGAACCTCTCCCCGAAGAACAGAAAAATCGACATTTTGAAGGGCTACAACACCACCATACCGTTTCGTGATGCGCGAGAGGGAAAGAATTGCCTTCTCTTCAATCACGGGCTTCACCTCAAAAACGCCGGGGCACGTGCCCCGGCGTTTTGGCCCTCAGAATCCAAGAGCCTCTGCAGTCTCAGCATCGGGCATGATCTTAATTTGGTTCACACTGATGACTTTCCCTTCAACCTTGATGGGCCCAAGGCCAGGGATTTCCATGCCCTCTTTAATCTCCACACCGTCAAGAATCTGTTTCGCAATATAGACCATAGCGTATCCAGCGTCTTTCGGGTCCCAAAGCTGTGCCCAGTCAACAGCACCAGTTCTGAGGTACGGAGCAACAGTGGATGGAATAGCGCTCCCCACAACAATGATTTTGTCCTCCATCCCCTTCTCCGCCACTGCCTGAGCAGCACCGATTGGTCCAAGGCTTCCCCAACCAATGACGGCCTTAAGCTGGTCACCATAAGTGGTAATGAGGTCAAGGACTGCAGCTCGGGAATCTTCGACAGACTCAGCGGTGGGAAGTCGGGAAGTAAGCTCCTTAAGGAAGGGATACTTTTCTTTAGCGTACTCAAGAGCCACGTCGGCCCAGAAGTTGTGGAGCGGTACTGTGAGGCTTCCGACCAGCATGACAAAGCCAGCAGGATTTTCTGGGGTATACTTGTCAAGCTCTCCTGCCTCTTTAAGCTTTTCTACAATAGCATCGATAGGCTGCTGCCCATACTTGACGCTATCGATGGTCTCTACGTCCCAGTCAATCGCTTCGGTCTCAAAAGGCGACTCGTGGGTAATAACAACAATACCTTTCTCCCGTGCCTTATTGAAGACCGGAGCAAGAGCCTTAGCGTCGTTTGGCACGACGCACACCGCGTTAACCCCTCGGGTTACAAGGTCCTCCACCATCTGAACCTGTGGCGCTGGATCTGCTGTTGCTGGACCCACAAGGTAAGCATTCACCCCAAGTTCCTTTGCCGCCTGCTCCACACCTTCGGCCATGCGGTTGAACCAAGGAATTCCAGCAATCTTCACGACCACCGCAATTTCATAGGGTTCCGCCGCAAAAGCCACCGAAGCCCACACAAGAACCGCCAGAAGGAAGAAACTGAGTACCGCTAAACGCCTCATAGAGAATCACCCCCTTTATACATTGTAACAAAAAACCTGGAAAAGGGAAGGTTGCTTTAAAGCTAGCTTAATTCTCTTTCCATACATAAGGGAGAACTCCTTTAGGAATTGGAAGAGCTTACCCAGTACAATCCCAAAAGCCTCCCTTCTAAAGCATTAGTTCACGATTGCCAAGAAAGGGTTCTTTAAGCTGGAATGCAGCATCACCCTGGTTTTTGCTAGACCAAATCCCCAGGAAGGTGAACCGATACCCCTGGAGATCCTAAGCCCAAAACGTTTGCGAAGGAGCAAGGCACAATTCGAAAACTCTGTAAACTCCTTGCTTATTGAGAACCAGTCGACCTGGAACACCTAAAATTGGGGTGTATACCTTTCAGGATATGTTTGATGAGATTCCTAGTGGGAAGAGGGTATGACGTTTAGCCCTAGGAGACTATACCATTTTTCTAATGTCGGTCTTTGGGGGAATCCAGCAAGCTCCAAAAATACAGGGGAAATTATTAATAAAATTCGTGCAGATCATTGCTGAACTCCAATTCATAAAGCCAGAGAATGAAATAACCAGAGAGAAGTCCTGGGGATGGTGCATAAGTCCATGTATCGCTACAGGGAGCAGATGGTGAAGCTTTTTCAAACTACGTCTTTAAGAGGGAAAACCCGAAACGCCTCAGGCGTGCTACCGCCAATTAGCCTCTTATAAAGGGAAAGCTTGTGCAGCTTTGCATTGGTGCCTCATTTGGAGGATACGCTTCCTCTATGGAGTAACCTAACCAATCGTCTTTGGAAAGATGCCAGAGGAAATACGAAAAAAAGCTTAGTTTGGGTGTTCACCAAAAGACTCTCGAATAGATCCGAGAGAGGATTGTTACCAGAGAGGTGGCTGCCAAATACTATGAGTACTCCGTAGAGCATGGATACGTAATGAATTACCTCTATGATCCCTGCCATAGGACAGTGTTATTGAGGTTGAAAAGCCTTGGGTGGAAAAAACCTCTAACCCTACCTACCCTTTGAAGGAGAACACGACCTTTGTGGCCGATACTTTCCTCACTTCTGAAAATTGCAGCCTTTGTTGGAAAGATGGTTTCCAAGTAATAGGGGATGGGGTCGTGAGATTTTCTCAAATACACAATGGGAAATTGCCAAACTATAAGAAGTAGGAACAAACAACTTTTCTGTAAAAGGTTACGCCTCGTGACGATGACCAAACTACAAGAGAAGGAACAAGGAAAAAACGAGGATGAAAAACTTGTGGAGATGTTACCTCCCTAGCTGGATAGGTAGTGGACAAGAAGTGGACCTCTCTTTGTGCCTACAGGAGCGGTTAGGTATCACGGTGAGCATCTCCCACTGGGGATGGACACAGCAGCTGTACTAAGGGCTTGAGGGAAGCTAAGTAGGGGTTTTCTATGTCATTGTGTTCCTGATATAGTACGACCCTTTGAGTTTTACCGTTGCAGGACCGGAAGGGGGACAATTCACGTTCACGAGGATTAGGTTTGAAAAGTACATTGCTGAGATCCTTCGTAGGCTACTTGAGACAGTGTCTAGGTGGATCTTTGTCGCCATTTGCCATCAGTTCGAAAAGGTCAATTGATGCCGGAAGCCTTAGCTTTAAGAAAGCTGTTGTTTCTTTCATATTTGGATACCTTGGGAAAGAATAGAGAAGGGATAGTGGGATTCTGAGAGAATGGCGAGCCACCGTGAGTCCTTAGAAACCCCTAAGAATCCCTTTAGCTTGATACGGGCAATTTCCCCTATAAGTCCAGAAATCTAAGAGAAAGCAGGATATAATTACGCCGGTGCTTCAGGGACTTCCTTTACGACGACAGCTAACTTCCTCAACGGTTAACCTCAATCACTTGGGAATAGGTAGTCCTTGTTCTACGAGAAGAACTAAAGAAACTACCAGAGAACATGGTAAGGAGGTCTTCAGGCTCATAGTGGAGTACCTGGCAAGAAAGGTGAAAAGTTTTTATGATGCAACAATAATTCAAAACCTTGCTTACAGGTTTCCTTCCTTATTTATCAAAAAACTACTCCGAGAAAATTTTAGAGAGTTCCCAAAGAGCCCCAAATAAGAGAATATCTCGCCAAGAAAGAGAAATAACCTTGTGCATCAGCAGATTATTTAAATTATAAAAGGGGGGGAGGCTCCATAAACTTCGACTAAAATTACTAAAAGCCTTTTTGGCTGGAGTCTCTGGCGTTTAAGCCATGGTAGCTGAAAGCTTCTTTGGATTGTAGGGGGTACGTTTCTCGTAAGATTCTTTAACTTCCTCCTTTTAAGAAAATTTCCTACAACTTCAATGACTATGCTCAGCAAGTCTTATTCTAAACCCAATGGACAGCCCTGGCTACATCTCCAGAGTTTAAGCTTATCTAACTACCTAACCCTTACCTTACCTAAATTACTTACAATAACTGCCATAGCAATGACAAAACCAATAACAATTTCTTGATAATAAGCGCTGATGTTCAAGAGATTAAGCATATTAGAGATAAGGCCCATAAGAATGACGCCCAAAAACGTCCCGAGAGCGCTCCCTTTTCCACCTGTAAGAGGTACTCCTCCAATAACGACCGCAGCAATAGCCCGCAACTCTAATCCTGACCCCGTTGAGGGTAATGCAGAGCCAAGACGCGAAAGAAGAACCATAGAAGTTAAACCCACCAAGGCCCCATTCAAGACATAAACAAAAATCTTTATCCTCAGTGTGTTTACACCAGAGAGAAAAGCCGCTTCTTCGTTTCCCCCTACAGCATAAATGCGTCGACCAGTTCGCGTATATCGCAGGATGAGAAAAAGCAAGACATAGGTTGCGATAAAGGGAAAGATGGGATTATGAATACCCAATGTTGTCCCTCTCCCTAAAAGGTAAAACTTCCCGCCTAAAGACTGAGTTACACCTCCAGTAACAACCAGCGCAAGACCGTAAAAGATACTTCGTGTCGCCAAGGTTACAATGAAAGAAGGTGCCCTTGTCGTAGCAACAATAAATCCATTTAGCGTACAGCCTGCAACTGCCATCAAGAATCCTAAGAGGATTGCCAATGTGATACTACATCCCTTTGTTACCAGCGAGGCGGCAAAGGTCGTGGCAAATCCAACCAGAGAACCTATGGAAATATCGAAATTCCCCGAAATCATAACTAAGGTTGCCCCGGCAGCAGCAATGCCCAACACCGCGTTTTGATTGAGAATATTCAACCAGTTCTGCAACGAGAAAAAAGCAGGGTTGAGGAAAGCTGTTACCCCGCTCATAACAACAATTAAAATAAACAAAAAGAAAGAAGGGGAATTTATCAATTTCTGGCGTTGGAGAACATTAACTTCCATAGCTCGTTTTCACTCCTAAGGCGTAGGAAAGGATATTTTCCTCGCTCATCTCTTCCCTGTTTAAAATAGCAACCATTTCCCCATTACGCATGATGCCTATACGGTCACTTAAAGCGATTAACTCTGGTAGATCTGAAGAGACCATGATGACAAATTTACCGTCTTTTGCCAAATCCATAATCAGTCGATAGATTTCTTCCTTTGTTCCTACGTCTATACCTCGGGTAGGTTCATCAAAAAGGTATATCTTACCCCGCGTCAAAAGCCATTTTGCCAAAACAACTTTTTGTTGATTCCCACCACTAAGATATATCACTTCTTGATCTATGTTAGGAGTTACAATTTGCAACTGTCTTACCAGCGATTCCACCTCTCGTCTTTCAATTCCAAGGTCCAACCATTCGCGATCAACAAGGTTAATGGCAGCTAGAGTGACATTTTCCCTCACCGATCGTGCTAAAATTAAGCCTGTCTTCTGCCGATCCTCGGGAATAAGGCAAATCCCCTTGGCAATGGCATCTAAGGGTGAGCGAGGAGTAATGTCATGCCCGTTCAAGAGCAATTTCCCTTGCACACGTTGATCCAATCCAAAAAGGAGCCTTAATAACTCAGTTCTTCCCGAGCCTACCATGCCTCCTATGCCAAATATCTCTCCCGAAAGTACACGAAAGCTCACATTTTTTATCATGCCCCCCTGAAAGTCACTAACCTCTAACACTTCTCCCTCTTCACATTCTCTCTGAAAGGAGAGCTGCCCACGAGTATAAAATAACTCAGCTGGTCGACCCACCATTTCCCGAACCAACGTCTCCTGAGTCACTTCTTCTACTCTATGAGTTGCAACTTTCTCCCCATCCTTAAGCACAGTTACCCGATCGCCAATCTCAAAGACCTCTTCAAGGTGATGGGAAATATAGATGATACCTACTTTTCGGTCTTTTGCTTGTCGCAAAACCTTAAAAAGTGTAGCTTTTTCCACAGCTGAGAGAGAAGCAGTCGGTTCGTCAAGGATAAGAACTCTTGCTTCTCTCGATAATGCCTTGAGAATACTCACAATTTGCTTTTCAGCATTAGAAAGGTTTTCCACGAGCTCTTCTGGAGGGATAGCAACTCCAAACTGGGAAATAATGCCTCCTGCTAGCTCAAGGGTTTTCCGTTGAGAGAAGAAACCCCATCGAGAACTCAGCTCATGGCCTAAAAAGATGTTTTCTGCCACCGAAAGAGAACCAACTAAAACACTATCTTGATACACAGTTTGAATTCCTAAATCAATAGCCAGAGAAGGAGTAAGGGTCCGATAAGTTCTTCCAAAGATCTTGATTATCCCATCATCCGGCACAAGTGCACCAGAGAGAATTTTGATAAAGGTTGATTTCCCAGCGCCATTTTCTCCCACTATACAATGAACTTCACCTGAATAGAGAGAGAAATCTATACCCTTTAAGGCCTGTACTCCCGGGAAACTTTTTGATATGTTCTCAACCTCTAACAAAATTTCTTGGAACATTCTTCGAAAACTCCTTTCAAAAAGCTTCCCAGGGAGTGGGTTATTACCCACTCCCTGGGGTATTGCTCACTTCTTCCCTTTCATCTCTTCGAACATTTGATATACTAGTTCCAGTGCTTTTTCATCCGCTTTCCAAGCTACTGCTTGATCCACATTTTCCTTGGTAATCCAAATCATGGGAATAATGATTTTTTCGGGTACTTCTTCACCCATAACATGACGGTAGAGGGCTTCAAAGCAAACTACCCCCTCCACTCCTGGTGAAGTCGAGACGGTGGCCTGGAGCTCACCATTTTTAATAGCCTCTAGCCCTTCGGGGGAGCCATTGTTACTAATCACCTTGATAGGATTGTTTAACTTTCCAGCGTCTTTCAAAACCTGCAAAACACCCATAGCCATATCTTCGTTAGAGACGTGAACCACAGTGAATTCCTGACCGGACTGAAGCATGTTTTGCATGACATTCATGGCTTTCTCTCGGTTGTAGTCAGCAGGGTGAATACCAATGAGTTCATTTTTGCCAAGCTCCCTCATTTTATTCGTTAGACCATTTAAGAGCATGTCGATAGGACCCTGACCGATGAGGCCCGTGATTTCTAGCACTTTCTCCCCCGGATAATGTTCAGCAATATATTCAGCTATCATCTCTCCTAATCTGACCCAATCGAATTCAATATCACAGACAACCTTCCCTGGCCCTTCCGCAATGTGACTCATCTCCACCGTAAGAGGAATACCAGCTGCATTACATTTTTGTGCTGCGATCTGCGCACCATCAGGGTTGAAAGAGAAAAGGTTGATTCCATCAACCCTCTTAGTAATAAGGTCCTCGATGTTTGCCAACTCTTTTTGCTGATCATAATCAGAATTAAGAACAATAACCTTGACCCCTCGTTTTTCAGCCGCGAGAAGAAACCCATCCCGCGCATAGGCATACCAAGGGTCACTTCCCGGCATAATGTAACCAAAGACCAACTGTTTTCCTTGCACTATTGAGCTCAAACCCCACAGTACACCTACTACCATCATCACTAAGACAAACCACTTTCCAAACCTCATGCTCACAACCTCCCTCTTTTGTCCTTATGTTTTAATATTATCAACTTCACGAATTTCCACTACCCATCTTTTCTCTCACCACTCCCGTGTTTTAGATTGCTAAAAATCGTTTCTTACTTTCACCGGCATCCCTGTTTCGATCGATTGGTAAGCAGCGTAACAAACCGCAACCGACTTTGCCCCTTCAAAGCAATCAGGAACAGGATTTTTATCCTCTAACAAGCACTCCTCAAAATGCCGGAGATAACGTAATACCGTTTTTCCGTGGCCAAAAACGCCTTCCGTTTCAGGAGGAAATACAACTTCCCAAGGGGATTTGATCTCAAACTTGTCAAAAATAACTTTTACCTTTCCTCCTTCTTTATCGGTGAAATCAGCAACAACACTCCCCTTGGTACCGAAAAGCGAAAGACCCATCATAGGCATGGGAGGATGAACAATGCCGTAAGCTCCAAGAACCCGAGCAATCACCCCATTCTTAAATCGCAAGGCGAGAAGAAAATTCTCTAAAAGAGGATATGCAGGAGTTAGGCCTCCTCGATTCCCTAAGGCAAATACCTCATCCACATCCCCCAAAAACCAACGCAAAACATCCACAGGATGACATACCCCGCCATACATGAAATCCTGCGGCGCGGTAAGCCTCCAAGGAGTAAGAGCAAACACCGGACGCATGTCATGGACATAGTGCGCCTCCGCAAGAATGATATTACCTAATTGACCTTCATCAACGAGAGCCTTGACACTAGCAAACTGGGGCTCATACCGCATAGTTTGACCCACCAAAAACTTTAGATTCTTTGCTCTTACTAGCTGACAAATTTTTTCTGCTTCTTCAATGCAAGTTACCATAGGCTTGGTACAGATTACGTGTTTTCCAGCTTCAAGAGCCTGTATGGCTTGCTCTCCATGAAGGTGGTCAGGAGTAAAGATAGCTATGATATCTATCTCCTTATGCTCAAGGAGTTTCTGGTAATCCTTGGTTGCGAAGGGAATGTTAAACTCGTGCGCCAATCTTTCCAGTTTTCTTTCGTCAACATCGCATATTCCCCGTACCTCGAGGACAGAGTCAGCTACATGATTAATGGGAAGTACATTAGCTCCCATACCTAATCCGACAACCCCAATGCCAAATCTTTTCAACATTCCACCTCCTAAGGGATAATAACCTCGATATTCAAAAGTCTGCCTATCTCCAAGATTTCATCCAAAAGTTCTCCGTAAACCAAGGCTTGATGATGCTCAATGCCGTGAGCAAAAATCGTTTCAATGACTCTTTTGATCCCGGCATCAAAAGCGATTTCAGCATAAGCGCCCTTAAAGTAATGTCGTGCTGATACAACTTCTCCTGAAGCAGCAAAAAGTTTTAAGGTTCCATCAAGTTGAGCAAGGCGAGCAATTGTAACCCTTCCGGGAGCAAGAGGAAACTCAATTACAGTTGTGCCCGGAGCCAAGGTATGTCTTTCCAGAACAATTTCACTTTTTTCATCCGCATATACAGTCGGAGCTTGACCACAATGCCACATTACACCTAAATTTTGCTCCTCGTCCATCTTTACGATTTCTAGAAGCACCCCGGGTTTCCCACTCAAAAGAAACTCAAGATACATGCTTAACGCTAAACCTACATCACCTTCACAACCAACTACTATACCTTCATCAGCCAGCTTAGATATAGCAAGACAGGGGTTAAGATCCAACCAGTTCTTTAGCTCTGGTTGACACTTAATAGAAATGCAATCAAGGTTATACTTCTCAAAAAATCGCTTTAAAGCGAGATAAGCCTTGGCACTGTTGGTCAAGTCTTGATTGGAAACTAGGCACTTTACCCTCTTGTCTCCTTGATCGCATAAAGAAAATACCGCCTGGTCAACCTCTTCTTTAGGCAGAACGTTGACCTCTTCAAGGAAGTCGCGGATTTCAAAGTGAATCATCTCTATGCCAAGAATTTTTCTTATGGTCATTTCGTCATAGGTTGCTGCAAAATATCCTGTGAAGGGAACACCTATAAGACCAAGTGTTGAGTTTCTGAGAGCCTTTAAGCTTCGGAGCGCGTTAATCTTATGGGTGAAGAAAGCACGTACTTTTTCTTCGTTTGGTAACCCAAAGAGAAATTCCGGGGCTTTTCCAATTTTTCGCAATGCAGAATTATTGCTCATCGCTCCAGCAAGAGAATTGATCTGCAGTCCACCTTTCCGCGATACACCCTCAGGATATGCCCAAAGCACAAGTGGCCCGCAATACTCTTTCGCTACAGAAAGAATATAGTAATCTAAGTTAAAGGTACCACTTTGAATGATAAGCAAATCTGGCTGATGGTGACTTAGAAAAGTAACGACTTTAGCAAGGCGTTCCCGTACCTTGGGTTCCATTTCTTCAAAGGTCTTTCTCCCCATTGCCATTTCCTCAAAAACTAAACTGGGCAAGGGGAGAATGTCTACTCCCTCGAGATCGTTAAGCATGGCTAAAGATTCTTGCTCTATTCTTTTTGATTCTTGTAATTCAAAGTATGGATTAATAGCAAAAGCAAGAAACGCGACTTTCGCTTTGGGCTTATCCTTCATTCTCATCACCCCTTCTTCTATTTCGTTCCTTGTTTTTGCTTTGCTCGACCTCTTGCACCAGCTGACAGGCATTCTCATAAAACACTTTTTCTGCTTCCTTTAGAGACCAACCCACTTTTCGGAAAGCTTTTTTCACTGCTCGGAGGCTCTCGTAAAGCATGCTAGTAAAAGCATACGTAAGGCGAGGATTAGAAAGGCTCCAAGGATAAGGGTCCTGAGTAACGAAAAGACTTTGCTCGTTGATGCAAACCATTTTGCCACGCACCGCAGATATTGGTAAATCTGAGCCAAAAACAACTTTCTCTGGAGCAATCTTTGAAAAAACAAATTCAAGCACTTCCCAGTTTTGCACCATGGTTATATCCCAAAAAAGATTAGGAATCGCAGACAACTTTTCCAAACTTTTCTCAAGAGACCACAGACAATATGACCTTCCCAAATGCGCAAGAACTATCTTGAGATTGGGGTAGTTATAAGCAAGAAAACAAATCTGCTCCAGGTTCAATGGGTCAGCAAGGCGCAGTTTCCGGGGAATGTGCAGGACGATACACAATCCCCAGCGATTGGCGAATTCAAGCTGTTCTTCGCTCAGCATATCCATGATGGACACTTCGTTCTGCTCTCTGTAGGTAACGAAGGTCCAGTATGGCTTGTATCCCACAAATCCAAGGTTCTTGAAAAAGGATTCCAGGTACTCTACAGACAAAGAGGGACTGACAAGAACAAGGCCAAAGAATTTGTGACCGTCTACAATTGTCTCTATATAACGGTTATTCTTCTGTAAGTCGACACCAGGATAGGGCATACCAAACAGAAGAAAAGAAATCTGGCGACCGGGTAAAGCCTGCGCATAAAAATCCAGAAGCTCTTTAAGGTGAAATTCATCTACTACCACAGGAAGAGAAGGAAGATCGTTTCGAAAAGAAAGCGACATAACTTCTTTAGGCCAAAGATGAACATGAAAATCAAAGATATATTCGGGTAAAAAATCAGCAAACTCGCACTCGAAAATTTTTCGGTCCTCAGGGGTAATAGCAAAAGAAAACACCATATCCACCTACCTTTCTGAGAGGTTTTCTAAAAGTCTCTTATATCTGTTATATCCTTGAACGTATACGCTGAAATGTTCTCCCTCTTTTTCCACCACTTCCAACTCCAGAGGAAAAACTGTTCCCCCGTCAAAAATATCCCTTCCTCCACAGAGCGCTTGCCAGCCTAAGTACGCCAATTCAGCAGCTCCAAGTGCTGGAGCATCCACAATCTTTACCCGCTCCAGGGAAATACCCTGAATAGCAAGAATTTCGGCGATGATCTGCGTCCACACTTTACTCTTTGCCACCCCACCACTTAGGCGAACGCAGTGGATAGGTACACCTTGTCCAAGGAGATATTCAACTTGCCTCAAAACCTCATACCCTATACCTTCCATCACAGCACGATAGAAGTGATATTTGTGGTGAAAGAGTTGTACACCGAGAAAACCGCCAGGTGCAGTGGTTGGGTTTCCAAGCACGACAGGTACAAGGTAAGGAAAAAAGAACAACCCTCCACTTCCTGCAGGAAGCTCCTCTACCGCTTTATCTATTTGAGCATAATCTTCAAGAGAAGAAGTATTGAGGTCTGCACGTGCTACTTTTTCTTGGAACCACTTCAACGCAGCCCCACCACAGGGAATCGAAAAGAGCGCTCCAAATCTATCCGGCACAACGTGTCTTTCAATAGCAACCTGAAATTGCGGGTCTCGCCAAAGTGAGCCTATTGGAACCACCCCTGCCCAAGCGGTTCCCCCAGAAAGATGCACTACGCCCTCTCGTGTTGCCCCTACTGCGAAAGCGGCACAAAACTGATCATGACCTCCTGTGAACACAAACGATTCTGGAAGACCGACCTCTTGGCACACGGAGGGTAAAACCATTCCCACAAAACTTCCTGAGTTACGAATAGGCGACAATTGTTCACGCCGCAACCCCAGATAATCAAGCAACAAGTCACTCCAGTCGCAACGACGAATGTCGCAAAGCATGCTAATGCCAGCGTTCGAAGGATCGCAACACCATACCCCAGTTAAACGGAAAGTAATAAAGTCGTTAACGAAAGCCACTCTGGCTATACGCCGGAAGGTTTCGGCTTCGTATTCCCTTAACCATAGCAACGTAGCCAGGGGGAGGGCATTAACTATGCCATAACCGGTAAGATCGTAAAGAAAACGTTTGCCAAAGTCACGCTCAAGGAGCGCCGCTACCTCCCTTCCTCTGCCATCCATCCACGTAATTGCTCGCCTCAGAGGACGATTACCTTCGTCTAGGACAAAAAGGGTACCACCTTGAGTAGAGAGACCGATCATCACTCGATCCTTAGCCTCCAAAAATTTTGTGCTTTCCTTAAGAACAAACTTGACAGCTTCCCAAATTTCTTCTCCACTTTGCTCCACCCAATAAGGAAAAGGGGTGAGAAGTGAGTAGTCTCTGTAATGAGTACCAAGACACTTTCCCCGGTCATTAAAAAGCAAAGCTTTCACCCCTGTTGTCCCTACGTCTAGACCGAGGAAGTAATCCACTCTCATTCCTCCTCTGTTACTCAACCATTTGCTAGTCTTCAGTACCTTGCAACAACTGTTCCACAAGCTCACAAATCCTTAAAAAATAAGCGTTTTTCTGAGCAATATCAAGATTTAGGAGCCAACTTACAGACTCAGAAAATCTATGACCACTACTGTCAACAAGTGAGTTATCCCTAATCCCCTGTAAATCTACATCTATAAAGCCTCTATAGCCTCCATACCCTGTCAAAACAATCCCTCTTCCTCCACTCCTTTTCACAGCCTCAGGGAGGTAATATTTTTCGTAAATCTCAATAGGACTTCTATCTTCCCAAGCCGTGTCTTTCCATCCCACTTCTACATCTCCCATGCCCAGAAAGAGAGCTACTTTCGCATCCAAAAAGGTCTGGATATACTCAGGGTGAAACTCTCGAGGGCTTAAATGAGCATTTACTGCTCGGAGCCCAGGAATCTTCAAGATACTCTTCAACAGGTGTCCGAAATCTCCACAACAATGGTAATATAACCCACCAAACGCCTCCGAGATTTGCGCAAGATAGGGAAGATCAAATTCTTCAAAAAGTTCAGGGGAAAGGAGTACTGCCTCGTCATCTGAAACAGAAATGCCCTGTGCTCCTGGCACTAAAGGAAAACTGTGTCCAGGCAATGCAGGATTTTTAAGGAGATCGTACTGTAACGAATAGAACTCAATAAAAGCCTCAGTTATAACTTGAAGGAGATAATGTACTTCCTTAGGTCTCTCCTTAAGAGCAAGAAGAAAGGAGGTATTATCCCAAATAAGTGAGGCGACATCTAAAGGACTTTGAGGATCTGTAGCTGCTACTGGAATAGCGTAGTCCGTTGCCTCTTCAAAAAAATGAAGATGTTCTAGAATCCTCAGATACACAGGATTACGATGATCGGGTTTTTTAAGCTCCCAAACATCCCAATAATTATCAAAGATAAGGGGCTTAAACACCTGTGGGTCCCCACCAGGTGGAATAACAACTTTGCAGCCAAAAGCTTCAGCAAGTACCGTTACCCCCTCGAAGGAGTCAATGAAAGGGAGATAATCTGTTTCGTGCTCGAGGGTAAGCACAATGTTTGCAATTTGGGCAAGAAGAAGCCTTTCCGGCGATTCGAAAATCGTCTCACGTGGAAAAAGAACTGTCTGTGTCATCTGGATAATAGGAGGCCTATCGACAGGTTCAAATTGAAAAGCGCTGAGAATCCTGCGACGAGAACTTTGAATACGTTCTTCCTTACAAGTTACCAACTGGTGATAACGCTTAAGAAGCTCGGTTAAATCTTTTGCCATCCTTTTACCCTTTCAAACCAGTCATGCTTATACCTTTCACGAACTGAGTCTGGAAAAAGGCGTAGACCACAAGAACCGGTACAACGACCAACGTGCATGCTGCCATTGACTCTCCAGGAAATTTTGCCTCTGCCTGGGTAAAATGTCCTAAAATCAAAGGAATTGTCATCATCCGATTATCGTGAACTACGACGAGCGGCCACAGAAACTCGTCATAATTCCAGAGAAAGGTAAGAATGCCAAGAACAGCCAGAGCAGAACGCACCAAGGGTAAAATCACCGACCAGTAGATCCTAAAATCTGAAGCACCGTCAATCCGAGCTGCCTCTACCAGGTCATTAGGAATGCCACGAATAAACTGACGCATAAGAAAAATTCCAAAAGCACTCATTAAAAAGGGAAACATTAATCCCTGATAGGTGTTGATCCATTGTAGACGGTTCATCAAAGTATACAAAGGCACAAGCACGATATGGGGTGGTATCATGACACTCGCTAACGTAAGGATAAACAGTTGGTCTCTTCCTCGAAATCGAAGTTTCGAGAAAAGATATCCTGCTGCAGTTGCAGAGAACAGGACGGAAAGGGTAACACAACTTGCAACCAAAAGGCTATTGATATAAGCACGACCCAGTGAAACCTCCCGGAAAACACGTATATAATTTGCTAAGGTCCACCTTCTAGGGAAGAAACTAAAATTAATGCTGATGACTTCTAAAGACGGCTTGAAGGAAGAGAGTACCATCCAAACAAAAGGAGCAACCATCAATGCTCCTCCAAGGAGGAGTATGCAGTGAAGAATAAACTGGTTTACTTTCCTCCGCGCTCGATGCCTCATGGTACCACGCTCTCCTCCTAATACTCCCAACGCTGTTCAAAAGACCTCAATTCCAAAATTACCAATCCCACAAGAAGGGCAAAGATAACCATGGATATAGTCGCACCATACCCAAAACGCAATCCATAGAAAGCCTCCTGGTACATTTGAATAGCAAGCACTTTAGTAGAATTGGCTGGCCCGCCAGGCGGATTTCCAGTCATCATATAAACAGGAACAAATAGGCGAATAGCATTGATTGAGTATATTGCCCCTACGAAAATAAGCTGTGGTCGAAGCAAGGGTACTGTAAGCGAAAAAAACTGCCGCCATTCGGAAGCGCCTTCGATTCTTGCTGACTCAAAAATGGAATCGGGTATCTCATCCATGCCGGCTAGGAAGATAACCGTCCGCAAGCCAGAGTCTTTCCATACATCCATGATAATAATGCATAAAAGCGCCGTAGTCGGGTTCTGCAAAAAGGTTAGACTGTTGGGATCGAGGCGGAACAAAGAAGAAAGAATTCGAGCAAAAAGGCCAATTTTGGGATAATAAAGCAATTGCCATATTAAGGAAGCAGCAGCCATAGAAGTCACCACGGGGGCAAAGTATAAAGCGGTATAAACTTTACGCATAATGCCACTTGTACGATAAATGAGTGCCGCAGCAAAAAGAGAAGTCACGATACCAAGCGGAACCATCATGGCTAGGTAAAAGATGTTATTGCGTAAAGATCGCCAGAATATTGGGTCCTTCCAAAGAAAGCGAAAATTTCCCAAACCAATAAATTTATCCTCGGTCAGGAGATCAGTCTTGCGAAAAGAAAGATAAAGATTAAAAGCAAAGGGCCATACACAAACAAGTACATAGTAAATAAATACTATGGAAGCAACAAGGATGATATAAGTATTAAAAACTCTCCTTTTTGCCACCACTTTAAAACGCCTCTCCTTGTTGTGTCATGTCGTAGCCAATCGACTGGCTACGACATGACACAAATCGCAATCCCTATCGAACTGCTTCCTGTTCTAGAGTTGTAAGATACTCAGAAAGGTACTTTAGCATCTCATCGATGGATTTGCGACCCAAGAAGACTTCCTGCATTTGCGGGAAAATGACACTCCGAATAAGGATGGCTTCAGAAATTCTTGTATCGAGAGGACTAAGAGCAGGCAAACCTATCTCAGTAGCTTGCAAGGCTATCTTAGCGTATTCATTTAACTCTGCTTCTTTGGCCTTCAGATCCGCCACGACTTTCTTGCTGCTTGTAACACCAACCCAGTAAGGAGGAACATGATTAAAAGGAATCTCATAGAAAGTAACTGGATCGTCTATAATCTGCTTAATAAAGAGAAGTCCGGCTTTCTTCTTATCCCCGTCTAAACGGCGGGAAAGGAAGAAAGTCCCCCAATGACAGATAGCACCGATCTGTAAAGGAGTCTCAGGAGTAGGGAAGGGGGGCATCATAAAGAACCCAATGTCAAGTTCTGGAAAATCGGTCATAACTGCACCAACTCTCCACGGACCATTAAGAAGCATTGCCCCAAGCTTATTTGGAAAAGACACTGAAGGATCGCCAGATTCCGGGTCGTACACTTTATTCTCTACAAACCAATAAAAAGTTTCCATAGCTTTCCTGGCTTCAGGGATATTAAAGTTCCATTCTGCTTTCTCTGGGTCAAAGAGTTCGTCTTTTGCCCCCTGCATAATAATCATGTCGAGTAATGCATTAGCTGTCTCAGTATAAGAAAAAAGCACACCGCTCCTCTTAATGGAGCCATCAGGATTATAGAGGGTCAGCTTTTTTCCTGCGTCCTTAAGATCATCCCAGCTTTTGATAGCTTCTGCATTAATACCAGCCTCCTGGAAAAGATCTTTGTGATATACAAAACCAAAAGCGTTGGCTCCCGAGGCGAACGGATATCCGTAAACATTTCCATCGGAACCCGTTAAATGTCTAAGGGGCACCTCAAAAACAAGGTTCTTAAGTTCTTCAACAGAGTAAATCGTTGGCGTAAGGGGCAGAAAGAGCTTAGAAACATCTCTCCCAACAACCCAGTCATCATAACCATATAGAATGTCTGCCTCAGTCTTTTGAGCAATTGCCGGAATAAGCTTGGTAAAAAGTTCTTCAAAGGGTACAGGAATAAGGTTAATGTGAACATTAGGGTGTTGACTCTCAAACCATTGGGCATAATCCCGCATCCAGTAGACGCCCCCTGACCAGTCTTGGAACCACATGTCTAAGGTGACCTTAGCTGAAGGTTCAACAATTGCCTCCTGCGCCATTCCCACCGTTACCAAACTTAAAAAGACCACTATAAGTAACCCTGTCCGCCAGAACCTCATCCCCATGACCTCCTTTCTTCATAGAGGTATCAATTTGTATCAGATTCTTAGACTGCTCATCACGCACTCCATCACCCCCGCGTCAACATGATCCTAACTAACTATGAAGATGGTCTTCACACTATGCTCCCTTGATAAAATTCCTCTATTAGCACCCACTAAAACCCCTTCAAAGTAGCAAGTTTGCCTTGAAAACCATTAATGTAGCTCCCGAAGGGCTACTTCTACAGAAGCATCGTCGTGAACAATCCTGCATATAGCCCTAATTAAAGCCACCGGGTCCTCTGATTCCCAAACATTACGTCCCATTGAAACTCCTGCAGCTCCACAATCCATAGCTTCTCGTATGAATTTCAGTAGGACCTCAGGATCACCAGAGGCAGGTCCACTTAACACCAAGTAAGGGACCGGGCAGTAACTTATTACTTCTCGAAACGTTGTAGCGTCTCCCGTATAATAACCCTTCACAATGTCAGCCCCCAACTCTGCCGCAACTCTTGCGGAGAACTTCACAATTTCAGGATCCGAGGGCCATTTACGGGGCGCTGTGGTCTCAAACTGGTGAGTCAATATCTCAGAAGGGATCATCTCGATCATCAGAGGCATACCCCAGAGTTCGCAAAGCTCGCTAACCCGCCCATTTTTCTCAGTAAGCTCCGCCTCACGCGAAACACCTATGACACCAAAAGTAGCAACTGCTTCTGCCCCAAGCCTTATAGCCCCCTCCACAGAACATATGAGACGGTCATTGGTTAAGTCCGGCCCTATGGATGTAGCGGTTCCATCTATTCTCAACATGAAGGGGATTTTACCGGCCAGTTCCTCATGTGTATACTTCGCTATACCAGGGGTCACAAGAACCGCATCGGCTCCCCCCTCTGCAGCTGCGCTCACGATGGCTTTAGGATCTTTCATGCCTCCCATTGGTTTGATGCATATACCGTGGTCTAAGGTTATTAAAACCATACGCTTTGTCTTGGATTTGAACAATCTAGCCATCCTGATTTTCTTTCCTATAGACACATCTCCTCACTCCTTCCAGAATTGACATTATTTGTTTGGATGAATTCAAGGACTTTGAAGAGTACCAAAAGGCCCTGAATCTATACCCACCGTAAGGAACCCCCTACGACAGAATAACCCTGACCCCCTTTGCCTCTAAAGCCCTAATCTCTTCCTGGTCAGCTTCGCAATTCGTAACAAGGATGTCAACTCTCTCCGCTGAAACTATTGGCACCACACCTCTCACCCCTATTTTCCTATAATCTGCTACAACTATAACCTCCCCCGCACGCTCAACCATGGCACGCGTGACCCCCGCATTCTCAGGGTCATGAGATGTAACTCCTTCCGCCGCGGTAAACCCGTCTGCGCCGATGACAGCTTTTGAAGCTTTGTAGCTACGAATACCCTGCTCGGCCATAGAACCTACAAGGCATTGCTCATCATGTTGATAAATCCCACCAGTCATAATAACCTTGATATGTGGAATAGCCCCTAACTCGCGAGCTACAGGGAGGGAATTGGTGATAACCATCAACCCCTTGTGATTCCTTAGTTCCCTCGCTACATACAAAACAGTTGATCCTGTATCAAAAAAAAGGACCTCCCCCTCCTTGATCAAAGATACAACCGCCTTAGCTATTCTTTTCTTCTCCTCCGAACAAACACTAAGCTTTCTCTCCAAATTCGAAGGATGCCACAGCGATAGGTTAAGCTTAACAATCCCGTGTTTTCTTGATATCAACCCCCTAGCCTCAAGAATGCGTAAATCCCTGCGAAGTGAGGCAGGGGATCCCTCAAGCTTGGATATTAACTCATTTACCGGCATCTCATAGGCTCCCCTAAGAATTTCCAAAATCTTTTCTCTTCTTTGCCAAGGCTTTAACATTTGTGTACACTTTACACAAAATTTGGGTTCATAATTTTGAAAAACCATAATAATTTTACTATAGTCAGCTGCTTTTGACAATACGATCAATACTAAAAATTCGAAAATTAAAGCCGATATTATTGAAAATGCTTTTATCAAAAATCGCTCATGTATTACTCGATTTTGATCCAATAGCGAGAATAACACGAAGACAACAGCTGTCTCGCGTTTATCGTACAAAGGGATAAATAGAGTAGAAAAGTCTAACCATCTTAACTCTTCAGAGGATAGCCTAGTATCAAGTTATGCAGATGGCGACAGCCTTACGAGAGTATTAGTTCTTCTTTCACTTGATTACAGAGGAAGTTCTGAACTAAAGAGAAGAAAAGTTCGTTTTAGAGTTATTCTTGTTAAGTTTATATAGAACTTTTTCATCATCAGCCCGGGAAGTACCGTGTTCCTGCTGTACTGATAACACCTTTAGATATACCTACCCCTCCGCGATACCTCCTCTCAAATCTTTACCGGTACTGCGAACAAAACCATATCTTTTTGTGCAAACCTCGTTTTAGTTGACTTCACCAAGCTCAGTGACTACAATGGGAACCATCAATTAGACATCTAAGGAGCGAAAACGCTATGCAGCGGGGAAATCTTACCGACTTTACTCAAGGGAGTATTCCCAGACACCTCA
>CALIUJ010000050.1 GCA_938048785.1 uncultured Archaeoglobaceae archaeon | reverse complement strand
ACGAAAAGGGTGAACATAAGGTATAGGTGCACAGTTTGCAAGAAAGCTGAAACGAGAAAAACATGGAGGGTGAAGAGATTTGAGCTAATCGAGAGGTGATGCAATGCCAAAGAAGAGCAAGTTCATTCGAGTAAAATGTCCAGATTGTGAGCACGAACAAGTAATCTTTGATCACCCCTCCACAGTTGTGAAGTGCCAAATCTGCGGAAGGACGATTGCAAAGCCTACTGGAGGAAGAGGAGAAGTTTTAGCAACATTAGTTAAGGAATACACCTAATCGGGAAAGATTTTTATTCTTTTACACAAAACGAATTCAATGCTTTGGCTACTATTCGTGTTTCTACTCTACTGGACAGCCATCGAGATGCTCAATCGAAAGGGCACTCTCGAGAAATACGGTCTAAAGAGCTACGGTCCGATTTTGATGATTAGAACTAAGCGCGGTCTCAATATGGTGGAAAGAATCTCCAAAGCACGAACTTTTTGGAAATTTTTGGCAAATCTTGGAATCCCGATGCTGTTCTTCGCGATGTTCTTCATGTTGTTTCTCGTGATCTTTGCAGACCTCGTGATGATAGTTTCCCCTCCGCAACCCTCTGAGCTCACGAGTCCACAAGCTTCTCTGCTGATCCCAGGTATAAATCCCTTCATACCTCTTGTCTGGGGTTTCATAGGGCTCGTGATCGCGATAGCGGTTCACGAAATAAGTCATGCGATTCTCTGCAGAGTTGAAGGAATAAAAGTAAAGGCTTTGGGTTTGATCTTAGCCCTTTTCCCGATCGGTGCTTTTGCAGAACCAGATGAGAACGAACTGCTCGATAAGAAAACGAAGAGAATTTCTAAGATTCGGGTTTTTTCCGCAGGTGTTACAGGAAACTTTTTTGTTGCATTTTTTGCGTTTGCAATGTTTTTCCACTTCTTACAATTTCTAACTCCAGTTCCGGTTGTTGTCGATGATAGCGGAGCTTTTGTTGCAAAAGTTATCGCAGTAAACGATGGAAAGGCAGAGGATCTTTCAAAGAGCATCAAACCAAATGAGATCAACTTCATAACCGTGGAGAACTCAACTGGAAAGCACACGATTGCAGTTTATGGAGTATGGGGGGTAAAAATAACTGGTCTATACAGAGAGGATGGCAAAATATATCCCGCGGAGCTCGCAGGTATCAAGAGCGGTTCTCTTATAACGAAGGTGGACGGAAAAGAAGTCAGAAGCTTGGAAGACTTTCGCGAGGAGATGGGCAAGAGAAAACCCGGACAGGAGGTGGAAATAGAAGTTTACGATGCAAGATACAATTCCTTTGAAACCTTTAAGCTTGAGCTTGCTGAGAACAACGGTAGAGCGTTCATGGGTGTTTATCTCGCGAACTTCGAATGCGTTGGTGGGGTCAACATTTTCAATCCGGGACACATAGTTTCAAGCCTATCTCAAATCCCATCTCAGATTAAAAATCCCGTTACGTGGCCCTTGTTGATTTCCATGCCCTTCCAGTTTCAGGGATTCATGGGGCTCGAGGACTTCTTTGAAAACGAACTCTACGTATTCTGGATCCTAAACTCACTTTACTGGATAGCCTGGATAAACTTCTACGTTGCCGTTTTCAACTCTTTGCCAGCTATTCCACTCGACGGTGGAAGAGTTTTTCAAGAAGCGATTTCCGCATTGCTTAGGAGAGAAAAACTCGTAAACCAAATTTCGAAAGCCATGGCTATCTTCATCTTCGCTTCCTTTGCGATGATGATCTTGGTTCCCAACCTGGGGTATCTGAAGCCATGAAATGCAAGAAGTGCGCAAATAAAGCGGTCGTAAGCCTGAGGGCTTATAAAATTGCACTTTGTGCGGATTGCTACTTGGAATTCTATAGTAGACTCGTGCATCGGTCGATAAAAAAGCATAAGATTTTCATGGAGAACGATAAAATCCTCTTAGCGGTCTCTGGCGGAAAAGACAGCTCTGCTATGGCTTCTGTGCTTAGCGACATTGGTTACGGTTTCGAAATGCTCCACATAGATCTCGGAATTGGAAGATACTCTGAGGATTGCAGAAGGAAAGTTGAAGAGCTTGCTAAGATCGTTGAGAAGGACTTGCACGTCGTAGATCTGCGGGACTACGGATTTAAGATTCCCGAGGTAAGGGGGAGGATTTGTTCGGCTTGCGGAACTGTAAAAAGGTATGTAATGAACAAGTTCGCGAGGGAAAATGGTTTCACAGTGGTCGCAACTGGGCATACAGCGGAAGACTTGGTCTCCTTTTACTTGAAAAACGTTGCTGGTGGGCAAAAAGAATATGCGGAAAAGCTCTTACCACGGGTCGAGCCCTTTGATGAGAAGGTGGTTGCAAGAGCTAAGCCTTTGTTCGAGATGAGCGAAAAGGAGAACATGCTTTTTGCAATCATTAAAAATCTTCCCTTTAAAGGCGACGAGTGCCCGTATGCTCCGAAACCAGAGTGGAAGGAAATTGTCTACGAGATCGAACATAAAAAGCCGGGCTTCGTTAAGAATTTCCTTAGAGGACTTTTAGTAGAGACTAAGAAGCCATTGGAGACAAAGTATTGTTCGATCTGTGGTGAAGTTTCAATTGGCGAAGTTTGTGCCTTCTGCAAAATAAGGAAGAGATTTTCAAAAACTTCTTGAATCAATTGCATACTGCGTAAACGATTATCGGCGAAGTCTTCATTCCATCGAGCTCTGCACCTTCGTTGAGGTAGTATCTACCTGAGGATGTAAATTCCTGCTTACCCGCTGGATTCAACGCAGTTTCGATTGTTATCCTTAGCTCCCCACTCTCGGATAAAGTCCAGAAAATGTGCTTTGCCTTTCCAAGTGTTGTTATGCTCACGCTACCCGTGGTTGCGGAGTAAGAGAGTACGTTGAACTCTCCCGGGATAACGTCTTTAACAGTTGAGTTTTCCTTTGGATTCTCAACGGAAATTACGAAGGTCCAGGTCTCCTTTGTGTGTGTTTTTACAACAGTTTTACCGCTGAGAAGAGTTTTGCTTATCTTGGGCTTTGTAACATTTTCAACAACGATCTCAGAAGAGCAGATTGTCAAAATTTCTGCACTACCGTTTTCAAATTCAGCAGAGATCGTGAATTGGACGTAGTAGACTCCAGCAGGAAGCGAAATTCTTGCAACGACTTCTTTCATGCTGTTCGGAGAAAGATCGAATTCCCCATTTTTTATCTCGATGCCATCGACCTCTTCCTTCAAGGATACGGTAACGTGGATGCCTTCGTTCATGTTGTTGTAAATCTTAAGGATAGTGCCTTCCCACACATCACCTTCGCGTCGAATTGCGATACTCACGTTTTCGCATGTGTAACCAATATACGCATCTTTTGGCTCCACGACCGCGTGTTGGTTACCTCTTTCGGCATAGTAGCTGTTGAAGTCTGAGTTAAGCTGAAAAGCCATCGCTAAGGCGATCAAAATCAATCCAAAAACCAAGAACTTCAAGTTTTCCACCTCTTTCTAATTTTTATTACTTCACTTTCAAAGTTACCGAGAAAGTAGATTGCGAATAACATCAAAGCCAACTCGAAATCCATCACGAGAATTGGCAAGTAGGGATGGACGCTAAAAGCGTCGATGATCTCTGTTGGTAAGATTGGGATGTATTTCTCCACGGAGATCTTCTCAGTATGGAGATTCGTATCTTTTGGCGCGTGAACTTCAACTTCTAAGATCTTCTTTTCTCTCGGGTAAAGAATGAATCCCGTGCTTTCCAACTTCAAGTTTTGACTTTCTGGGGAGATTCGGTAGTAGTATGGATACGAGCCTTTGTTTTCAAACTCAACTTGTCTCGAGAAAATCTCCCCCGGAAAAACCCAATCTTCTCTTAGACCACCTGCGGAAGTTGTTCCATAGCTTATCGTCCTTTTTTCAAACGCAACGACGTTTGCGAGTGAGAACATCGTTAATATGAGTAGTGAGGAAACTACGAACAAAGTGGTCGCCTTTATCTTAAGGTATTTCCTACCCTTCTTCTTTCTTTCGCCTTTACCGATCAACAAAAGTCCCGAAAAGGAGAGTAGGAAAAACATGAGCAACTTGTTCTTCGTAAACGTGCCCTCAACAACCTCAATTCCGCTACCAAGTGGAACCTTGATGGAGTCACCATTAAAGCTCAGAATTTTGCCCACTATTTTTTCCCTGGTAACGATCTCCTTCCCAGCAAACTGATCCGTGGCTATGTTGTTATCCCCTTTTGTTATGTATCCTTCGGCGCTCTCTTTCACGATCCTATGGCAGATCCACTCTCCATTGGAGTTGAAAACAACAACATCACCGACTTCGAAATTCCTATCAAATATATTTATAAAAACAAGATCATTTTTATTGAGCTCAGGGCTCATGCTATCTGACTTTACGTATGCGATGAGAAGAGGAGCGTTAAGGATGAGGCTGGCTACAGACAGCAGAACAAAAAATGAAAAAATTGGCAGAATTACTTTTTGTAGCATCTTCACTCTGGGCAACTACCCGCGTGTGCAACTACTGTTATCTGTCCATTCACCATGTTTCCAGCGGTGTAGCCGTTGCTGTCGATCACGAAGCCAACCCACGAGGAGTTTCCGCCTTCGATGAACATGCTCACTGAAGTGTCTGCGCTCCCTGGTGTCGTGTGTCCGTAGACGTCGTCTGGTGAGTAGAGTTTGAGAATTCTTGCAACGTTACCACTCGCCGAAACCTCTACGCAGATCCCATTGTAACCGCTATCTCCTTCCCAGAGATCGTTAGAAACCTTGAACACTTTGTCAAACGCATAAGTTGTGTTCGGACTTACTCCTTTTCCACCGCCTGGGTAGTTCGGATTATACTGCGAGAAGTCGAAGTATATCTTGCCATCCACGTTTATGTAAGCATAGGGCTGTATTGGAGTCAAATCGATGAACTCTTGATCATCCGCAACGATCGCAACGGTGAAGTTTCTTTCCGCATCGTAGCTTCTAAAGTCCGCTCCTAAGCCGAGGAGTGAAACCGCCACTATTGCGCTCATAAGGAGCAAGAGAAGCTTCGTCATTGTCTCACACCTCCGCAAGCTCCATTGTAGTCTGGTTCAGCGTGAATTGAAAGCGTTCCATTGAGCCATGCGGTTGCAACCGAAGTTGGACCAGTTAGATCCATGCCTATCTCCTTAACTTCGTTCGGAGCTAAGCAGAACACTATGCTTTGGCTTGCAGTGTCGGAGTTGTATGCTACGATTCCACCTAAGTAGTTGCTATAGCATATGTTTCCAGATGGGTTTGCTGGGTTATCCTTGCAGTATAACTCTACGTTCACATTGCTCGACGCTATAGTGACCACTATATATCCATATTCTGAGTCGTTCTCCCAAAGATGGTTCGAAACCCCAAATACCTTGTCAAAGTTGTATTCACTCTTAGGGCTAATTCCCTTTCCTCCTCCGCTGTAGTTGGGATTGTTCTCCGAGAAGTCGATCACGAGCATTCCATTTGTGTTTATGTAAGCATAGGGTTGCATTGGAGTCAAATCGATGAACTCTTGATCATCCGCAACGATCGCAATGTGAACGCTTCGCTGTGCTGTGTAGTCGCTAAAATCCGCCCCAATCCCGAAGGCAAGCAGAACTGCTGTGCTCAACAGCAGTATTCCGATCCCTTTTTCGAACATTTTTTCACCTCTTTTTACGGTCTCAACCGACTTTGCAGTTCTCGACCGCTAAATGTCGTGAGCCTCGAATTAGATAGTTATTTGCAATTAATTGCTGAGTTAAGCATTTTCAAGGTAGTTCAAGCTCGGATTAACTGTTTTTAATTTTTATTTTCTGAGTAAATATATTTATTATCGAACTACATCCGAAAATCGTGGAAGCCACTATTAAGGCGAAGCTGTTAAAAATGAAGCCAATGAAAAGCATTGAGATCGATAAGGCTAAGTAGTAAACACTCCAAGGTATATCGAATTTATCGACGGTCTCTACATACATCTTGAGGTCGTCAGGCAGGTTTATCAAGATGACCTTGCCCAGTCTTTTGTCGTATCTTACGATGCCCTCTTTCTCAAGCCTTGGTAAATGAGTTTGCATTAGACTCACGTAAACGGATTTCCGTGATTTGTAATTCATCTCCTTATTCTCAAGAGCTAAGATTCTCGATATTATCTCTTCAACGCTCGCTTCTCCACCATTTTCTGAAAGCTGTTCTAAAATGCATTTTCGTCTCGGGCTAAGCAAGAAACCCATGCTCTTGTATACATAATGTATGAATAAATATACGGAGGAAACAATGGCTCTAATCTGGGGTAAGGATTCGAGATACGTAACTATGATTAGCAAGCCATAATATCTGTGAAGCCAACCAAAGATATGAAAGTGAGTAAACGTAAATTAATGGGTCCGTTAATGGTTCTCTTGCTCGTCTTTGTTCTATTCTTCGGCTTCTTCTTTATTCAGGCTCTATCTTCGCCTAACATCGTTGAGAAAAGGGTTGTTGTTGGAGAGTATACGCAAGTTGGACGCTTGGATTATTCCGCTAAGCTGAAGCCGAATCTTATCTACGGTAAGGAGGAGATAAACAGAAACGAGGTTATTTACTCAGCCCTTCTCAGCAAGATGGTGGTTTTATACTCTTATTCTTTTTCTCCTTCCCCAAAAGAGATAGATGGCAATTATAGGATTGCTCTATTGCTCAGCCCAGCAAAAGGTGGGTGGGAAAAAGAATTAGAGGTCTACAAGGGCTCGATCTCTAACTCTTTCTTTGAAATCTCAGTTCCGGTTGACTGGGATTTGATACTCGCGATGTGGAAAGAGATTGAAAACGAGACAAAATACGATTTTGGGGATCCAAATGTCAGATTTGTAGCGGAGCTGAACATAAATTGCTCCTTGTTCGGTTCAAACGTTGAAGAGAAGTTTCTTCAAACTTCAAATATAACCTATGGAAAAGTCGTCTCTTTTTCGGGATTCGATAAGATTGAAAGAAACTCGGTTTATACCAGGGTCAGCCACGTGAACACCATCAGTCTTCTGGGCTTTCCGATGGAAGTGAGGGATGCAAGATGGATCATGGGAATACCTTTTCTGACCTTCTTAGGTATTTTCGGAATTCTTGGATTTATGGGGAGAAGAGAGTTTTCGAATTATCTCTCAAATAGAAAGAAGAGGTCTTTTGAGAAGAAGTTCAGAAACAGAATTGTCGATATTTTAGAATTCCCAGAGTTCTCCAAGACTTTCCGTGTTTTGAACTTGAAAGACATTGCAAAGCTTTCATACGAGCTTGAAAAACCGATATTGAAGTTAAAAGGCACCTTTGCGGTCGCGGATGGGGATAAAGTCTACGTTTATGATGATAATAACAACAATATTATTAACAGAAAATAATAAATACTTCCAGGACTTATGAGGAGCGTCGGAAGTGAGGCGAATGAATTCACGGAGATCCAAATACGAGATCGTTTCGGAAATTCTAAGAATATCGAATTCCCCTGATGGTGCGAATATAACAAAGATCGTGTATTTTGCCAATCTAAACTTTAGAAATGCCCGGCAAATCGTTTTAGAGCTTGTAGAAAATGGTTTGCTGGAAACCGTGAATGGGGGAGGTAAAACGAGGTATAGGACTACGAAAAGGGGAATGGAATTCATAGAGCGATACTACGAGCTTGAGTCGGTTCAACACTTCTAATTTTTGTATTCTTGGGGAAAAGAAAGTGGTGGAAGGAAGGGGATAGAAATAATTAAAATTCCTCCCACTCATGGTATGGATCTCCCGAAACTTAAGTTCATCGATGGACTGATCCCGGTTGTAGTTCAAGACGTGAACACGAGAGAAGTGCTCATGGTCGCTTATGCGAATGAAGAAGCCTTGAGGAAGACCTTGGAAAGTGGTTACGCTCACTACTGGAGCAGGAGCAGAAATAAGCTATGGATGAAGGGCGAAACGAGTGGGAACACGCAGAGAATCGTAGAGATTCGAGTTGATTGTGACTGCGATACCTTATTATACTTGGTTGAACAAAAAGGGAACGCTTGTCATACTGGGAACAGAACTTGCTTCTTCAGGAGGTTGGGAGATGAGGATAGTTGTTGATACCAGCGTTATAGTCGCAGGCAGAGTTTCGGAATTCATAGAAAGGAACGAAGTAGAGGAGATAATAATACCCGAGGCTGTTATTGCTGAACTGGAAGCCCAGGCAAATTTTGGAAGGCTGAGCGGTTTTAAAGGACTTGCAGAGATAGAGAGGATAGTAAACCTCGCGAAGGAAAAAAGTATAAGGGTTGAATTCTCCGGAAAAAGACCCGGAATCGAGGAAATAAAGCTCGCAAAGGGTGGAGAGATAGACAACATTATACGCGAAGTTGCGAGGGAAAAAAATGCCGTTCTTTTGACTTCGGATAGAGTTCAAAACCTTGTTGCAAAGGCGAAAGGAATAGAGACGATTTACCTTAAGCCGAGGCTCATAAGACCTGAGGATACGAGGATAATGTCCTTCTTCACTCCCGACACTGCGAGCGTCCATCTCCGCGAGGGGGTTCCACCGATAGCAAAGCGAGGTAAGATTGGCAATCTGAAAGTCGTGAAGTTGGATGAAAAGGAAATGAGCTACGAAGATCTTCTCGAGATTGCGGAAGAGATAATCGAGGCTGCAAAGCAGGATGAGGAGAGCAGTATAGAAATAGAACGGAAAGGCGCAACGGTGATTCAGCTCCGAGACCTCAGAATTGCAATCGCAGAAAAGCCTTTTTCCGATAGAATGGAGATAACCGCGGTGAGACCGATTGCGAAGGTCAGCATAGATGAATACGGCGTAAGCGAGGAGCTAAAGAAGAGAATCGTGGAGAGACAGAGAGGAATTCTGATTGCTGGACCCCCAGGTGCAGGAAAGTCGACTTTTGCAGCAAGCGTTGCGAATTATCTACTGGAAAAAGGTTACGTTGTGAAAACAATGGAAAGTCCAAGGGATTTGATGGTGAGGGATGAGATAACACAATACGCTCCACTTGAAGGAGATATGAGCCTCACAGCGGACATTCTACTTCTCGTCAGACCAGACTACACGATCTACGACGAGCTAAGAAAGACTTCGGACTTTCAAGTATTTGGAGACATGCGACTCGCGGGAGTGGGGATGATAGGTGTAACCCATGCCACGAGACCAATAGATGCGATTCAAAGGATGATCGGTAGAGTTGAGCTCGGTATAATCCCGCAGGTCGTTGACACAGTGATATTCATCGAGGCTGGAAAAATAGCGAAGGTTTACGAACTCAGTTTCACAGTAAAGGTTCCAGAAGGTATGTTTGAAGCAGATCTTGCAAGACCCGTGATCGAAGTCAAAGACTTTGAAACGAAGAAAGTGGAGTTTGAAATCTACACCTATGGAGAGCAAGTCGTCGTGATGCCAGTTGAAAGCGATGAGAAGTTAAAAAAAGCCATTTCAGATAGGTTTTCACAGATTCTCGACGACTTTGAAGTCATAGTCTCTGGTAAGAGGGCAATAGTGAAGGTTCCCGAGGAAAAGATACCGAAAATACTTGGGAAGAAGGGGAAGAGAATAAAGAAGCTCGAAGAAGATTTGAGAGTTTCAATAGACTTAGTTCCAAAGGAAGTTGAAGTGAAGAGCTTGGAGGTTGAGGAGACTGAGAAGCACTACGTAATCTACGTAAAGGGTTTAGAGGGTAAAACCGTTGAGATCTATGCAGACGACGAGTATCTCTTCTCAGCGCTCGTGAACAAGAGCGGAATCGTGAAGGTTAAGAAGGACAAGGAGTCTGGGAGAAGCCTTAGAATTGCGCTTGCAAAGGGTGCGAAGATAAGGGCAAAGGTGGTCGATTGAGGCTGATCTTCGCCTTTATATTTTTACTTGTTAATCTCTTTTCCATCTTTTCTATAAGAAGCTTCGAATCTGCGGGAATGGTTGTGTTCGAAGACCCTTCCGACGTTTCAAACTCTCTAATATACTTTGCCCTCATCTTGTCCTTTACCGCGGTTTTGCTGTTTGTTTCGAAAACTAAGGTGAACATTTTGCCAGCGATGATATCCACGCTTACTTTTCTCGCGATGTTCTACGCCCTTCTACCATACGTAGGTCTGCTCGCCATCGTGATTTCCTTTGCAATAACTTTTTTACTGGTAAAAAAGCCGAATTGGATTGTTATAAATATTTCCGCATTTCTTCTCTCAGTTGGAATAGCGACCATGTTTGGGATCAGCTTAGCTCCAGTTCCCGTAATAGTCCTCCTCGCAATTCTTGCGATATACGATGCGATTTCTGTTTACAAGACAAAGCACATGATAAGCTTGGCGGAGTCGGTGAGTAAGATAAACGCTCCAATGCTTTTCGTGATCCCGAGGGGGAACGAGAAGATGATGCTCGGAGTGGGAGACGTCGTTCTTCCCACCATCTTAGCAGTATCAGCTCAGAAGTTCCTTGAAGCACCTTTAATTGCATTCATCAAAATTCCCGCGCTTTTCACAGTTCTTGGTGGTTTAATTGGACTTCTTTTGCTAATTTACTTTGTAGAAAAAAAGAAAGGGGCTCACGCAGGATTGCCCTTCATAAATTCGGGTGCAATTCTCGGATTTCTCGCTTCTCAATTCATTTGATAACCCCTAATCCTTAAAGAAGGACTTGAAGATCTTCGCCGTGGTTGCAAGAACTATTTTCGAAGCCAGAGATCGAAAAAATAGCCAAATAATGATCCATAGGAACATGCGCTTTGAGAAGGAAAAAGTTCTTAAGCGGATCTAAACTTCCTTCATGAGCTCCTTGATCACGTGTTTCACACTCCTCGTATTTATTGGAGCGATCCTACTACCATCGATGCTAATTTTCAAGGTTTTCCAAGGAATGGATTTCACAGTGGAGCTCATAGCTTTGATTGTGACAATAGCTTTAGCCCTTTTGATTTCGGGAAATCTAAAGAGGAGAAAATCTGAGAGTTTCGGAATTAGAGAGCTCATCGGGGGAGATCGTTTCTACGTTCGAAGATCCGAGCTTGGTGATAAGAAGGGAAAGCGAGGAGATCGAAGGGACTTAAACGAAATATTTAAAAAATGATGAGAAATTAGTTCATGAAACTCGTCTCTCTTTCTCCGCTACCGAAAACCCTTTTGGAAACCTTTTTCAGCGACGTTTTTGACGAAATCTTGGTTTTTAGCGAGTTTGAGGAGGATAAGATAATTAAGGCGGTTGAAGACGCCGACATAGTGCTTGGAGATTATACGTTTAAGATTCCGATAAACGCAAGAATGCTTAGAGCGATGAAAAAGGTTAGGCTTGTCCAGCAGCCATCCACTGGTTACGACCACATAGATGTGGAGACCGCAAGGGAGCTTGGCATAAAGGTTGCAAACGTCGCAACTGGTAACGCGTTGAGTGTGGCTGAGCACACGATAATGGTCGCTCTCGCATTGCTGAAGAAGCTGATATACGCAAATAGAAGGACTTTTGATGGATTTTGGGCTCAGGAGGAAATGTTTACCCTTGGTTGTTACGAGCTATACGGTAAAACTTGGGGGATCCTTGGCATGGGAAGGCAAGAGAAAAGTTGCGAAAAGACTAATGGTTGGGGTGTTAGGATAATCTACCACAATCTTAGGAAATTCGATGAAGTAGACGCCGAGTTCGTAGATTTTGAGACTTTTCTTCGAGATTCGGATGTTTTAAGCATTCATTTACCATTGACTGAAAAAACGAGAAAGATGATCGGGGAAAAAGAACTTAGGAGTATGAAGAGCTCCGCAATACTGATCAACGTTGCAAGGGGAGAAATAGTGGATGAAAAAGCGATCGTGAAGGCTTTGAAGGAAAATTGGATTTCGGGAGCTGCGTTGGATGTATACGAAAAAGAGCCCGAGGTGAGCAGAGATTTGCTCGAACTCCGTGATAAGAACTTGATTCTTACACCCCAAAATTGCGGGGGCGACGAATAGGGAGGCTGAGGATAATAAGTTTTGCCATCGAGAATATCCGCAGAGCTCTGCGCAACGAAGAGGTTTTAAACTTGGTCACTTAACAACTCCTTTACCTCATCCATTAGTCCCTCTTTTTCTAAAAAGTCGAGCGAGAGGATGAACTCATCTTCGACCTCTCTCTTCGTGCCAACGACCAAGTAGCGGTCCCCATCTATTATTTCGACTTCTCCACGCGCAAAAATCGTTTCTCCTTTGAACGCTTGCCCAACAAATGTGTGTGTAAAGCATAGAATTCCCTTAAATCCACGATCTAAAGCGTAGAAAGCTGGATAGTCAAAGATGAATCTGTCTTCGACAACTCTCGCAACTATGGTAGTCTTTGCAACCTTTTTCCCCGGTTCCTCTGGAATTCCGTTGTCTATCTCGTCGTAACCACGAACGTAGAGAAGGTCGAAGTAGGTTTCACCAAGAAACGCTCTGTGGAATTTTCTCTTCTCTTGTGCAACAAAAACGTCGAATGGGAGCACTATTTTTCTCTTTTTGTAAATGAATTCCCAGGTATCTTCATCGAGGTCTTGAAGTTCTCCTCTTTCAATCCCCTTTTTGAGTTTTTCTCTTGCCAAGAACCACCATTTTCCATAAACAATGAAATCCACATCGGATTCCTCGCTTTTAAGCCCTATTAGTCGTGAACCCGTGACACCCATTTCGTTCCTCGGCACATTGCTGAAGAAGTTTACTATTTTCTCCAATTCTGGATCTTTCAGCTCTTTGAGTCTTTCTTCTGGTTTAAAAATTTCTTCAACTCTGTTTAGCGGAACTCGGAATATGCTTCCATCAAAAAATTCATTGGAAGTTGGATGTTTTACCGCTTCTTCATGTGAGAGTTTTTTAAACCTTTTTCCATCTTTTACCCTTTCGCCTTTGCTGTCTGGGGAGTATCTGAGAAAACACTTCACCTTTTCGTCGTTCTTATAGCCAAGAACCGAGAAGTAGTTTTCCCCTACCCTTATAAAATCTCTAAGGCGTATAGGTCGCATAGACCCTCTTTATCTCCTTTGCCAAAGCTCTTTCTCCTTCTCTCCTCAAAACTCTACCGTCTAAAAGCTTTATTCTGTGTATTCTGAACTTTTTTCTCTCGAACTCAATCGTCTCCCCAATTATGAACTCTGTCTCACCATCGAAGAGAGCCTTGTAAGGAGTCGTGACCGATCTTTTGTGTAGGCTGAACCTGACGTATACTTCTCCGACATTTCTGAACCATACCGCGAAAGCGTCCTTTGCCTTCGAGAACTCAACGATTCTACCATCTTTTAGCTGAATCGCGGTAACTCTTCCAAGCTCGCTACCTTTTTCGAGATCAACGATCATCTCGGCATCTTTTACGATTTCTTCGTCTTCTTCGATCGTTATCTTTCCAATCTCTGTCTCTGAGCCAGAGCTGAAAATAGCCTTTAACTCTAAGAGCTTTTTTGGGGTGATTTGAGAGTGACTTCCACAGATGGAGCAACGGTAGAGTCTTTCTTTCACGAGCTCGTGTCTCGTAGTTTCTTTGCACGTATCGCAGTAGATCTCCATAGTTAAGAGTTGCGGGTTTCATAAAAAACTTTGGTGACCAACGCTGGCTTAAAGGCTTTGCACAACGATACTTTTAAATAGCAAAATGAGACCGCAACTTAAAGGAGGTTGTGAGATGTCCGTCCGTCCTTTGGATGTCCTGAACAGATCCCTAAAATCTCCAGTAATAGTTCGATTGAAAGGCGGGAGAGAATTCAGGGGGACTCTCGATGGCTACGACATTCACATGAACCTTGTTCTCTTAAACGCTGAGGAAATCCAGGGAGGAGAAGTCGTAAAAAAAATAGGGAGTATAGTAATAAGAGGGGATACCGTCGTTTTTATCTCGCCATCGACAGGTGGTGACTGATGTCTGAGGGAACAGCTTCGATGGGAAGAAGAAATAGGAAGAGAGTGCACGTGCGATGTAGAAGATGTGGTAGAAACTCTTTCCACTGGAGGAAGGGTTATTGCTCCGCCTGTGGATTCGGGAGGAGCAAAAGGCTCAGGAGCTACAACTGGGTTAAAAAGACGAAAGACAGCAACTAATGTGCGGAATAGCTGGCGCTTACAGTGAAAACTCCCTTGCAGGGAGATATGTTTATTACCTCTTGTTCTCTCTACAGCATCGTGGTCAGGAATCCGCTGGAATAGCCTTTTGGACAGGGAAGCTGGATTACAGAAAAGGGATGGGTCTTGTTTCGGAGGTCTTTACTGAAAGAGATCTGATCCCAGCAAACGTTGCGGTAGGTCACGTGAGATACTCCACCGCTGGTTCCTCTAAACTCGAAAACGCACAACCGTTCATCGTGAAGTCCAAGGTTGGAAGCGTCGCGGTGACACACAACGGAAACCTCGTGAACTACCTCGAGCTTCGAAAGGAGCTTGAGAACGAAGGCGGTGTTTTCACAACAGACACCGATTCCGAAGTAATAGCACAGCTTTTTTCAAAACTGCTCTTGAGCGAAGGAGATTTGGAAGTGGTCCTGAAATCGCTGAGCGAGAAGCTCGTTGGCAGTTATTCCTGTATCCTAATGGTGAACAAAAAGATCGTTGCTTTCCGCGATCCAATTGGTTTTCGGCCCCTTTGTGTTGGGGAAACCGAGGATGGATATGTGGTTTGCAGTGAAAGTTGTGCAATCGACGCAATCGAAGGCAAATTCATCGCAGATGTAAAGCCAGGGGAGGCGGTGATTATAGAGAACGGTGACCTTGAATTCTTGAAGTTCGCGGATTGCAAGAAAAAAGCTTTCTGCATCTTTGAATACATATACTTCGCACGTCCAGATTCGATCATCGATGGTGTGAGCGTTTATAAAGCAAGAACAGAGATGGGAAAAACGCTTGCAGAAGAATCACCAGCAGTTGCAGACTTCGTTTCTGCGGTTCCAGACAGTGGAATCACAGCAGCAATCGGCTACGCGATGAAGCTCGGGTTACCATACATGGAGGCGTTGATAAAGAACAGATACGTCGGTAGAACTTTTATCATGCCAAAGCAAGAGCTGAGAGAGCTCTTGGTGAGAATGAAGGTTAACGTGATAAGGGAGAACGTTGAAGGAAAAAGAGTTGTTCTCGTTGATGATAGCATAGTTCGTGCTACGACTTCGAGGAGAATCGTAGAGATGCTGAAGAGATCTGGTGCAAAGGAGATTCATTTTCGCGTTGGAAGTCCTCCGATAATTGCACCATGCTACTTTGGCATAGACATGAAGACGAGAGAAGAACTCGTCGCTTCGAAGCACTCCATAGAAGAGATAAGGAGGATACTTGGCGCCGAAAGTCTCAGCTATCTAAGCTTACCCGGTCTCTTGAATTCGCTGAAAAAATTGGGTGGAGAAGGCTTTTGCATCGCTTGTTTGACCTCACGCTACCCAGTTCCAGTTCCTGGGGAGTTATCGGACCATGTAGGGGAGCCAGAGGATTAGTAGTAGGCCTATGAAGAGTAGGAACATGAAGATCGTAAAGTTTCTCTGCCTCTTTCTTTCCTTGTCGAGCCTTTCCTTGCACTCATCGCCACAAACGAATTTGTCCGCTTCAATCGCCTTTCCACAGACGACGCAATGCCTATGAGGGACGAGAACCATAACCGCAATATCTGGCTGGAATAAAAAGATTACTCAAACCTCTCCATCGGGAAGAACTCGGTTATGTCGATCAAGACTTCGTTTCTATGTATTATTACGTAATTTCTTGCGATGAAGAGTGGTTTTTTAACGTTCATTTCTTCCGCAAGGGCTTCATCGCGAACGATCTTTCCCCACCTTATCTCTCTCCTCGCCTCTATCCTATGTTTCTTCATTATTTTTCCAATTGGGATGTCTGCACGCATCAGATCTTCCCTAAAGCCGTTTGCAAGTCTTCTCAGCGGGGTAAAAGATACCGCTTTTGCGTAAATTAAACCCTTTGATTTGAGATAAACGACTCTGTAGTTCACTTCTTCGCCCTCGTAGATTCCGAGACGTTCTGAAATTTCTCTGTCTGCCTTTAGAACTCTTTGATCAACGGTTTCAACAGTCACTTGGCTCTGCGTCACAGCTTCGATTATCGAAGTTATCGATCCGTCGGTTGTCATGAGTATTCTGTGCAAAGCGTTCATAACTCATCCACTTCATTTATAGGCTTCCCCTCTTTTGTTATCGGTGCGAGATAGTCTAAGAACCTCTGGAATGGGACGTTTATCAATCTAAAGGTCACTTTTAAAGGTGAAAGCGCGACGTTCTCATCGCAGAAGTTTATCCTTGAAACCGTAGAAGTTTGTTTGTTGAGAAAGACCACGACCTCTTTTCCTCTTTTTCCTCGCATAAGCTCAGCTCTTGCAGTATCCAGTATCTTCTGTCTTTTTAACAGCTCTTTAAACTGTTTAAGATCCCTCGCAACTGCGAAGAGCTTACCGTTCTCAATTTCTATCTTCGCATCTGGAAATAGATTTTTAATCGCCTTTACGACTTTCTCCTCTTCTTCAGTTGGGTGGACGAACGTTTCTATCTCGACTTCAACGCTTAGCAATTTCTGGAGTAGAGCTCTGATCTTTTCTCTAAAACTATCTTGGTCTCCTGTGTTCTCTATTGTAAAGTCTGCAATCTCCATAGCCTTTTTTAGTCCCCAAGATTCCTCTCTCCGATCTCTCTCCATCAGTTCTTCTATCGTCGAAACGTCATCGCTTCTCTTTCGCATCTTTGCCCTCTGAAATCTCACTTCGATTGGAGCATCGATTGCGATGAGAACTAAGTTTCCAAATGTTTTTTTCAAAGCTAAAACTTCTGCAATACCGCGAATACCATCGACGAGCACCACTGGGTAGTGGGCACGAATTCTTGGAACGCATCTCTTCGCGATTGCATCCATTCCTTCCTTCCTCCTTAGCTCGTCTGCCAATTTTCCGAGATTTTCTGCGTTTGGCTCGATACCTCTTTTGATTGCCTCCTCTCTTATTACGTCACCCATCGTCACAACTGGAATTCCAAGTTCCCTTGCAACCTCCGCTGCTGTGCTCTTCCCAGCCAAAGGGTAGCCAACGAATGCTATGATCATCCACTTCTCTTTTACTCCAAGATTTAAATACATGGTGGAGTTGCAAAGAACTTTATACCTTGCCCAATAGTTCAAATGTGTATGGGAGCTACAGATTGAGCAACTTGGACATTTCGGTGCGTGACCTTCGATTATGGGTTGAGAAAGGCGGACTATACAGATACCGCAGGAAACTCGGAAATTCAGAGATCGAGAAGATCTTCTTGAGCGATCAAGAAGTCATCTTAAATCCAGTAGAACCCGTGAACTTGCCAAGGAGCATAACGAACTACCTCTTCATTCAGTTTTCTAAACCACTGTTGGTTGAACCCGCTTCAAGCGTGGAAATATACCTGACGTTTCCAATCGAAGTAGGTGTTTTCGTCGTAAAGGGCGACGTCTTGGATGAAATAGACGTTTTTAGCTTTGTAAATCCAAAGTATGCACTCTACGGTGAGCCACGTGGTGGTGTAATTGCAAGATTTTGGCAAAGCGAAATTTTTAGCAATCCGCCGAACGTAGATTTCCTTGAGAACGGAGTTATGAGACTGAAAATTCAGAACGTCAGCGACTCTTGGTGCGAGGTTACCAAAGTCGTTTTTGACGTTTTTGCGATGAAGATCTACTACAGCGATGAAATCGTTTCATCCATCGCGGAAATGAAGATACAATCGCGAAGGATTGCAGAAACGAGTTTTTTAGATAAGCCGATGTTTGAAGGTATGAAGAAGGCGATCGAGTTGTACACAGCAAGGAGGATTCCAATACTCGCTACAAAGTTCACGATGGAGTGGGGGATATGATCGAGGAAATCCTCACGTTTGTGATGCAGATAGTGGACTTACCGCTCTACGGCGACGTTAAAGTGAGAGATCTCGTCTTTGCGGTGACCGTCATCATCATCGCATCGGTGATAGCGAAGTTCGTCGCGATGAGTTTGCGAAGGTCCTTTGCAGACAAGATGCGTAAAGACCAGCTCGAGTTGCTCGTAAAGGTATCCTATGCGCTCATAATAATATTGGCATTTGTTTCTGTTACTCCCGTGCTTGGAGTCAACCTCACTGGGCTACTTGTTGCGGGCGGAATTTTGGGTGTAGCCATAGGTTTTGCAAGTCAAAGGGTCGTCTCCAACTTTCTCTCGGGAATTTTCTTGCTTGCGGAGAGACCGATAAAGATCGGGGACCAGATAGTTGTGGACAACGTATCCGGAATAGTCGAGGACATGAGCATAATGTCGACGATCGTTAGAACCTTCGATGGGCTATACGTTAGAATTCCAAACGAGAGAGTTTTTTCCTCCAATATAACGAACCCAGTTGCGAACGTGGCGCGAAGGTTTGAATACGTCGTTCAGATAAGCTACAGCGATGACGCAAAGAAAGCAATAGAGATAATACGAAATGTTATCGAAAGACATCCATTTGCGCTCAAGATTCCACCGCCACAGGTTTTCGTGGACAGCTTTGGTGAAAGTGGAGTTAACATAATCGCAAGGATCTGGGCACCCTCGAAGATTTGGCTTGAAGTTAAGACGAGCTTGCTTTGGGAAATAAAGGTTGAGCTTGAGAAAAATGGGATAGAGATACCGTTTCCGCAGAGAGTCATATGGTTTGGGAAAACTCGTAGCACTTGATTTTTAAACTCTCTTAGACTGAAAAGAATTTTTATCCGAGACTCCGAGCTCAGCCAATGCCAGTGATAAACCTTGAGTGGAAGGAACTCGAGGAGCTCGTTGGTGCAAGCAGGGAGCTGATTCTGAAAAGATTGCCGATGCTTGGATGCGACATCGAGAGAGTTGACGAAGAAACGATTTCTGTCGAGTTTTTCCCAAACAGACCGGATTTATACAGCATAGAGGGTGTTGCAAGAGCTTTAAGAGGTTTCTTGGGAATCGAAACTGGTTTGAAAAAATACGTTGCCAAGGAGAGTGAATGGAAAATCTTCGTTGAGAACAAAGTCTTAGGGGTGAGACCAAGAATAGTTGGTTGCGTTGTCAAGAATCTCAGAATGAGCGACGAAATCATAAGGAGCCTTATGGAAGTTCAAGAGGACTTGCACTGGACGATTGGAAGAAATCGCAGAAGAATGGCAGTTGGTGTCCACGATCTCGAGAAGGTAAACTTCCCGCTGAGATACACTGCAGTCGACGCAGATTTTTCCTTCGTTCCCCTCGATTTCGATAGATCGATGACGATTGCAGAAATTCTGAGGGAGCATCCAAAAGGCAAGGAATTTGGATTCATTCTCGAGGGAGGAGAAGTGTATCCAATCATACTCGATGCCAAAAACGAAGTCATTTCTTTTCCACCGATAATCAACGCCGAAAAAACGAGGGTTACGGAGAAGACAAGACATCTTTTCATCGACGTCACGGGCTTCGATGAATACGTAGACAAGGCACTTCGCATCATTGCGTGTATGCTAAGCGATCGTGGAGGGGAGATAGAAAAGGTAGAGGTCATTTACCCCACTAAAGTCGAGAAAACTCCCGATCTGTCGGAGAAGAGATTCATCGTTAAGAAAAGCGAAATCCGTTCTTTGCTGGGATTTGAGATATCGGAAAAGGATATAGTTGAATCTCTTGAGAAGATGAGGTTTGGATGCAGAATTCTCGGGGATGAGATCGAAGTGCTCGTTCCATCTTACAGAGCGGACATCATGCACGAGTGGGATGTGATCGAAGACATTGCAATCGGTTATGGTTACGAAAGAATAACCCCTGACTATCCGGGAACCTCGGGAATTGGGGAAGCGCATCGCTGGAACGAGATAAGAGAAGTTGTGAAGGAGATCATGATTGGTTTGGGATTCGTCGAGGTCATAACCTTCACTTTGACGAGCGAGAAATCTCTTAGAGATTTGGGGAGATCCGCGAATCCGTGGGAAGACTTCGTGCCCTTGATGCATCCACTCACCACAGAGCACACGATTCTGCGCATGGAGCTACTTTCGAAGTTGTTGGAAGTTCTCGCTGTGAACAAGCACTGTGAATTGCCGATAAAGGTTTTCGAAGTTGGTGACGTTGTAGTTGGTAAAAAGAACAAGTTAAATCTTTGTGGTTGCATTATGAACTCAAAAGCAACGTTTTCTGAAATAAGGAGTATCGTTCAAGCCCTGATGAGAGAACTCGGATTTGAGTGGAAGGCAGTCGAAGCAGAGGATGGAGCCTTTATACCCGGGAGGCAAGCGAGGATAGTTGTCAATGGTAAGAGCGTTGGCATCTTTGGCGAGATACATCCAAGGGTTCTCGAGAACTTTGGCATTCCGAGCCCAGTAGTTGCGTTTGAGCTTGAACTCGCAAAACTCTTCAACCTTGGTGAAATTCTATGAAGTTCCTCCTCCTAATTCCAGATGGGATGGCAGACTGGAGGATAGAGAAATTGGGTGGGAAAACTCCACTCGAAGTTGCAGATAAGCCAAACATAGACTTTATTGCGAAGGAAGGTGCTTGTGGAAAGGCAAAAACGATTCCCGAGGGCTTCGAACCTGGTAGCGACGTTGCGAACCTTACGATTCTTGGCATTGATGTGAAAAAATATTACACGGGGAGGGGACCGATTGAAGCACTCGCCAACGGAATCAATGCTAAGCTCGTTTACCGCTGTAATCTTGTCAAAGCAACGGACATAATGTTGGATTACGCTGGGGGAAGGATAAGCGATGAGGAAGCTAAGAAAGTCATGAAATACCTTAACAAAAGGAAGAAGTATGATTTCCTCGAATTTCATGCGGGAAGAAGCTATAGAAATCTCTTGGCGATAAAAAAAGATTTTGAGGTTGCGAAGACATTTGCACCGCACGACATACAGGGCAAAAAGATCTCCGAGCACTTGCCAAGTGACGGAAAGCTCGCCGAAGTATTGATTGAGCTCATCGAATGGTCGAAGAAAGTCGTCCCAGAGGTTACAGAGAAAGCAAACATGATCTGGCCATGGGGTGGGGGGAAGATGCCAAATTTTCCAAATTTTAAAGGGACTTATGGGCTGAAAGGGGCGATGATATCAGAGGTGGATCTGCTGAAGGGGATTGCGAGGGGACTTGGCATGGAGTTCTTAGAAGTTGAGGGGGTTACGGGTTACATAGATACAAATTACAAGGGGATAGTTAGGAGAACTCTCAAGGCAATGGATGAATTCGACTTTGTCGCAGTTCATACAGAGGGAATCGATGAGGTAAGCCACGAAGGCGATTTGGAGAAGAAAGTGGAAGCAATAGAGATCTACGATGAAGAAATAGTTGGAAGGATCTTGGACAAAGCAGACTTGAGCGAACTTCGAATTCTCTTGATCCCCGATCATCCCACTCCGATAGAGCTGAGAACGCATGTCGCGGAAAGCGTCCCCTTTGCGATCTATGGGTTAGAGAGAGATGACGTGAAAACTTTTTCCGAGTTCTCATGTGCAAAAGGAAAATTTGGGATGATAGATGGGCTTAAGCTTATGCCAATCTTTTTGAGGTGAAAGCGTGGACTGGATTGAAAAAGAAAGGGTTTTGATTCCGCAGGTTTACAAAAGGCAAAAAGTCGTCTTTGAGCGTGGAGAAGGTTGCTACCTTTTCGACGTCAATGGAAAGAAATACCTAGACTTGGTTTCCGGAATCGCTTGCGTCTCGATTGGCTACTCGCATCCGGAATTCGTTCAAAAGGTCTATGAGCAGTTGAAGAAGCTCGTTCACGTTTCTAATCTCTTTTACACGATCCCACAAATAGAGCTCGCGGAAAAGCTTAGGATGATAACCGGGATGGACAGGTTCTTTTTCTGCAACAGCGGAACTGAGGCAATAGAGGCTTCTCTTAAGTTTGCAAGAAAGGCGAGTGGGAAAAAGAATTTTGTTGCATTCAAAAACGCTTTCCATGGAAGAACAATGGGTGCCCTTTCAGTGACTTACAAGGAGAAGTTCAAAAAACCGTTTGAACCATTGCTAAGAGATGTTGAATTCGCGAATTACAACGACGTGGCGGATTTAGAAAAGAAGGTTGATTCCAGAACTTGCGCTGTCATCCTCGAATTGATCCAAGGCGAAGCGGGAGTTTTTCCAGCAGAGAAAGATTTCGTTAAGGCGATATTTGAGCTAAAAGAGAAGCATGGATTCTTGGTTATCTTCGATGAAGTTCAAACTGGCTTCGGTAGAACTGGGAAGTGGTTTGCAAAGGAACACTACGGCTTTCAACCAGACATCATGGCAATGGCAAAAGCCATGGGCTCTGGTTTTCCAATCGGATGTTGCGCCATTAAGGAGGAAATAGCACAGAAGTTGGAAAGAGGAGACCATGGCTCGACTTTTGGCGGAAATCCATTGGCTTGCACGGCTTCTCTTGCAACGATTGAGATAATCGAGAAATATCGTCTCGTTGAAAACGCAGAAAAAGTTGGAAACTATTTCATGAAGCGCCTTTCAGAACTTTTTGAAGAAGTCCGTGGAAAAGGGTTGATGATAGGCGTAAAGGCGAGCAATGCGGATAAGATCGTTGAGAAGGCACTTGACTTTGGATTAGTTCTAAACGCAACCTCAGAGGAAAATCTTCGCATAGTTCCACCGCTTGTGATCAGCGAAAAGGAAGTAGAGATTGCGATCGAGAAGCTTGAAGCCGTGCTCAAAGCTTTAAATTTGTCTTGTTAAGATCAAGAAGAGTTTTCGAAGTTTTTAAAGCTCTTTATTTTTTGCTACTGGCTTTTCGGTGCATGGAAGATGCGGATTGCAAGATCGCGAATACTCTGGAAATTATTTATATAATTCATCCAACAAAACGATTTCATCGAACGATCTACCCCAACAACTTCAAAAACAATCAAAACGCATATCCTCAAACTCCTAAGCCAACGCCAGGCTTTGAGGCGATCTTCGCAATCGCTGGGCTGATCGCGATAGCTTACCTGCTTGGGAGAAGAAGGCAAAACTGAATTTTTTCTAATCTTTTTTAAAACGCTTAAACCTCTTAGAAATGCTTATATACCTAAGGATAATTCAAACCTACATGAAAGGAACAGGTGATGGAGTTTGGATTTGTTGACTCTATAAAGGTGAAAGGGAGGAATTCGATCATCGGAGAGATAAAATGCGTCTCGCCTATACATGGAGACTTGTTGCGTGGACGAGACCCATTGAAACTCGCAGAAATCTATGAGAGGTGCGGTTGCTCAGCGATCTCTTACATAACAGCAAAAGCTTTTGGTGGTTCATTCAACACTTTGAAAGACATTTGCAGGTCTACGAATCTACCAGTGCTGAGAAAAGATTTTGTAGAGAACAAAGAGGAGATAGAGAGAACTTGTGAAGTCGAAGCAAGTGCTTTGCTTTTAATCGCAAGGATTTTGAAGGAAAGAACCGCGGAATTTGTAGATCTTTGCTTCGACCATGGACTCGAGCCAGTCGTTGAAGTATTTTCCGAAGAGGAGCTCGTGTTCGCTGAAGATTCGAGGGTTGTTTTGATAAACAACCGCGACATCTTCAATCCAAGAGACGTTGATGTCAATAGAACGATGAAAATAGCCCCAAAGATAAGAAAGACAAAGATAAGTGGTAGCGGAATCAAGAAAATCGAAGATCTCAGAGTTCTTGAGTTCGTTGATGCAGTTCTAATTGGAACCGCTTTCATGCTTGCGGAAGACACAGAAAAAATCGTCAAAAGTTTTTTGGAGGCGAGATTATGATCGAAGAAGTCTTCTCATCTCTGGATATGGAAAAAGCATATGAAGTAGCGAAAAAGCTTCCAGAGCTTGACGAAATCGAAATCTCAGCAATTCTCGCAGTCCTCGAAGCTAAGAAATACGACGCGGAAGTTATCGCTGGTTTCGCGAAAGCGATACTCGAGAAATCGAGAATTGAGCTTGGAAGAGTTTTCGACACATGCGGAACAGGTGGAGACAAATCAGAGACTATAAACGTCAGCACCGCAGTTGCGATTGCTCTTTCGAACTTCACAAGAGTTGCAAAACACGGAAATAGAGCTATGAGCTCTCAAAGCGGATCTGCGGACGTCTTGGAGAAACTTGGGATCAAGATTGACCTTTCGCCTGAAGAAGCTAAGGGTTTGATCGAAAAAACAAACTTTGCCTTCTTGTTTGCCCCACGTTATCATAAAGACTTTGCAAAGGTCGCCAAGGTAAGAAGAAAGCTTGGAATAAAAACGATATTCAACGTTCTTGGTCCACTTGTAAATCCAGCGAATCCTGAGAGGCAGATTACTGGGGTTTCAAGCGAGGAACTGCTGAAAATCGTTTCAGAATCTATGGAACTCCTTGGCAAAAAGGGGATCGTCTACCACGGTAGTGGAATCGATGAAGTAAGTCCTTCTGGGAAAACTATGGCTCTAATCGTTGAGAGAGGTATTGAAAAAATCGATCTGACCCCTAAGGATTTCGGGATTCGCGAATACAGGATTGTTCCATGTAAAAGCTCGGAGGAATCTGCAAATCGCATTAGAGCTGTTTTTGAGAACAAAGGGCTCGAAGAAGACTTTGCTTTAATTGCGATCAACTTCTCGCTCGCTATGTTTGCCATTGGTTACGAGGATCTGAAGGAGAACGTTTCGATTTTTAAGGAAGGAGTTGAGAAAGGGGAATTTCTAAGAAAACTGGAGGAGATAGCATGCAGAAGCACGATTTCGTCGAGCCTGTGAAGCTTTACTCCGCGATAAGAGATTTCGGTTATCCTTTCATTCTCGAGTCTGTGGAGAAAACTGGAAACTCGAGGTTCACATACGTTTCCTTCAACCCACTTTACACAGTGGAGATCGATGAAAGTCTGAGGATCGATGGAAAAAATGTCGCAAGGGTAAACGATCCATTTGAGGCTTTGAAGAGCATACACGTGAAGGGATTGCTCGTTGGTTACATCGCTTATGACGCAGTTCTTGGTTTCATAGGGAAAAAAATCGAAGAGAAGTCGTTCTTTGCTTGCTACGATTCCTATTTCGTTTACGATCACTATCTCGGCAAGCTTTTCAGTCACAACGTTGAAAACGCGGAGAAAATTGTAGAGAAGGCAAAAAGAGAGGAGATAGGCTTCAGAGATGGTGGGGCAACTGTTCTTAAGAAGGAAGAAAAGGAGAAGTTCGAAGAACTCGTTTTGAAGGCAAAGGAGTTCATAGAAGAAGGCGAGGTGTATCAACTCGTTCTTTCCCGGGAATATCAGCTCAAAAGCGACTTTGATGCATTCGAGATCTATTTAAGACTTCGAAACTTGAACCCGAGTCCATACATGTTTTTGCTCGAGTTTGAAAAATCCCTCGTCGGATCATCTCCTGAGACGATGGGGAGAGTTGAAGGAAGGATTTTCAAGGTCAATCCAATCGCTGGAACTGCGAAGAGAATCGAAGGGAAGGAGGATGAGATAATTCAAAGGCTTTTGAGCGATGAAAAAGAGAAAGCTGAGCACGTTATGCTCGTAGATTTGGCGAGAAATGATGTTCGTAGAGTTTGCAAAGCTGGAAGCGTTAAGGTTACGAGATTTATGGAAGCCCTCGTGTATCCGAGTGTCATACACATCGAGAGCGAAGTTGTGGGCGAGTTAAAGGCAAATGTTACGCACTTCGATGCAATGAAATCTGCTTTTCCAGCTGGAACTGTCACGGGAGCTCCGAAGCGAAGAGCAGTCGAGTTGATAGAGAAATTAGAAACTTCTAAACGTGGAATCTACGCTGGAGCGGTTGGCTTCTTTTCGCAAAATCTCTCAGACTTGGCGATAGCGATACGAATGGTTGAAATCGACAAAGTTTGCAAAGTTCGCGCTGGAGCGGGGATAGTTGCGGATTCAATTCCAGAAAGAGAGTTCTATGAGACTGAGAACAAGATTGCAAAGGTTTTGAAGGCGGTGGGGTTATGATATTGGTTATAGATTGCTACGATTCTTTCGTTTACAACCTCGTCGACTACGTGTCTTTTTTCGACAAGGTCAAAGTCATAAGCAAAGATGTGGCGAGAGAAGCGAAGAAGCTCGATTTTGATGGTGTCTTGATCTCTCCTGGACCTGGAAAGCCTGACAAGGAGCTTGAATTTCTCTTCAATTTCGAAGTCCCGATTCTCGGTGTTTGTCTTGGTCATCAGATCATTGCAGAAGTCTTTGGTGGGAAGGTTGGGAAAGTGAAGCCATTGCACGGGAAAACTTCTCTCGTTAGCCACGATGGCGAAGGTGTCTTTAGAAACGTCAAAAATCCTGTGAGAGTTGGCAGATACCATTCGCTCGCGATCTTAGAAGTTCCAAAGGGCTTCAAGGTTACAGCGATTAGCGAAGATGGCGTTCTCATGGGTATAAGGATGGGAATGATCGAGGGCGTGCAATTTCATCCAGAAAGCATTCTGACGGAGGAAGGTCTTAAGATGATAAGAAATTTCGTTTCGATGTGCCATGATCGTTAAGATCTGCGGGATCAAGAATCTAAGAGAGCTCGAAATCGTCGAAAAATACGCAGATTTTGGCGGAGTTGTGGTTAGAAGCAAATCCAAGAGAAGCGTTGACCTCGAGAAAGCGAGGGAAATCTTAGGGAGCGCAAGTATTCCAATCTTTGTCGTTTCAACGGCAAATAGGGTTGAAGATTGGATTGAAATAATTGCGAAGACGGAATGCGATTTTGTTCAAGTCCACTCAGAGATGAGCGTTGAAGACTTTGAGGATTTAAAGAAAGAGGTCGTTGCGATGAAAGCCTTTGTAGCTCGAAACGAAGCCAAGGAGATGATCGAGAAAATAGAGCTTTACCGCCCACACTATATTTTGCTCGACTCGGGTTGTGGGACTGGGAAAGTTCACGACTGGAACTTGAGCAGAGAAGTTGCAAAACGCTTCCCAATATTCTTAGCGGGTGGCTTGAACTACGAGAACGTTGCAAAGGCGATCGACTTCGTTAAACCCGTTGGAGTCGACGTTTCGAGCGGTGTTGAGAGGAACGGATTTAAAGACGAGTTTTTGATCTCAGAGTTTGTGAAGGTGGTGAGAAATGCGGTTTGGTGAATTTGGAGGTAGATTTGTTCCAGAAGTTCTCATTCCCCCGCTTGAAGAACTTGAGAAGGCTTATGCAAAGCTTAAGGATGACGAAGAGTTCAAGAGAGAGCTCGATTACTACTTGAGAAACTACGCTGGGAGACCTACGCCACTATACTTTGCGAGAAACCTTAGCAAAGAGCTTGGGATGAGGGTATACCTTAAAAGAGAAGACTTGCTTCACGGCGGGGCGCATAAGATAAACAACACACTCGCTCAAGCTTTGCTTGCGAAGTTCATGGGGAAAACGAGGGTAATCGCGGAAACTGGCGCTGGACAGCATGGAGTTGCCACTGCAATGGCGTGCGCTTTACTCGGAATCAGTTGTAGGATATACATGGGTGCATTGGATTACGAGAGGCAGAAGATGAACGTCTTTAGAATGAAAATCCTCGGAGCCGAGGTTGTTGCAGTTGAAAGTGGAAGCAAAACGCTTAAGGATGCGATAAACGAAGCCCTTCGCGATTGGGCTGAAAGCTTTGAAACGACGCACTATCTGATTGGTTCAGTCGTTGGTCCACATCCTTTTCCGACGATAGTAAGAGATTTTCAGGCTGTGATTGGTAAAGAAGCGAGAAAGCAAATCCTTGAAATCGAAGGCTCTTTACCAGACGCAATCGTTGCATGCGTTGGCGGTGGAAGCAATGCCATTGGGATCTTTTATCCATTTTTGAACGACGATCTAAGGCTGATTGGCGTTGAAGCTGGTGGGCTTGGGATAGAAACTGGAAAGCACTCCGCATCGCTTTACGCTGGAAGAAAAGGAGTTTTACATGGGATGCGGTCTTATTTCTTGCAGGATGAAGACGGTATGATCTTGGACACGCACAGCATTTCTGCTGGACTCGATTATCCCGGAGTTGGTCCAGAGCACGCTTTTCTTAAGGATTCTGGTAGAGTTGAATACACGTTTGTGACAGATAGAGAAGCCTTAAACGCATTTCTAAAGCTTTCAAAGCTCGAGGGAATAATTCCAGCGCTCGAAAGCGCTCACGCTTTGGCTTATCTCGAGAAAGACGAAGAGTTGAAGGGCTCAACTGTTATCGTTAACCTGTCTGGAAGAGGGGACAAAGATCTTGGCATTGTTATGGAGGCGATGAAATGATCTCGAAATCCCTGATCGTCTTCTTTCCCGCTGGTTATCCGAGCAAGGAAAAAACTTTGGACTTCATGCTCTCCGCAAACGCAGATATGATCGAGCTCGGAATTCCTTTCAGCGATCCAGTCGCAGATGGGGCGACGATTCAAAAAGCATACTATGAAGCGCTTAGCTCCGGTTTTAAAGTCAAGGACGTTTTCTGGATTGCAAGGGAGTTTAGAAAAAGGGACAGTAGAAAGCTCGTTCTCATGAGCTATTTCAACCCGATTCACAGCGCTGGAATGCGAGAGTTCGTTGAGAAAGCTTATGAAAGCGGTTTTGATGCGATCTTAGTCGTTGATCTACCTTTTGATGAAGCAAAAGAATTTGTGGGAATCTGTAGAGACGTTGGGATCAAAAACGTCTTTCTCGCTGCTCCAAACACGAGCGAAGAAAGGCTTGCGAAGATCGATGAACTTTCGGAATTCGTTTACCTTGTCTCAACCTACGGCGTGACTGGTGCAAGGGAAAAAATTTCAAAGCTCGCTTTTGAAGCCTTAAAAAGAGCAAAGAGGACGTGTAGGAAGCCCATAGCAGTTGGCTTCGGAGTTTCGAAAAGAGAACATGTTGTGGAGCTTTTCAATGCTGGAGCAGATGGTGTAGTTGTTGGTAGCGCATTGGTGGAATTGATAAAAAAGTTTGGGGAAAGGGCGAAGGAGGAAATAGCGAAATTTACCTCGGAGCTTAAAGCTTAAAGAAAAACGTCTATGTCTTCAAGTGTCGAAACAGTTATACCCCTTTCTTTCAATTTTTCAATCAAAGTTTTCGAAGCTTTTCCGTGGTAGAAGATCACGTGCTCCGGTTTACAGTGCTCTATCATCTCCAAAAGTCCTCGATAATCCAAGTGGTCGCTTATGACAATTCTTGGTAACTTGTAGTATTTCTGCGCGGTCAAAATGTAGCCTTTTTTGAGCTTTGAAGGTGAAGTAATCTTTGCACCACCGCTTCCCACTTCAATTCCCAAAGCCCTACAGATCTTCGCTATTTTTTCATCGACGCAAAACTCTATTCCATCGTTGCTTAGGATCCTTGCGACCCTCTGGGCTTTTCCGATTGGATATGCACCAAGGCAATGTCCCTCTTCAGCTTTTTCAAGTAAAAGTTCGATCTCATCTTCAAAAACGTTTGATGGATGGGAATAAGTCGCTTCAGTGATCAAGACTTTGCACTTTGGGAGCTTTTTCCAGCTTTTTACGTCTCCGGTTATCAAAAGATCGAGCTTTGGGAAGTAGAAGGCTGAAGCTCCGTATATGTGGAAAGTTGGAAATGTTTTTATCTTTAAGTCTCCTACTTTTATCGTTTCACCGATTTTGAATCTCACACCCAAAAAGCTCTTCTCACTCACAACTTCAAGGATTTTCGCAGTCTCATCGCTCGCAATTGCCCTCGGATTTTCAACATTCCTTTGCCCATAGTGATCTGAATGCGCATGCGTTATAAGGTTGAAACCCGTTCCAGGGGTTGAATCGATGTGGAAATCAAGATTATCAACTCTTATCGAGAAGTGCGGTTTCTTTCTTTCCCCAAAGACCTCTCTATACGGTAGAAATCCAAAGTTGAGTGCGATTTGCGAAGAGTTCATAATGGGATTCGATCCTCTTTAATATTTTTTCTCTGAAGTTTGTGGTTTGTTGCAATCGTATGTTTTCTCTCATCCACTTCCGTTTTATCGGAAAGCCTCGCCATCCCCTTCTATTTGGCTAATGGTTTAGATCCTATCGCCAAGGCTCCACCGATTATTCCAAGGATCGCTCCTATCAGGAACCCTCCCCTTCCTATAAAGCTGATTACCGAGAAGATCAGTATTATTGTTCCCCAAACGTTGTGTTCAGCTGGGCGAGCGTTTAGCATCACCGCTCCTATTATAACGAGTATTCCAGACGCCAAGCCTATGAGCCATCCACCCATGGGAACAAAGGGATTCATCATCCAGTTGAAGCAACCCATCCCACAGCCTGTCCATCCATACATGGGCATAGAAAAGCCTATGGTGCTACCGAGGAGTATCAAGACACCGCCTATGAGGGATAGAACAACCGCAGTATTTGGCTTTTCTTCGGGGTTCGTCAACTTCACACCTCCTTTAAAGTTTTTTAGCACAGGTAGTATATAATTGTTGTCCAGAAATTCTAAATTCAAAAAAAGCAAGAGGAAGCAGGAATAGTTGCGGAGATATGAGAAGAGCATCAAGCGAAGTTGAGTGGTTTCGACCCAAAGTCTCTTTAACTAAAGCCGAGTATTTTATCAGTGCACTATCGATTTCCAAAGGGTATGAGGATCTCGACACTCGAGGAGAGGGAGCGGTTTTATAAAAGCGAGTTCGATCTCCAAAAAGTTGCAGAATGGCTTTCGTGGAGGGACATAAGGAACACCGCTTTTGCGGTTATCGTTGGAAGAAGGACGAACGTCTATCGAAAAGAGTTCGAGGAGAAGAAAGACAAGGCTCTGATAATAGAGGATCACGAGGACTTTAAGGACGTTCTTGACTACATCCTTTACTATCTCCCAGAAGGCGTTTACTACGACCGAAATCTCTACCGCGATTTACGTCTCTGCGAAAACTGTTCGAAGAACTGCTGGGATTGCGACAACTTCCTTGGACAAGAATTAGCGTTCGATTTAGATCCGGAGAACGTGGATTGCCCTTATCACGGCTCTTTGGAGGAGAAAGTTGCGAGAAAGGACACAGTGAGCTTCTGCATGGTCGAGTTCAAGAGAGTTCGCAGAAACACCGCAAGGCTTTACAAAGAACTAAAAAAAGAATATGAGGAAATAAGATTGGTATTCTCTGGTAGAGGCTTTCACGTCCATGTTCTCGATTCTGAGGCGCTTCAGCTCTCGCAGGACGAGAGAAAGGAACTTGCTGATCGCTATTCCGATTTTGGCATCGATGAATGGGTCACTACTGGCGAGATGCGACTAATCAGATTACCTTACAGCCTCAATGCGCTCGTGTCTCGTGTCTGTATACCTTTGAATGCGGAGGAATTGCTCTCTTTCGATCCAAGGAGTATGGCAAAGCCTACTTTTTCTTCTTAGCCTTCTCTTCTCCTTTTGTGTATTCCGCCTTCTTCTCCTCCTTCGCCTTCTTCCCTCCTTTCGAGCACTTGGGCATATTACAAGTAGTTTAAAAATTTAAAAATTTTTCTGCGAGGCTTTGCGTCACCTCTCTTTGGTTTCAAATCTCAAGGTTAAAAAGGAAAAGATTATCTACGAGAAGGTAACCTTTCCTCGGGGATTGCTATGAAATTCGGGGTTGAGTTCGTGCCAGATCTGAAATTCTACGAGCTCGAATACTACGTTAGAGTTGCAGAAGAGAGCGGTTTTGAGTATACATGGATTACAGACCACTACAACAACAGAAACGTGTACTCGATGTTGACAATTCTTGCGTTGGGAACGAAGAAGATAAAAATCGGTCCTGGCGTTACGAATCCATACCATATAAACCCTGCTTTAACAGCTTCGGCGATTGCAACGATAAACGAGATCAGCGGTGGAAGAGCGGTGCTCGGAATTGGTGCTGGGGATAAGGTTACGTTTGAAAGAATTGGTATAAGCTGGGAGAAGCCTTTGACGAGGATGAAGGAATCTGTAGAGATAATCCGTGCTTTGCTGAGCGGAAAATCTGTGAAATACGATGGTGAAATCTTCAAATTTGCTGGAGCAAGGCTTGGCTTTAAGGCTGGAGAAATTCCAATCTACATCGGTGCCCAAGGACCGAAAATGCTCCAATTAGCTGCAGAACTTGGCGACGGAGTTTTGATAAACGCTTCCCATCCTAAGGATTTTGAAGAGGCGAAGAAGAGCATCGACGCTGGTTTGCAGAAGGCGGGTAAAACAAGGGATAAGTTCGACACCGTCGCTTACGCTTCGATGAGCGTTGACAAGAACCGAGACAACGCGAGGAATGCTGCAAGGATCGTAGTTGCGTTCATCGTTGCTGGTAGCCCAGAGACTGTGC